>CAINMN010000382.1 GCA_903850735.1 uncultured Burkholderiales bacterium | reverse complement strand
TGGAATACCCGAAATCACGTCAGATGAGTTAGTTCCAGCTCGCGGCAGACCAGGGTAGTCTAAGGTTTCATTTCGCGTATCTTTGAACTTGAGAACAATTTTCGTATCACTATTAGGCGTCAACGCAATGCTCGGGTACAAGCCCTGTCGCTTCAAATAGATTTTTTCTGTCTCTGAATTTTTATCTGAGTACTCACCAATCAGACGAAATGCAAGTACATCATTGACTGGTTGATTCAAATCAAAGCTAGTTGACTTGAGGTTATAGCTACCGACGGTAGCACCTACAGAGCGATAAACTTCTTTTGTGGGCTCAGGTGTCTTGATATATACAACGCCTCCGCTGCTGGGATAGTTCATTCCCTGCGACCCACCAAACAAGCCCCCGTTAGGTCCTTTTAGAACCGAGATGCTTTCAACGTTTACAACTGATTCTTGGTTATGAAAAATGCCTGGAGTTTGAACACCATCAATCACTGTCGATGCAGCGAAACCACGGACACGGAATCCAGTTAGATTTGAGTCACGCTCATCAATAGCAGTTACGTTACTTGCATTTCTCAGGACATCTGACAGAGTTTTTGCGCCTTGATCATCGATGATGTCTTTTGTGATGACCACGACAGATTGAGGAATTTTCTCAATAGGAGTATTGGTCCTTGTGCCTGCATCTGTGGCTGATACAGCATAAGAAAAGGGATTTGCTGTAATCACTACTGGCGGCAATGTTGCCGTCTGAGCGTAGACGCCAGATCCAGCAGACAGCAAGACAGTAACAATGGGATTAAGCTTGAAATTTTTCATTTTCTCTTTCGAATTAAAGTTAATTGCTTGTCGCAATCAGTTGCAGTTCCGGGTAGCTGCTATCGGCGCCTTGCAGGTATCCAACAGCCCATCCCACCCAAACGGCAGCAGTAACAGCTGCTATCAGTAGTCCACGACGAGCGCCACGAGTTGAATAAATCTTGTTCATGTGAAGCATCGTTTTGTTATGCGGCCAATGGAAATGCATCATTGATGGCTGATGCTTTCGATGGGTTTGTTTTGTCGACCTGCGGAAACAGGGCTTTTAGTTCACGGCAAATGGTTTCACCTGTGATGTCCATGATTTGGGACATTTCTCGAAGGGTGGGTAAGTCTTTGCGATCCAGTTTTTCCCGCTTGCCGTCTTTGCTTTTGGCAAGCATCTGAACCAGGTACTTCAAGCGTGAAGCAACCGAGCCAGTCCTTAACTTGGACATGTCATGCATGCGCTGCTGCTGTTGAAAGTAGCCCTCTGCCACAGCAGCAAAGGCACTGAAATCACCGGAGACACCCTGCTGGATCAGCTTGGTTTCAACCAATGCGACTGCTGAATTTGTGTATGGCCGATTGCAAAGGCCTTCTAAGCCAATGATGTCGCCTGGCAAAGCCATTTGAGTGAGAGCGACACCATCTTCCGTTTCCTTTTGAAGCAAGATGGCTCCTTGCGCCACGCGCCACAATGTTCCCGAATCACCTTCTCTGAAAAGTGATTCGCCCTTTTTGAGGGACTTTTCCATATCCAACTCCTGAACGAATACGACACAGATCACCTGCGAGAGCGCAGGTGATGCCGAATACCAGGGGCAACTAGCCGACCTAGCGAGTTACAGGAGAGAAGTTGGAGGACCTCGCGATGGGAGCGGAGGGGCAGTGACAGACGCAATGTGGGCCGCTGCAATGGGGTGCAGGGCATGCGCCAGGGGAGAGAGTTTTTCGAAGTGCGCGGTCAGCGGTGGAGGCGGAGCCGTGACAGAAGCACAAAGTGGGCAGTCCATACTGGCCGAGGCTTTAAGCTCCCCGTCATCCCCAGTCATGTCCACCATTTTCATGCCGCCACCAGCCGTACAAACCATTTGCAAGCTGCCCGGCTTGATCACTGTGGAGGCGATGGCAGAACCCAAGAAAAGCGCAAACCACACCAACACCAGTTTGGCGATGAATTTGGATCTGCGCAGGGCATACATTCCTATATTTTGCCACGTCATCATGGCGATGTCGGTTGTGCTACCCGCCGCCTCACCAAATTTGATAACAAACTACTTTATTCGTCCACTTGTAAGTTATTGATTTTGTTACACCCGAACCGAGGGTCTTGTGGACTTTGCGTCGTTACCGTGCGCAAGAAGCGCTGAGAGAAATAGCCGGTAGAGAGAAAACCGGGCGCAGAACAGGCCATGACGCGTGGTGGGCGAGGTCCACAGCTTTCCGCAGGAACCCGCAACAACACGGGGCAACACGCACGATCGCCCAAGAAAAAACCCCAACTCAGACGAGTTGGGGTTTTGGTATTGGTGGAGCTGGGGGGATTTGAACCCCCGTCCACAAGCCTTTTTCGTACAGTTCTACATGTGTAGCCGTCTGATTTGGATCTCGCCAGACCCATCGCGCAGCGGCACGCTATGAGCCCAACCAGTACCCTTGTGTCTCACATCCCGCCAAGGTACCCGGAGGAATGCCAGCCAATATGTGTTCCCTTGCAGCCTGGAAGTCTTGCGACCCCCTTGCCCAGCCTATCGGCCAACTGTTGCAAGGCTCACCGGATTAAGCGGCGAGTGCGAAACGTTCGTCGTTTGCAGTTAGTTTTTTTCTGCTGTTTTACGAGGTAACAGAACCTCGACATGCCCTGCCACGCGTCCGAACCCATGTCGAAACCAATGCAGCCCCAAGCGTTTCATTTTAAGGCGAGTCCAGCCATTTCAAGAGGTCCAGCGGAGAATCAATGTGCAAGTCGGCCTCCCAGCGGCTTAAATCAGACACTTCGCCCAGATAGCCGTAGGTGGCGGCCACGGTTTTCATGCCGGCAGCGCGCCCGGCCACGATGTCACGCGCATCGTCGCCCACATACCAGCAATGTGCGGGGTCCAGCTGCATGCGGCGTGCGGCCTCGAACAAGGGCTCCGGGTGGGGCTTGGCATGCGGCGTGGTGTCGCCACTGACGATGGCGCCTGCACTCTCGAACAAGGGCATCATTTGCGTGAGCGGGTCGGTGAAGCGCGACGATTTGTTGGTCACCACGCCCCAGGGCAAGCCGCGCGATTGAAGTTGCGCGATCAATTCGATCACGCCTTCAAAAATGTAGGTTCGCACGGTCATGGCTTGCTCGTAGTTGCGAAAAAACTCTTCGCGCATCGCCATGAAGTCGGGATCCTCGGGCTTGAGGCCAAAGGCAATGTTCAACATGCCCCGCGCCCCTGCGCCCGCCATGGGGCGGTACAGCGACAAGTCCAACGAAGGCAGGCCACGGTCGGTCCGCATTTTGTCGGCAGCGGCCCCGAGGTCGGGGGCACTGTCAATCAGGGTGCCATCCAGATCAAACAGCACAGCTCGGCAAGCAGCGCGCATGGTCAAGCCTGTCGTTGGGTGGCCACCAGGTAGTTCACACTGGTGTCATCGTTGAGCCAGTAGCGGCGGGTCAAGGGGTTGTAGGACAAGCCTCGGGTCTTCTGCCATTCCAGGCCGGCGGCACGGCAATGCCCGGCGAGCTCGCTGGGCTGGATGAATTTGGCGTACTCGTGCGTGCCGCGCGGCAACATGTTCAGCACATATTCGGCGCCCACAATGGCCAGCATGAAGGACTTGAGGTTGCGGTTCAAGGTGGAGAAAAACACCCAGCCGCCTGGCTTGACCAAGGTGGCGCAGGCACGCACCACCGAGGCGGGGTCGGGCACGTGCTCGAGCATTTCCATGCAGGTGACCACATCGAAGCTTGCCGGCTGCTCAGCGGCCAGGGCCTCGGCGCTGATTTCACGGTAAGAGACGTTGGGCGTTTGCGCCTCCAGGGCGTGCAATTGCGCCACTTTCAGGGCTTTGCTGGCCAGGTCGATGCCGGTGACTTGCGCACCGGCGCGCGCCATGGCATCGGACAAAATGCCCCCGCCACAGCCCACGTCCAGCGCGCGCTGGCCTTGCAAGGGCACCAGGCCCTGAATCCAGTCCAGGCGCAAAGGGTTGATCTGGTGCAGCGGGCGGAACTCACTTTCGGGGTCCCACCAACGATGTGCCAGCTCTGAAAACTTGGCCAGCTCGGCCGGATCAGCATTGACCTGCGATGTCATCACGACTCTCCATGAAAAAACCCCGCCGAGGCGGGGTTTGCAAGCAATTTCAGAAGAAATTACTTGTTGGGACGGGTACCGACCACTTCGATTTCCACGCGACGGTTCTTGGCGCGGCCTTCGGTGGTCTTGTTGTCGGCCACAGGCTGCTTCTCGCCTTTGCCTTCGGTGTAAACGCGGTTCTTCTCGATGCCCTTGGTCACCAAGTAGGCCTTGACGGCTTCAGCGCGGCGAACCGACAGCTTCTGGTTGTAGGCGTCAGAGCCCACGGAGTCGGTGTGACCCACGGCAATGATCACTTCCAGGTTGATGGCTTTGACCTTGCTGGCCAGATCGTCCAGCTTGGCTTTGCCTTCGGGCTTGAGCACGGCTTTGTCGAAATCGAAGAAAGCGTCAGCTGCGTAGGTCACTTTGGAAGCAGCCGCGGGAGCGGGAGCGGGTGCCGGAGCGCGCGCAGGTGCGGGTGCGGGTGCCGGTGCAACCCGGGGTGCGGGTGCGGGTGCAGGAGCGGGTGCAGCCTTGGGAGCCGGGGCCACAGCGCCATCACAGCCAGGCGCGGCGGTGGCGGGGGTCCAGGCACCTGAGCGCCAGCACTCACCAGCAGCGTTTTTCCAGACTTCTCCAGCGGCATTGCGCCAGTTGTTGATTTCCTGTGCGCCAGCAGCGGAAGCGAAGGCGGCGGCGGCAATGATCATCGCCAGTGTATTGAGTTTCTTCATGGTTCTCCTCTGGAGGGACATAACAACCGCAGCCATGCTGCGAAAAATTGCATTGCGGGAACAAATCACCTCACAAGCTGGGGTTATTGTGCCATAGCCTGAAAGCACAATCCGTCCCCTCGCGTTACAAAGCGTACACATTGTGTCTTGAAAGCGTATTTGTTGTAGTCCCGCAACAAATCAAAGGGGTGCCACTGCCCCTAAAATGATTGGTTTTCCCCGAAGATCGGCCGCTTCCATGACCCAGTTTGCCAAAGAAACACTGCCCATCAGCCTCGAAGAGGAGATGCGCCGCAGTTACCTCGACTACGCCATGAGCGTGATTGTGGGTCGTGCCCTGCCCGATGCACGCGATGGCCTCAAGCCCGTGCACCGACGCGTGCTTTTCGCCATGCACGAACTCAACAACGACTGGAACCGCGCCTACAAGAAGTCAGCGCGTATTGTGGGTGACGTGATTGGCAAGTACCACCCGCACGGCGACAGCGCGGTCTACGACACCATTGTGCGCATGGCCCAAGACTTTTCCTTGCGCCACATGTTGGTCGATGGCCAAGGCAACTTCGGCTCGGTGGACGGCGACAACGCCGCCGCCATGCGTTACACGGAAATTCGCCTGGCCAAGATTGCCCACGAAATGTTGGGCGACATCGACAAGGAAACCGTGGACTTTGGCCCCAACTACGACGGCTCGGAAAAAGAGCCTTTGGTGTTGCCCAGCCGCCTGCCCAACCTGCTGGTGAACGGCTCGGCCGGTATCGCCGTGGGCATGGCCACCAACATTCCGCCGCACAACCTGAACGAAGTGGTCGACGCCTGCTTGCACATGCTGCGCCACCCGGAAGCTTCGGTCGAAGACCTGATGGAAATCATTCCGGCGCCC
>CAINMN010000381.1 GCA_903850735.1 uncultured Burkholderiales bacterium | reverse complement strand
TCATCGACGGCTCGGGCGGGTAGATGTAGGTGTTGCGCACCATGAACTCTTTCAGAATGTCGTTCTGAATGGTGCCGCTGAGTTTGTCTTGCGAAACGCCCTGCTCCTCGGCCGCCACCACATAGCCGGCAAGCACCGGCAGCACGGCGCCGTTCATGGTCATGGACACCGAGACTTTGTCCAGCGGAATCTGGTTGAACAAAATCTTCATGTCTTCGACCGAGTCGATCGCCACGCCGGCTTTGCCCACATCGCCCGTCACACGGGGATGGTCCGAGTCGTAGCCGCGGTGGGTGGCCAAATCAAAGGCCACCGACACACCTTGGCCACCGGCCGCCAGGGCCTTGCGGTAAAACGCATTCGACTCTTCTGCGGTTGAAAAACCCGCGTATTGCCGAATCGTCCAAGGACGCACCGCGTACATCGTGGCTTGCGGGCCGCGCAAGAAAGGCTCAAAACCAGGCAAGGTGTTGGCGTACGGCAGGTCCCGCGTGTCTTCGGCCGTGTACAAGGGCTTGACGGAAATGCCATCGGGGGTCACCCAATTCAGTGCTTGAACATCCCCACCGGGGGCAGATTTGGCAGCGGCTTTCGCCCAGGCTTCGAGGTTGGAAGCGTTGAATTCAAAGGGTTTTTGTGACATGGCAGGACAAGGTGTGTTCAGGCGGTCAGCATCATATCATTCATAATTATTGATGCAAAATATTATTTGAGCTTACAATTCCCAGCAATGTCTGCCCTCACCTTGACCCCACGCGCCCTGTACGAAGAAGTTGCCGAACTGCTGCGGCAGCGCATTTTTTCTCGCGAACTCGAGCCCGGCAGCTGGATCGACGAGCTGAAAATTGCCGAGGAATATGGCATCAGCCGCACCCCCCTGCGTGAAGCTTTGAAAGTGCTGGCCGCTGAAGGCCTGGTGACCATGAAAGTTCGCCGTGGGGCCTATGTGACCGAGGTCAATGAAAAAGACCTGACGGACGTCTACCACCTCTTGGCCTTGCTGGAAGCCGACGCCGCTGCCGTGGTGGCGGTAAAAGCCACGCCCCAGCAATTGCAAGAATTGGTGGATCTTCAAACCGAACTCGAAGCAGCGCGCCAGAACCGGGACCGCTTTTTTGAAATCAATGAGCAATTTCACCGCCGCCTGCTGGAACTGGCCGACAACCGCTGGCGCGACCAGATGGTGGCCGATTTGCGCAAGGTGATGAAGCTCAACCGCCACAACTCTTTGCTGAAGTCGGGACGCATCGAAGAATCGATGAACGAGCACCGCGGCATCGTGCAGGCTTTGTTGGCACGCGACCCCCACGCCAGCGCGCAACGCATGCAAGCCCACTTTCAAAACGGCCTGCAAGCCGCCGCCTAGGAACCAACCCGATCAGTTTTGTCGGAACTGCGTGACCAAGGCCACGCCTGGCAAGATCAGTAATGCGCCCACCAAATGGTGCCATCCCAATGGCTCACCCATGACGCCCCATGCAGACAAAGCGCCCCAGAGCGGGCCGAGGTAAAGCGTCACGCTCACCCGACTGGCGCCCAAAACTTTTTGGGCCCAGCCGTAAATGCCATAGGCACCGATGCCAGGGATGATCGCGGCTCCAATCACCAAAAGTGTGGCATTCAGTGACCATGCGGGCGCTTGGGGCTGCACAGACTCCCACATCGCGAAAGGCAGCAAACAAACGATGCCTCCCATGCAAATGCAGGCCAACCGGGCGGTTGACCCCAATGTGGTGGACCACTTCTTTTGCAACAAAGCGTAAGCAGCCCAGGCTGAGGCCGCCGCCACCATCAACAAATCGCCCACCACCCACTCGACCCGCGCCAGCGCCGACCATTCGCCCTGGGTCACCACATGCAAGACGCCCAAAATGGCGATGCCAACGCCAATCCCTTGCAATACCGTCATGCGCTCGCCCAACCACAGCACCGCACCCACCGAAATCAGGACCGGCGCAGCGGCATAAATCAGGGCGATGTTCATGACACCGGTGGTGTGGGCCGCCACATAAAGCCAGGCGCCGCAAATCAGCATGCCGCAAGCGCCCAGCGTCAAATACTGCGGCCATACCGCCCAGATGTCTTTGCGGTGTTGCCACAACTCATGGCGGGCGATCCAACCCAAAATGGCCCCCGCCAGCGCCCACCGCCCCAAGGCCAACACGTGCGGATCCACGATGCCTGGGGCCTTGCGCGCCACGATGGAATTGACCGCCCACAGCGCGGGCGTCAGCCAAATCAGCAATTTGGCCAAACGAACACGTTGTTCAGGCAGCAAGCGGCACCTCTTGTGCGTCTGTGCGCAGCGCACGTTGCGCCAGCGCATGAACTTGCTCAGGCGCTTGCAGTTTCAGGCGGTGGTCACTCCAGACCTGGCGCCAACGGCGCGCACCTTTTTCTCCATGGCGCAAACCCAGCATGTGCCGTGCGATCGCATACCACGAGGTACCGTGTTGCTGCGCCTCTCGCTGCATGTAGGCCACCATGGCTTGTTCCACTTCGTCACGGCTTGTTCGCACCGGGGGCACGTCCACCAACTTGGCATCCCAATCGTGCATCAGCCAAGGCTTGTGGTATGCGGCGCGGCCCACCATCACGCCATCGACTTGTTGCAACTGCGCATCCACTTGTTCCGCGCTGTCAATGCCACCATTGATGGCAAAGATCAGGGAGGGAAAATCTTGTTTCAAGCGCGTCACCACCTCGTAGCGCAGCGGCGGAATTTCTCGGTTTTCTTTGGGCGACAAGCCCTTCAGCCACGCATTGCGTGCATGCACAATGAAAACACGGCATCCGGCCTGACTGACCTGGCCGACAAAATCGCACACAAAGTCATAGGACTCGTTTTGGTCGATGCCAATGCGGTGCTTGACCGTCACAGGCAGGCTGGTGACATCGCACATGGCCTTGACACAGTCGGCCACCAACTGCGGCTCGGCCATCAAGCATGCGCCGAATGCGCCACGTTGCACGCGCTCGGACGGGCAGCCGCAATTGAGGTTGATTTCGTCATAGCCCCAGGTTTCGCCCAAGCGGGCGCATTGCGCCAGGTCCACAGGCTCGCTGCCTCCCAACTGAAGCGCCACGGGATGCTCTTCTGCATTGAAGCGCAAATGGCGCGGCACATCCCCATGCAGCAGCGCCCCGGTGGTCACCATCTCGGTGTACAACAGAGTGTGCTGGGTGATCAGTCGGTGAAAGTAGCGGCAATGTCGGTCGGTCCAGTCCATCATGGGCGCCACCGACAATTTCCAGCGTTGAGCGGGAGGGAAAGGCATGACCCGATTATCCTGGATTGGCTTGCCGCATGAAAAAGGGCCGCGGAACCCAGGGGTTGCCGCGGCCCTTGGGGCCTCGCAAGGACGGAGGGTTAGCCCATGTGCAGGCCGCCGTTGACGGAGAAGTCGGCGCCAGTGGCATAACCGCCCTCTTCGCTGGCCAGCCAGGCCACGATGGAGGCGATCTCGCTGGGCTCACCCAGACGCTTGACCGGCACGGTGCCGACAATTTTCTCCAGTACGTCGGGGCGAATGGCCTTGACCATGTCGGTGCCGATGTAGCCCGGGCTGACCGTGTTCACGGTCACGCCCTTGTTGGCCATTTCCTGGGCCAGGGCCATGGTGAAGCCGTGCATGCCGGCTTTGGCGGCGGAGTAGTTGGTCTGACCGGCTTGGCCCTTCTCACCGTTGACCGATGAAATTTGCACAATGCGGCCCCAGCCACGCTCCACCATGTCCGGCACGACCTGCTTGGTCACGTTGAACATGGAGTTCAGGTTGGTGTCAATGACAGCGTCCCAATCATCGCGTGTCATTTTGAGGAACATTCGGTCGCGCGTGATACCGGCGTTGTTCACCAGCACATCAATGGGGCCATGGTCAGCTTTGGCCTTGGTGAAGGCATCGACCGTGGACTCCCAGGAACTGACGTTGCCCACGGAAGCGTAGAAGGTGTAGCCCAGCGCTTTTTGCTCGTCGAGCCACTTGGTGAAGTCGCGCGTGGGGCCGCAGCCTGCGATGACGGTGAAACCATCTTTGTGCAGGCGCTGGCAAATGGCGGTACCAATGCCACCCATGCCGCCCGTGACGTAAGCTACTTTTTGACTCATTGTTTTACTCCTGAATTGATGAACAAATTTGCTGCGACCCACTATAGCGATATATTGGCGCAGCCGCATTGCGGAAAACACTGATGCACCGATCTTCGGCAAGCCAGCACCGCGTGCCTGTAGGTCCGACGCACGCCGACCGCCAGCCGGTCAGGTGAATCAGCGTTTCCCGAGCGCTGATTTCCAGTCGCGAAAGACGTCGATATCGAAACCATCCGGATAGAACAGCAGACCGGGCTTGTGGCCCTTGGTGTCGGTGACCCCGTACTGCCAGATGAACTCCTTGGTCTTGCGGTCTATCACCACCACCCGGTCGTTCAGGTCATCGACCACCAGAATGT
>CAINMN010000380.1 GCA_903850735.1 uncultured Burkholderiales bacterium | reverse complement strand
GGCGGCCTTGGCTTCTTCAGCCTTGGCACCTTGGGCGAACACGGCCACGCGGGCGGTCTTGCCGGTGCCGTTGGGCAACACGACGGCGCCACGCACCACTTGATCGGACTTCTTGGCGTCGATGCCGAGTTGCACGGCCACGTCGATGGACTCATCGAACTTGGCGGTGGCGCACTCTTTGACGATGCTCAGCGCGTCGGCAAAGGGGTACAGCTTGTTGCTGTCGACTTTGCCGGCAACGGCTTTTTGTTTTTTGGTGATTTTGGCCATGATCAGACTCCTTCGACCGTGACGCCCATCGAACGGGCAGAGCCAGCGATGGTGCGAACTGCTGCGTCCAGATCGGCAGCGGTCATGTCTTTCATTTTGGTTTTGGCGATCTCTTCCAGCTGAGCGCGGGTGATCTTGCCAACCTTGTCAACGTGGGGGCGTGCAGAGCCTTTGTCAAGCTTGATGGCCTTCTTGATCAAGGTGGTCGCCGGGGGCGTCTTGATGATAAAGGTGAAGGACTTGTCTGCAAACGCGGTGATCACCACCGGCAGGGGCAGACCCGGCTCCACGCCTTGGGTCTGGGCGTTGAACGCCTTGCAGAATTCCATGATGTTCAAGCCACGCTGGCCCAGTGCGGGACCAATCGGGGGCGAGGGGTTGGCCTTGCCAGCCGGCACTTGCAGCTTCACGAAGCCAACAATTTTCTTTGCCATGCTTTTTCTCCTTGCGGGTACAAACGCTCTTGCGAGCTCCCCGGGGTTAACGACTCACTTCAATCCACCGGGCGCCGAGTCGGGGGGCGCACGATGCCAAACCATCAGGTCTTTTCGACCTGACCGAATTCCAGCTCGACGGGCGTGGCACGACCAAAAATCGTGACCGACACGCGAACCTTGTTTTTCTCGTAGTTGACCTCTTCCACCGAGCCATTGAAGTCGGTGAAAGGGCCTTCCTTGACGCGCACCAGCTCGCCCACCATGAACTCCACCTTGTGGCGCGGCTTGTCAGAGCCTTCCTGCATCTGGCTGACGATCTTCTCGACTTCGGCCTGAGAGATCGGTGCCGGACGGTTCTTGGCGCCACCGACAAAGCCGGTGACCTTGTTGGTGTGCTTGACCAGGTGCCAGGACTCGTCGTCCATGATCATTTCCACCAGCACGTAGCCAGGGAAGAAGCGACGCTCGGTGGTGCGGCGTTGGCCGTTTTTCATTTCCACCACTTCTTCGGTCGGCACCAAAATGCGGCCGAACTTGGTTTGCATGCCGGCGCGCTGAATGCGCTCGGTGATGTTGCGCTCGACAGCCTTCTCCATGCCCGAATAGGCGTGGACCACATACCAGCGCAGGTCCGGGTTGGCAGACGGCGCGAGCAGGCTTGAATTTTCGACGGTGTCGCTCATTATTTTTTCCAGCCCAAAATCAGGTCGTAGAACACCCACTCAAGGGTTTTGTCGGTGAGCCACAGGAACAAGGCCATGATGACGACAAAGCCAAACACATAGGCCGTCATCTGCATGGATTCCTTGCGGGTCGGCCAGACCACCTTTTGCACTTCGCGCCAGGCATCGCGACCAAAGCCAATCAGTTGGCGGCCTTGCAACGAGGTCAAAAACACGACCACGCCACCCACCAAGCACACCAGCAAAGCCGCCCATTGAATCAAGGCGCCTTGCTGGCCCAACAGGTAATACGCCACCAAGGCCGCCAGCACCAAGGCAGCAGCCACTGCAAGCTTGAGCTTGTCAGCAGAGGTGTTCACGGTTTCAACGTTTGCGGTGGCCATGTCAGGCTGCTACTCATTCCAAAAAAGGGGCGTCACTTAAGACGCGGAAGCCCGCCAAACAGTTGGCGGGCTCGGGAGACACCAGAAACCGAGGTTTTTCAGAGTCCGGTGGCAGGGGCAGAGGGAATCGAACCCCCAACCTTCGGTTTTGGAGACCGACGCTCTGCCAATTGAGCTAGACCCCTACGGATTACTCCATGATCTTGGCAACGACGCCGGCGCCGACGGTCTTGCCGCCTTCGCGGATG
>CAINMN010000379.1 GCA_903850735.1 uncultured Burkholderiales bacterium | reverse complement strand
TGTTGAGCATGGACACCACCACCGGCATGTCGGCGCCGCCGATGGGAATGATGATCAACACACCCAGCACGAAGGACAGCGCCAGCATGACCAGGAAAGCGTCCCAGTTTTGGGTGAACATGAACACCAGGCCCAGGCCCACGGTGGCCAGCCCAACCACCAGGTTGATCATGTGCTGGCCCTGGAACACCACAGGTGCGCCCTGGAACAGACGGAACTTGTACTTGCCCGACAGCTTGCCAAAGGCAATGACCGAGCCGCTGAAGGTGATGGCACCAATGGCCGCCCCCAGGAACAGCTCCAGGCGGTTGCCAGCGGGGATCGGGTCACCCGCCTTGGCCACGATCTGGAAAGCCTGCGGCTCGACCACGGCCGCCACGGCGATGAACACCGCGGCCAGGCCAATCATGCTGTGCATGAAGGCCACCAGCTCGGGCATTTTGGTCATTTCCACACGCTGGGCCATGATGGCGCCGGCAGCGCCACCCACCAGCAAGCCGAACAAGACCCAGCCCAGGCCCAGGGCAGAGCCCGCGAGTTGAACAATCAGGGCCGCTGTGGTGAGCACGGCCAAGGTCATGCCCACCATGCCAAACACGTTGCCGCGGATGGACGTTGTGGGGTGAGACAGGCCCTTCAAGGCCTGAATAAAGCAAACGCTGGCCACCAGGTACAGCAGCGTGACAAGGTTCATGCTCATTTGGCATCTCCTTGCGCCGCAGGTGCTTTTTTCTCTTTCTTCTTGAACATTTCCAGCATGCGTCGCGTCACGAGAAAGCCGCCGAACACATTCACGGCGGCCAGAGTGACCGCCAGCACGCCCATGGTTTTACCCAGGGTGGTTTCGGTCAAGGCGGCCGCCAGCATGGCGCCCACAATGACAATGGCCGACACCGCATTGGTCACCGCCATCAAGGGGGTGTGCAAGGCGGGGGTGACGGTCCAGACCACGTGGTAACCCACGTAGATGGCCAGCACAAAAATGATCAGGTTGGTGAGGGTGGGTGAAACGAGTTCCATGCTTATTTCCTTTTCACCTCGCCGGCCTGGGTCATGAGACAGGCAGCGACGATGTCATCTTCGAGGTCAACTTTGAAAGCGCCTTCTTTGTCGATCACCAGCTTGAGGAAATCGAGCACATTGCGCGCGTAGAGGGAGCTGGCATCGGCCGCCACCAGGGCGGGCAAATTGGTTTCGCCCACCAGGGTGACGCCATGCTTGACCACGATCTTGCCCGCTTCGGTCAGCGGGCAATTGCCGCCTTGCGGTGCGGCCAGGTCCACGATCACGGAGCCGACCTTCATGCTCTTGACCATCTCTTCGGTCACCAACACTGGCGCAGCGCGGCCTGGAATCAAGGCGGTGGTGATCACCACATCGGCCTGCGCCACGCGCTTGGCGACTGCTGCCTTTTGGCGCTCCAGCCAGCTCGGCGGCATGGGGCGGGCATAGCCACCCACGCCTTCGGCGGCTTCTTTTTCTTCCTGGGTTTCGTAGGGCACGTCAATGAACTTGGCGCCCAAAGACTCGACCTGCTCTTTGACGCTGGGCCGCACATCGGAGGCCTCGATCACAGCGCCCAGACGCTTGGCGGTGGCAATGGCTTGCAAGCCGGCCACGCCGACGCCCAAAATCACCACGCGCGCGGCCTTGACGGTGCCGGCCGCGGTCATGAGCATGGGGAAAAAGCGCTGGTATTTGTCGGCCGCCATCATCACGGCCTTGTAGCCCGCGATGTTGGCCTGCGAGGACAGCACGTCCATGCTATGGGCACGGGTGGTGCGCGGGGCGGCCTCCAGGGCAAAGCTGGTCAGCTGGCCACGCGCCATGCGCTGCAAGCCTTCTGCGTCAAATGGGTTGAGCATGCCGACCAGCGCGGCGCCAGGCTTCATGTGGGCCATTTCCGTATCGGAAGGGGTGCGCACTTTGAGCACCAGGTCGGCCCCCAAAGCGCCAGCCGCATCGGTGATGTCAGCGCCGGCAGCTTGGTAGGCCTCGTCGGTGACGCTGGCCGCCAGGCCAGCCCCCGACTGGATGCGCAGGGTATGGCCCTGCGCTTTGAGTTTTTTGACCGTTTCAGGGGTGACCGCAACGCGGGTCTCACCTGCCATGGTTTCGGCGGGCACGCCAATGAGCATGGATCATCTCCTTGTCACAGGCATGAGGTTCATGCCCAGTTTGTTTGATGTAAAGTTTTCTGACCTGTAGCTTACATGAGTTTTGGTTGATTTGAACAAATTAGCCGCAAACCCTTGAAGACTGCCAAAATCAAGCCATGACAATTCGTTGGAAACCCAGTGTCACGGTCGCAGCCATCATCGAGCGCGATGGCCGCTATTTGTTGGTCGAGGAGCAAACCCCGGAAGGTTTACGCTTGAACAATCCTGCCGGGCATCTGGACCCTGGTGAATCACCTTTGCAAGGCTGCGCACGCGAAGCCTTGGAAGAAACCACCCATCTGTTCAGCCCCACAGAGTTGGTGGGGGTTTACCTGTCGCGCTTTCACCGTCCGGCACGCCCAGGCCATGCCGCCGAAGACATCACCTACCTGCGCTTTGCCTTTTGCGGCCAGCTCGGGGATGTGGTGCCCGGGCGACAGTTGGACCAGGGCATTGTTCGCACCGTCTGGCTCACACCCCAGGAAATCCGAGACAGCGCCGAGCGGCACCGCAGCCCGCTGGTGGTGCGGTGCATGGAAGACCATCTGCGAGGTCAACGCTATCCGCTGGACCTCCTTTACACCGACCCCACCGTGACGGCTTGAGCCTATTTTCGGTTCACCAAAACGATGCCGACCGCAACGCCCGTCAAGGCAGCGATCAAGCCCGGTGTCAGCGTCTCACCCAGCCACAAGGTGCCAAACAGCAGGGCAAAAATCGGCGTCAGGAACACAAAGACGCTGATCTTGGTGGCTGGGTAGTGCGACAGCATCCACATCCAGGTCAAATAACTGGCAAAGGCACCCACAAAGGTTTGCAGGAACAAGGATAGCCAGGCGAAACCGCTGATGTCCAGCGTGGGTTGCTCGCCCAAACCCCAGGCAACAAAGGGCAGGACCAGCGCACTGATGGCGACCTGGTAAAACAGCACCTTTTCAGGCGAGAGACTGGCGAGGCGGCTGGTCCGTATCACCACCGTGGTGAGCCCCCAAAAAGCGCCCGCCCCCACGGCCAGCAGGTCCCCCAGCCAGGCCATGTCGCGCCCCAGGCTCTGCACCAAGCCATCGCGCAAGGCAAAAGCCGAAGCCACAAAAGCCACCCCCAAACCCAGCCATTGCAGCGGACGCATGCGCTCGGTCTTGAGCCACAGCGGCAACAGCAAGGCCACCCAGAACGGCGCGGTGTACAGAAAAATGGTCAGGCGTGATGCGCTGGTGTACTTCAGCCCAAGGTACATGCAGACAAATTCGGCCGAGAAGAGCAGGCCTGCCAACAGCCCTGCGCGCAACGAGCCATCGGCCTGCCACAAGGGAATGTTGCGGATGCGGCACCAAACCCACAGCGTCAAGGCCGATCCAATGAAACGCAAAGCCGCTTGAGACACCGCCGGCACTTCAGGCAAGGTGGCCTTGACCAGCACCTGCTGCGAACCCCAAAACAGGCAACACAACAGCAGCAGCGAAATCGCCAGCCAATCGAGGTGCGTGCGCCGGGTGTTCATGCAAGGCTTGTCATAATGGATTGACCAAAGGATACCCTTTTCATGCTGCAAGAACGAATTGAACCCGCCTGGCTTGACGCTTTCGAGACCGTCCTGGGCCGATGCGCTGTGCAAGCCGGCGACACCGTGGCCATTCTGTGTGAAAGCCAAAGCCGGCCCATCCTGCCGGAACTGGCACGCTTGGCAGCGGCGCGTTTGAAAGCCAAAGCTTTTGTGCTGCAGCTCACCAGCGTGCCGGCCAGCGGTGCGCCGGTGATTCGCTCCACCGGTGCCTCCACCGCCTTGCAGCAGATCGGCCCGGTGGTTCAGGCCCTGGCCAGCAGCACCCTGGTCGTGGATTGCACCGTCGAAGGACTGATGCACGCCCCCGAATTGCCCGCCATCTTGAAGGGCGGTGCGCGGGTGATCTATGTCAGCAATGAGCACCCCGAGGCCCTGGCGCGGCTGCTGCCCGACGAGGCCACCGAGGAGCGGGTCAAAGCGCATGTCAAACGCCTGCGCGCGACACGGCGCATGCATGTGCACTCAGCCGCGGGCAGCGATTTGAGCATCGACCTGGAAGGCGCCGTGGTCGGCGGCAATTGGGGCTACACCACGCGCCCCGGCACCATGACCCATTGGCCAGGCGGCCTGGCGCTGGCCTTTCCCAAAGCCGGCAGCGTCCACGGCACCTTGGTGCTGGCACCGGGCGATGTCAACCTGACCTTCAAGCGCTATTTGGAGCGGCCGGTGGTGCTGACCATTGACAACGATTACGTCACCCGCATCGAGGGCGACAGCGTGGACGCCGAGTTGATGCGCA
>CAINMN010000378.1 GCA_903850735.1 uncultured Burkholderiales bacterium | reverse complement strand
GCCGTGTGCAGTGGCTTCATTTACGCCCTGACCGTTGCCGACGCCATGATTCGCGCCGGCAACGCTCGACGCGCCCTGGTGGTTGGCGCCGTGGTGTTCTCGCGCATTCTGGATTTCAACGACCGCACCACCTGCGTGCTGTTTGGCGACGGCGCCGGTGCCGTGGTGCTCGAGGCCTCGGACACCCCAGGCATTCTGGCGACCGACTTGCACGCCGATGGCAAGCATGTGGGCATTTTGTGCGTGCCCGGCCATGTCAACGGCGGCCAAATCATGGGCGACCCGGTGCTGAAAATGGATGGCCAGGCGGTCTTCAAACTGGCTGTGGGCTTGCTGGAAGGCGCCGCCCGTGCCACCCTGAGCAAAGCCAACCTGGCCGACACCGACATCGACTGGCTGATTCCCCACCAGGCCAACATCCGCATCATCCAGAGCACGGCGCGCAAGCTCAAGCTGCCCATGGAGAAAGTGGTGCTCACGGTGCAAGACCATGGCAACACCTCGGCCGCCTCCATTCCCCTGGCGATGGACGCGGCCGTGCGCTCGGGTCAAATACAGCACGGCCAAAACCTGTTGCTCGAAGGCGTGGGCGGTGGCTTCACCTGGGGTGCGGTGCTGGTCAAGTTTTGAAATTGGGAAGCGCAAACATGACTTCTTTCGCATTTGTTTTTCCGGGGCAAGGCTCGCAAGCCGTGGGCATGCTCGACGCATGGGGCGACCATCCGGTGGTGCGCCAAACCGTGCAAGAGGCCTCGGATGCCCTGGGCGAAGACCTGGGGCAGTTGATTCATGACGGCCCCAAAGAAAGCCTGGCCCTCACCACCAACACCCAGCCCGTGATGTTGTTGGCCGGCGTGGCCGCTTACCGCGCCTGGCGTGCCCAGGGCGGAGCGGCCCCGGTGGCGGTGGCTGGCCATTCTTTGGGCGAGTATTCGGCCCTGGTGGCCTCGGGCGTGCTGACCCTGGCGCAGGCCGTGCCCCTGGTGCGCTTGCGCGCCCAAGCCATGCAAGAAGCGGTGCCCGTGGGGCAGGGCGCCATGGCCGCTATTCTGGGCCTCGACGCGGCCCGCGTGGTGGAAGGCTGTGCCCAGGCCACAGCCAGTTTTGGCGCGGGCAGCCCCGAGGTGGTGGAAGCCGTGAACTTCAACGACCCGGCGCAAACCGTGATTGCCGGCAGCAAAGCCGGCGTCGAAAAAGCCTGCGAGGTGTTGAAGGGCCTGGGGGCCAAGCGCGCCTTGCCCTTGCCCGTGTCGGCACCTTTTCACTCCAGCCTCATGAAGCCGGCCGCAGAGCGCCTCAAAGCCAAGCTGGCCGAGACCGCGCTGGCCGCGCCGCAAATTCCGGTGGTGAACAACATCGATGTGGCGGTGCAAACCGATGCCGATGCCATTCGCGATGCCCTGTACCGCCAGGCCTTTGGTCCGGTGCGCTGGGTTGAGTGCGTGGCGGCTTTGAAAGCCCGCGGCGTCAGCACCCTGGTGGAATGTGGCCCCGGCAAAGTGCTGTCGGGCATGGTCAAGCGCATCGATGCGGAGCTGCAAAGCGCCGCTTTGTACGATCCGGCCACCCTGGCCGAAGTGAAAGCCTTGTTGTCATGAGCGATCTTTCTTTTGCAGGCCAAGTGGCCTTGGTGACCGGCGCTTCGCGCGGCATTGGCGCGGCGATTGCCCTCGAGTTGGCCCAGCAAGGGCTGAAAGTCATTGGCACGGCCACCAGCGACGAAGGCGCGGCCAAAATTTCGGCCGCCCTGGCGGCCTTTCCCGGCTGTCGCGGCGCCAACCTGAATGTCAACGACATGGCCGCCGCAGAGGCCCTGATCGATGGCATCACCGCCGAGCACGGCGCCTTGCATGTGCTGGTCAACAATGCCGGCATCACCCGCGACATGCTGGCCATGCGCCTGAAAGACGAAGACTGGGACGCGGTGCTGGACACCAACCTGAAAGCCGTGTTCCGCATGTCGCGCGCCGTGATCCGCCCCATGATGAAGCAGCGCTACGGCCGCATCATCAGCATCACCAGCGTGGTCGGCGCCTCCGGCAACCCGGGCCAGGCCAACTACGCGGCCGCCAAAGCCGGTGTCGCCGGCATGACCCGTGCGCTTGCGCGCGAGCTCGGCAGCCGCAACATCACCGTCAACTGCGTCGCACCTGGTTTCATTGAAACCGACATGACGGCCGCCTTGCCCGAAGCCCAGCACAAAGCCTTGCTGTCCCAGATTCCCCTGGGGCAACTGGGCAAGCCTGCCGACATCGCGCATGCCGTGGCCTACCTCGCCAGCCCGAACGCGGCCTACGTGACCGGCCAGGAATTGCATGTCAATGGCGGCATGTTCATGTCGTGAAGGCGGCACAAGAGAAATTTTCAAGCTGACCTGTCCACCCAGCTAAAATGGTGGACTTCTAATCAACCCTCTGAGGGAACCATGAGCGATATCGAAGCACGCGTCAAAAAAATCATTGCCGAACAACTCGGCGTGGAAGAGTCACAAGTCACCAACGAAAAAGCCTTCGTGGCCGACCTGGGCGCTGACTCGCTGGACACCGTCGAATTGGTGATGGCCCTCGAAGACGAGTTCGGCATTGAAATTCCGGACGAAGACGCCGAGAAGATCACCACGGTGCAAAACGCCATCGATTACGCTTTGGCCCACCAGAAGTAAGCTGACTTTCGAAAGTTAACCCGCATGAGCCGTCGTCGCGTTGTTGTGACCGGTCTGGGATGCGTGAGCCCCGTTGGCAACACGGTGGCGCAGTCCTGGGCCCAGTTGTTGGCAGGTCAGTCCGGCATTGACAACCTCACCAAGTTCGACCCGTCGAACTTTGCCTGCAAATTTGCTGGCGAGGTGAAGGGGCTGGACCTGGACGCGTACATCCCGCCCAAAGAAGCGCGGGCCATGGACACCTTCATCCACTTTGGCATCGTGGCAGCGCTGCAGGCCGTGGCGGATTCAGGCTTGCCCACGGGTGACGCGCTCGGCGAAGAAGAAGCCACGCGCATTGGCTGCCTGATTGGCTCAGGCATTGGGGGCTTGCCCCTGATCGAGTCCATGCATGCCGAGTTGACGGCGCGCGGACCGCGCCGCATTTCGCCCTTCTTTGTGCCGGCCTCCATCATCAACATGATTTCCGGCCACGTCTCCATGCGCCTGGGCTTCAAAGGGCCCAACCTGGCCGTGGTCACCGCCTGCACCACCGGTTTGCACAGCATTGGCGAGGCCGGCCGCATCATCGAGTATGGCGACGCCGACGTGATGGTGGCGGGCGGCTCCGAAGCCACCATTTCTCCCCTGGGCTTGGGCGGCTTTGCTGCCATGCGCGCCCTGTCCACCCGCAACGACGACCCCAAAACCGCATCGCGTCCCTGGGACAAAGACCGTGACGGCTTTGTGCTGGGCGAGGGCGCCGGCGTCGTGGTGCTGGAAGAATACGAACATGCCAAGGCGCGCGGCGCCCGCATTTACGCCGAGCTCTCGGGCTACGGCATGAGCGCCGACGCCGGCCACATGACCGCGCCGAGCATGGACGGCCCGCGCCGTGCCATGGTGAACGCCCTGCGCAACGCCGGCGTGAACGCCGACCAGGTGGACTTCCTCAACGCGCACGGCACCTCCACGCCGCTGGGCGATGTCAATGAAACCCATGCCATCAAGGCGGCGCTGGGCGACCACGCCAAGCGCATCGTGGTCAACTCCACCAAGTCGATGACGGGCCACCTGTTGGGCGGTGCCGGCGGCATCGAAAGCGTGTTCACCATTTTGTCGGTGTACCACCAGAAGAGCCCCCCGACCATCAACATCTTCAACCAGGATCCCGAGTGCGACCTGGATTACTGCGCCAACACCGCGCGCGATCTCAAGATCGATGTCGCCCTCAAAAACAACTTTGGGTTTGGCGGCACCAACGGCTCCTTGGTCTTCAAACGCATTTAAGGCAACGCCCATGCACAACGCCCCATCGGTGACTTACCCGGTGGGGCGTTTGCTTTTGGAGCGCGCGTTCACGCTGGCGTTGTCCGGCCTGGCGCTCGCCGCCACCTTCACCCTGGTGCTGAGCCAGCCCTGGGGCTGGGGCCCGGCGCTCTGCGTCAGCAGCGTCTTGCTGGCCTGGGCCATCCAGCGGCGCGCGCGCCCCCTGTCGGGCGGCCAGGTGGCCTGGGATGGCCAAGCATGGTGGCTGCGCCGCGACGCGGACGACCAAGCGGGGCGGGTTCGTGTGGAATGGGACCTGCAAGGGTTCTTGCTTTTGCGCTTTGAGCCCTTAACTAAGGCTGCATCGCGTCGGCCCGGGGCGGCTGGCGTGCAATGGGTGTGGCTGGCGCGGCAGTCCGACCCCGCAAGCTGGGCGGATTTGCGTCGCGCTGTATATTGCCGCGTGTCTTGACTGGCGGAGAGAGGGAGTGAGTCTCATGAAATTTTGGAAACCCCTGCAATCGGGCGTGATCGCTTTGACCCTGTGCCTGAGCGTGTTCACGCTCAGCACCTCGGGAAGCGCAGCGCATGCGCAAAACCGAACCCTGCCGGACTTCACCGATTTGGTGGAGCAGGTCGGGCCCTCGGTGGTCAACATCCGCACCATCGAGCGCAAGGCCACGCGCCCTGGCAACGGGGGCGAAGCGCCCGATGAGGAAATGCAAGAGCTGTTTCGCCGCTTCTTCGGCGTGCCCATGCCCACGCCGCCCAACGGCCAGCGCCAGCAGCGGCCCAACCGTCCCCAGCAAGAAGAAGAGCGCCCGCGCGGTGTGGGCTCGGGCTTCATTCTCACGCCCGACGGCTTCATCATGACCAATGCCCATGTGGTGGACGGTGCCGACCAGGTGCTGGTCACGCTGCCCGACAAGCGCGAGTTCAAGGCCCGCATCGTGGGCGCCGACAAGCGCACCGATGTCGCTGTGGTGAAAATTGAAGCCACCGGCTTGCCCTCGGTGCGCATTGGCGACGTCAGCCGCCTCAAGGTGGGCGAGTGGGTCATGGCCATTGGCTCGCCCTTTGGCCTGGACAACAGCGTCACCGCCGGCATTGTCAGCGCCAAGCAGCGCGACACCGGCGACTACCTGCCCTTCATTCAAACCGATGTGGCCATCAATCCCGGCAACTCTGGCGGGCCCTTGATCAACATGCGCGGCGAAGTGGTGGGCATCAACAGCCAAATCTATTCCCGCTCGGGCGGCTTCATGGGCATCTCCTTTGCCATTCCCATCGACGAGGCCTCCCGCATCAGCGACCAGCTGCGCGCCACCGGCCGCGTTCAGCGCGGGCGCATTGGCGTTCAAATCGACCAGGTCAGCAAAGAAGTGGCCGAGTCCCTGGGCCTGAGCAAGGCGCAGGGCGCCTTGGTGCGTGCGGTCGAGCCGGGCGCGCCGGCCGACAAAGCGGGCATCGAGGCGGGCGACATCATCACCCGCTTCGATGGCAAGCCCATCGAGAAATCGGCCGACCTGCCACGCATGGTGGGCAACATCAAGCCTGGCACGCGCAGCACGGCCACGGTCTTGCGCCGTGGGGTGACCAAAGACCTGAGCATCACGGTGGGCGAGTTCGAGCCCGAGAAAGTCGCCGCCAAAGCCCCGCCCCCTGAAAAAGAGAAACCCATCGTCTCTGCCAGCGGCCAATTCTTGGGGCTGACCGTGAGTGACCTCACCGAGGTGCAAAAGGGCGAGCTCAAAATCAAGTCGGGCGTGCGCGTGGAGGCCGCCACCGAGGCCGCCGCACGCGCTGGCCTGCGCGAAGGCGATGTCATCCTTGCTCTGGCCAACACCGAAGTGGTCTCTGTGAAAGAGTTCGATGCCTTGCTCTCGCGCATCGACAAAACCAAGCCCGTCACCGTGCTGTTGCGCCGTGGCGAGTGGGCCCAGTACGTTTTGATTCGCCCCAACCGTTGAAACGCCAAAACCCCTCAAACCCGTGTGACTCAGAAGGTTTTTGGGGCTATTGGGGTCTGCTTGAAAAATATTTTTGAAATTTTTTCCAAGCCTTTCTAAGTTGGCGCTCGCCAACTTTTCCCATTTTGTTACTACTGTTTATGTATAGAATCAGGGGGCTGAGTGCTTGAATGCGATATATCGACGATGACTCAATCCATCATGTGGGATGACATGGCGGGCTCCACAGTTGTTCCACAGCGTGCCCACAAGTTGTCCCATGGATGTTCTTCCAGTCTTGTTGATAATATGTTGATAACTTCGCTGTTGTGGTCCCGCAACGCTGTGGTGTGCTGTCCTCAGACACTTCACGCGCGGGGCTTTTTGCCTACAATGAAGTTCCAACTATCGCAGTTGCCATAGATTGTTGGTTCAGGGCGCGTCAGCAGTTGACGCGCCCTTTTTTATGTCGCTCAGCCTTTTGAATTCAAACACTTAATAGCTCCGCTTGATGAAGCACATCAGAAACTTTTCGATCATTGCGCACATTGACCACGGCAAATCCACACTCGCCGATCGTCTGATTCAACGCTGTGGTGGCCTCGAAGAACGCGAGATGCAAGCCCAGGTGCTCGACTCGATGGACATCGAGAAAGAGCGTGGGATAACCATCAAGGCGCAGACCGCTGCGCTGCAATACAAAGCCAAAGACGGTCAGGTCTACAACCTCAACATCATCGACACACCGGGCCACGTGGACTTCTCTTATGAAGTGAGCCGCTCGCTCTCGGCCTGCGAAGGCGCGCTGCTCGTGGTCGATGCCAGCCAAGGCGTGGAAGCGCAGACCGTGGCCAACTGTTACACCGCGCTCGACCTCGGCGTCGAGGTGGTACCGGTGCTCAACAAAATGGATTTGCCGCAAGCCGATCCAGACAATGCCAAAACCGAAATCGAAGACGTCATTGGCATCGACGCCAGCGAAGCCATTCCTTGCTCGGCCAAGACCGGCATGGGCATCGAGGAAATTCTCGAGGCCATCGTGGCCAAGGTGCCGGCGCCGCGCGGCAACCCCGACGGCCCCTTGCGCGCCATGATCATCGACAGCTGGTTCGACAGCTACGTCGGCGTGGTCATGCTGGTGCGCGTGGTCGACGGCCGCCTGGGCAAAGGCGACCGCATCAAGATGATGGCCACCGGCACCATGTACAACGCCGACAAGCTCGGTGTTTTCACACCGGCCAATGAGGACCGGGAATCGCTGGAAGCGGGCGAAGTGGGCTACATCATTGCGGGTATTCGTGAATTGCAGGCCGCCAAGGTCGGTGACACCATCACCCTGATCAAAGCCGGTACCGGCGGTGCCGCGTTTACCGCGACCGAGCCGCTGCCGGGCTTTAAAGAAATCCAGCCGCAAGTGTTTGCCGGTTTGTACCCGACTGAGGCCAACCAATACGAAGGCCTGCGTGACAGTCTGGAGAAGCTCAAGCTCAACGATTCATCGTTGCACTACGAGCCTGAAGTGTCGCAAGCGCTGGGCTTCGGTTTTCGCTGCGGCTTCCTGGGCTTGTTGCACATGGAAATTGTGCAAGAGAGGCTGGAGCGTGAGTTTGACCAGGACCTGATCACCACCGCCCCGAGCGTGGTCTACCAGGTGGTGGGCGTCGATGGCGAAGTCCGCATGGTCGAGAACCCCTCCAAAATGCCAGACCAGGGCCGCATGGACGAGATTCGCGAGCCCATCGTCACCGTGCATTTGTACATGCCGCAAGACTATGTCGGATCGGTCATGACGCTGGCCAACCAGAAGCGTGGC
>CAINMN010000377.1 GCA_903850735.1 uncultured Burkholderiales bacterium | reverse complement strand
TCAAAGGTGGCGGTGTCGGACTGATCGGCAAAGCTGATGGGGTAGAGCTTCTTCAGATCAGCGCCCAACACGGCGGAGGACATCACGCCTTCGCGCGCCTTCATCCAGTTGTAGTTGCCCTTGACGGTGTTGATCTCGCCGGTGTGGGCGACATAACGGTAGGGGTGGGCCAGGGGCCACTCGGGGAAGGTGTTGGTCGAGAAACGCTGGTGCACCAGGCCCAGGGCCGAGACGCATCGCTCGTCTTGCAGGTCCAGGAAGTAGGTGCCAACTTGATCGGCCAGCAGCAAGCCTTTGTAGATGACCGTGCGGCTGGACATGCTGGGCACGTAATATTCTTTGCTGTGCTTCAGACGCAGGTTCTGGATGGCTGCGCTGGCGGTCTTGCGAATCACGTACAGCTTGCGCTCGAGCGCATCTTGCACGATCACGTCGTTGCCGCGGCCGATGAACACCTGGCGGATGATGGGCTCTTTCTCGCGCACGGTGGGCGACATCGGCATGTCCAGGTTCACCGGCACATCGCGCCAGCCCAGCAAGACCTGGCCTTCGGCCAGAATTGCGCGTTCCATTTCCTGCTCGCAGGCCAAGCGCGAGGCGTGCTCTTTGGGCAGGAAAATCATGCCCACGCCGTACTCGCCCGGCGCCGGCAGGGTCACGCCCTGCTTGGCCATTTCTTCGCGGTACAAGGCATCGGGCAACTGAATCAAGATGCCGGCGCCGTCGCCCATCAATTTGTCGGCGCCCACGGCACCACGGTGGTCCAGGTTTTCCAGGATCTTCAACGCCTGGCCCACGATGGCATGCGTCTTCTGTCCTTTGATGTGCGCCACAAAACCCACGCCACAGGCGTCATGCTCGTTCGCCGGGTCATACAAACCCTGCAGCTGAAGTTGTTCTTTTTCGGCAGCCGTGGTCATGGCGCACTCCTCTTCAATTTCAATGGGACACGAAGCATAGTGCACTGCAACATGAATGCCAAGAAAAATAATTGGGGTCAGATTCCGATTAAATCGCTAGTTTTTTATTGAGGAAGTAATTGGGGACAGATTATTATGAGTTGTTTTTAGCTCAATTGCCGGCACTCGACGCCTTACTCCTTCACCGGAGCCCTTGCTTCAAGGTGTTTTGTTCACCGAAACCGGCCGACCGGCCTTGCTTTGGGCGATGCGGCGCTCGGTTTTCTTTTGCAAATCTGCCACGAAACCCGCCTCCCCCAATGCCCAACCACTGAGCGTGGCGCGCGTCAAAGCGTCTTGCTGCGCCATTGTGATGCCTGCATGCACCATTTCGGCGTAAGCGGCTTCCCGGGCAAAAGGAGTGTTGCCTAGCGTCCAATACAAGGGATGGGGTGTGATCAAGGGGTCGGTTTTCCGGCCCACGTAGTGCTGATGGCTAGACCAAGCGTAGTCTTCCGGCTGGGCCACCATGTTGGCGCGAACCGGGTTCAGGTCGATGTAGGCCATGCAGGTCAGCAAATAGCGGTCGGACTGAATCAGCGTCGAGCGGTAACGCCCCTCCCACAAGGTGCCCGTGCGGCCATGCAATTTGTTGAAGGCCAGCACATAGGAACGCCCCACCGACTGCATCATCAAAGAGAGCGCCTTGTCCTTTTGCGGCGTGACCAGCAAGTGCAAATGGTTGGTCATCAGCACATAAGCGTGGATATCCACACCCTGGGTGCGGCTGTGCTCCGCCAACAGCGCCAGCATGCGCTCGTGGTCGCCCCGCCCCGTGAAAATCGCCTGCCGGTTGTTGCCCCGCAAAATCACATGGTGCGGGTATCCGGGAACGCTCAAACGGGGCAGACGGGCCATGACGAGTCCTCAATTTCGGATCATGATAATTTGAATCTGACCCCGATTAATGATTCAAGGCCGAATTGGGTGAGGAGGGCTTGGAGGCGGGTGGCGGCGCTGTGTTTGGGCTGGCCGGTGTAGCGGGCGAGGATGAGTTCGTTTTTGAGGGAGTGCTCCCAGCCGACGAGTTCGGTGACGGTGACTTGGTAGCCGCGGGCTTCGAGGTAGAGGCAGCGCAGGACGTTGGTGATCTGGCTGCCGAACTCGCGGGTGTGCAGCGGGTGGCGCCACAGTTCCGCCAAGGGCGTGCGGGAGAGGGTCAGGGCCTTGGTTTGGCGCAAGCAGGCCGCCACTTCGGCCTGGCAACAGGGCACCAACACCAGGGCTTGGGCTTTTTTCTGCAACGCAAAGTCAATGGCGTCGTCGGTGGCGGTGTCACAAGCGTGCAAAGCGGTGACGATGTCGATCTGCTCGGGCAACTCGGCCGAGGCCACGGAATCGGCTACGCTGAGGTTCAAAAAGGACATGCCCGGGAAACCCAAGCGCTCGGCCAGCGCCCGGGACGACGCCACCAACTCGGCACGGGTTTCAATGCCATAGATGTGGCCCTGCACCGGACTGGCAGCCGTGTCGAGCACGC
>CAINMN010000376.1 GCA_903850735.1 uncultured Burkholderiales bacterium | reverse complement strand
GGGCGAAATCAATGTGCCCATTGCCATCGACGGCATGGTCATTCAACCTGGCGACCTGATGTTGGGCGACGCCGACGGCCTGCTGTGCGTGCCCTTCGACAGCCTGCAATCGGTGCTGGAGGCTACCTTGCAGAAGATGGACGCCGAGAAAAAAATGCTGGCGGACATTGCGGCGGGCAAACTGGACACCGCGTGGATCGACGCCACGTTGCGCCGCATCGGTTGCAATCCCGAGCCGCAATGAAGGAACGCCCATGAAGAAAAGAGTGGTGCGCTCGGATCTGTGGATCAACCCGGTTTTTGATGAGCGGCTGACACAAGCGCAAGACATCGACTTCCAGATTTTTCCCGTGCGCGGTGACCGCGACTTGGCGTTGCAGTTGTTGTCGCAGGCGCATGTTTACCAAGTGTCTGCCGCCAAAGACGAGTTGCCTCAGGAGTGGTTTGTCAGCGCGGGCTTGATCGCCCAGTGCCCCCAGCTCTTGTGCGTTTCATCCACCGGCGCCGGCTTTGACACGGTGGACGTGGCGGCTTGCACCGCTGCCGGCATTGCCGTGGTGAACCAAGCCGGTGGCAACGCCGACTCTGTGGCAGAGCACACCCTGGCCTTGATGCTCAGCGTGTCACGCAGAATGGTGGAAAGCGACCGTCGCATGCGCCGCGAGCAAGGCTTCACCCGCGAAGATGTGATGGGCCATGAGATCCGTGGCAAAACCATGGGCCTGGTGGGCATGGGTCACATTGGCACGCGCGTGGCCAGGTTGGCCCAGGCTTTTGGCATGCAGGTGCTGGCGGTCGATCCTTTTCTGAGCGCAGAGGAAATTCACAAGCGCGGCGCCCGCAGCGTGCGCTTTTCTGAGTTGCTGGCGCAATCGGATGTGGTGTCACTGCACTGCCCACGCGACGCCACGACCTTGAAGATGATGAACGCCGACACCTTCGCGCAAATGAAGCCAGGTGCTTTGTTCATCAATACCGCGCGGGGTGGACTACACGACGAGGCCGCCCTGACGCAGGCACTGACCTCGGGCCATTTGGCCGGTGCCGGCCTGGATGTCTGGGACCAAGAACCGCCGCCCCTGGACCACCCCTTGCTGGCCATGGACAATGTGTTTGCCACCTTTCACACGGCAGGCGTCACCCACGAAGCCCGCCGCAATGTGGCCGCCATTGGTGCCGAGCAAATCCTTCAATTGCTCGCTGGCCAGCGTCCTCCCCGACTGGTGAACCCCGAAGTCTGGCCCGCCTTCGAAAAGCGCCGAGACGCCTTGCTGGGCTGAGCGTGCTCTGCGCCAAGTTCGCGCATCGGCTAGACTTCGGCTCCGTTTCCAACCAATTGTTTCAAACCATCATGACCAACCCCCGCAAGCCAGACCATCCCGTCAACCCCATGTTCATCAACCGCTGGTCGCCGCGTTCGCTGACGGGTGAGGCCATGTCCAAAGAGACGCTGATGACGGTTCTGGAGGCCGCTCGCTGGGCGCCTTCGGCCTACAACGCCCAACCCTGGCGCTTCATTTACGCGTTGAAGGACGATGCTGGCTGGGCCGGCATTTTTGGCGCCGTGAACGAAGGTAATCAGAGCTGGGCGCACCGTGCGGGCGCCTTGGTGGCGGTGGCTTCGGCCAAGCAGGCGTTGTTCCCGGGCAAGACGGAATTGACCGCCAACGCCTGGCACTCCTTCGACACAGGCTCGGCCTGGATGAGCATGGCCTTGCAAGCTGCACAGTCTGGCCTGGTGGCCCACGCGCTGGCTGGTTTTGACCCGGTCAAATTGCGCGCCGCCATCCACCTGCCCGATGACTACGCCCTCGAAGCCGTGATCGTTCTGGGCAAGCAAGGTGACAAGGCCCAGTTGCCCGAGGCTTTGCAGCAGCGCGAAGCGCCGAATGCGCGCAAACCCTTGTCCGAGATCAGCTTTGCAGGCACTTTCAAGGCCTAAAGCGCAGGCCTCAGGCCCATCTCGCGGCCCTCACGTCTTGGCTTTTCGGGGCTTGGATGTCGAGGGCTTTTTCATGCCCGCTTGCTCCAGCACCAGCAAGGTGTCGGCATAGGCCATGAAGCGCTGCAGGTAGGCGGGCGAGCGTTCGCGCAGCAACTCCAGCGAGCGCAGCATCAGCATGTGGGAATTGATGGGACCGGCATTCTGCGGTGCCTGGCGCAAGGCCTGGCTGACTTGCTTGTTCACGCTCAAGGCCGACAAGTTTTCTTGCAGCGCTTTCAAAGGCGGCGGGCGCTGGGTGTGGGTTTGCAAGTCGCGCACCAAAGCGCTCAAGGGTGATACTGGCTGTGCCTGGGCTGCGATGTTTGGCACAGGCTTGCGACCCGTAGTCTGCGGGGCTTGTTCAAAGCGCGCCGCCAAAGCCGTCAGCCCTTGCGACAGTTTGGGGCCAACGATTTTTTGAACCTCCGCATCCAGGCTGGGCAAGCGTTGATTCAAGGTTTCAAGGTAGTGCAGGGCCACGGCATCAAAGCGCGCCACGCCAGCCTTGCGCAGGGCGGCCAGGCGCAGGGTGAAGTCATCGGGCGACGCCAGACTGTCCATGCTCAGGGTTGGGTCTTGGGCGTTTGGGGCACGGGCGCCATTTCCACGCGGCGGTTCTGGCTGCGGGCGTTTTCATCGGTGTTGGGGGTCACGGGCTGTTCTGCGCCAAAGGCGGCGGCAAAGACCATGGCGGAGGGCATGCCCTCGTCAATCAGGGCGCGCGTGACCGTGAGCGCGCGTTGCGCAGACAACTCCCAGTTGTCGGCAAAGGCTTGGTTGCGGCCGCGAATGGACTGGTCGTCGGTGAAGCCGCTGACCATGAGCAACTCTTGCCGCGATGCCAGGTAGCTTTTGAGCGGCGGCACCAGGCTCTTGAGCAGTTGGCGCCCCTCGGGTTGCAACTGTGCCGAGTTCAGGGAGAACAGCACGCGACCACTGATGCCGATGCGGCCGTTTTGCAAGGTGATGCGCCCGGAAGCCAGCGGGATGGCCAAGGCCTTCTCTAAGCTGATGCGCCGTTGTTCTTCGATCTGCCGCTTTTGGACCTCGGTTTCCAGGTGCGATGCCAACTCCAATTGTGACGCCAAGGCGCCCACCAGCAAGAGCACAAAGGCCCCCAACAGGCCAGACATCAAGTCGCCAAACACGGTCCAGACCGGTGCGGTCTGCTCTACGCTGGTGTCGCTGTGATCCATGGCGTGGGCCTCTTAGGCGGGTGCCGCAGCGGCGCTGGGCAGTTTGCGCAACTCTTCAAAGATCTCTTTGTGCGAGGCGATGCTGAGGTCGATGACTTCGCGTGCCTGGGCCACGTAGTAGGCCAGTTGCTCGTCACTGCGGGTCATGGATTGGTCGATGGCTTTTTCAATGCGCTCCATGTTGCCAATCAGCTTGTCGTTGGCGTCGCCAAAGGCTTTCACCGCAAACACCAGCGCCTCGCTCAGCGCAGCCACCTCGATGGCGCTGCCATTCAGTTGTGCGGTCGTGCCCGACAGTTTGTCGGTCTGGCTGGCCATGCGCTCTGCCAATTGGCTTCCCGCTTGGTCCAGCGCCACGGCAGAGGAGGCCACCAGCGAGTCAATGACGGCACGCTGCTCGGTCGACGCATGGTGAATGCTGTTCAGCAAGGCATTGAGCGTTTCCAGAATACGGCTGCGCTCTTCCAGCAATTCGTTGTCGCGCACCACGCTGTTGGAGACCTCTTCACGCAATTTGCCAATGACTTCAGCGGCCGCGCGGGGCGCCTCGGAGGCGGTGTGAATCAGGCGGGTGATGGGCGCTTCCAGCGCGGTGCCCAAGGTGGTCAAGTGGGCGGCCAATGCGGTTTCAAGCTCTGCCAATCGGGCGACGGCGGCTTGGCCGCGCAAGGCCTCTTCATCGCGCAAGGCGCTCAGCTCGGTTTTCAACACGCTGGCCATTTGGTCCATGCGCTGTCCGTGCAAGGTCGCCCACTGGCTTTCCGTGTCGATCCGGGTTTGAATGAGGGCCTCGGAAGCGCCCACCAACCGGCTGGTTTCTTCCAGCAACTGGCGCGCGTTGGCCTGCGCTTGCGATGACAGGGTGTGTGCGGTTTGCTCCAAGCCAGCGGCCAGGGTCTTGAGGGCGGCTTGCCAGGCTTGCAGGCGCTCGTCTTCGCGGGCGGCTAGCGCCGACTGATGCGCCGCCTGCGCATCGCGCACATCCGACACCAGCGATTGCGAGCGTTGGCCCACCGTGTCTGAAAAACGCGCCAGAGATTGGCTGACCTGGGTCACCCATTGCGCCTGGTTCTTTTCTTGTTCTGCGAGGGCGTTGCGCCAGGTGGTGACCAGGCGCTCATGCATGCCTTGCGACTCGCGTGACATGCCGGCCAGCGCGGTTTCCAGGGCGGGCAGCATGCTCTCGCCGGCCACTTTGGCGCTTTGCTGCAAGCTGTCTTTGAGCGACTGATCCACCGTGGTGGCCAGATCGGTGTAGGCCACTTTCACCTCACTGTGAAAGTTTTCCTGGTTGCTGAGCAGGCGGTCGCTGAGCTGTTGGCCCATGCGCTCCATCTGCGACATCATGTCTTGCAGCTTCTCGACCACTTGGGGCAGGGCTTGCGATTGCAGCTGCAAGGCTTTGAAGGTTTCCTGCCGTTGGTAGCTAAGGGAAAACGCGCGCAAGTGGCTGGCAATCAAGGTGTCCAACAGCTGGGCGGCTTGCATTCTTTCTCGGCGGCTGATGGCAGACATCAACCCCAAGGCCGCCGACGTGGCCACGCCGGCCACCGATGTGCCAAAGGCCAAGCCCAGGCCTTTGATGGGCTCGGAAAAAGCAGCGCGAATGGCCTGGATGCTGCTGGTGCCCTCCAAG
>CAINMN010000375.1 GCA_903850735.1 uncultured Burkholderiales bacterium | reverse complement strand
GGGCAAAGCTTGCACATTGACGGCGGCATGGTGCTCAGCTGAGGGCTGTCACTTCGCGGCCTTTCAAAGGTAAATTTTGCGCAGCAAGCTGATCAATTGATCTTGCTGCGCAGCGCTCAGTTTGCTGGCCACCCGTTTTTCCAGCGCGGCGATGCGAGATTCAGCTTCTTGCATCAAGGCCATGCCTTTCTCCGTGGGGTGCAGGCCAACCGCCCGGCCATCGTGCGGGTGGGGTTGGCGGGCAATCCACTCGCGCGCCTCCAGCGATTGGATGATTTTCACCAGATTGGGGGGCAAGATGTCCAGTGAGGCGCACAACTGGCGCGAGGTGACCCCGGGGTTGTGATGCACAACGGACATCACCGAAAAGTCCACCGGCTTGAGGTCATACAAGGCCATTTTCTGAGCGGATTGCCCAATGATGTGCAAAGCGGCGCGGCGGGCGTTGTAGCCCAGCAAGGTTTCCAGGTAATCGGTGTTCAAGGCCTCGGCGCGGGACGTTTGCGCACCTTTCTTGACGCTCGACGCCGTTTGCTTGGCCTTGCGTGGGCGACCCGCTTGCTTGAGTGCGCTCATGCCGGCTGTGTCACTTTCAACGCCGCGCGAACCATCCCAACACGCAGCTCAAACTCTGGAAGCACCCAGCGCTGCAAGGCCTTGGCAGGCTGGCGCCAACGGCCTGCGCTGTCGGGTGTGTCGTCTGACACGGCAAAGCCAATTTTGAGCCAGGCCCAGTCCAGCAGCACCACACCGAGCGCGCGCAGGTAATCGTCTGCGAACTCGAAAGGCAATGCAGGTTGTGAGCCTGCTGCGGCCAGAATGTTGGCGGTCAGTTCGCGCAACACGGCCACACGACCCTGCCAGCCGGTGGTGTGCTGGGCGTGTGCGGCGAGGTCGTGCAGCAGGTCATCGAGCAATGCAAAAAGACTTTGTCCGCCATCTGACATGACTTTGCGAACCAGCAAGTCAATCGCCTGAATTTCATTCGTGCCTTCGTAAATCATGGCCACGCGGGCATCGCGCACCACCTGCTCAATGCCCCATTCGCGCACATAGCCATGGCCGCCGAACACTTGCAGGCAGTCGCTGCCACCATGAAAGGCCTGGTGGGTGAAGATTGATTTCATCACCGGCGTGACCAGGCTGCACCAACGCTGCGCTTGCGCCACGCGTTGGGGGTCTTGGGCGTGTTTAGCCAGGTCGAGCTCCAGCGCTGTCTGGTAGGCCAGCACGCGGCCGCCATCGACCCAGGCGCGTTGCGTGTCCAGCACCCGGCGCACTGCAGGGTGTTCGATGATGAGGTCGGCTTCGCCGGCCGATTTGCCGCGGCCCGGCGCGCGCATCTGGCGACGCTCTTTGGCATAGGCATCGGCTTTTTGCCAAGCGGCATCGAGCAAGCCAATGCCTTGCAAGGCCACATGCAGGCGCGCGGCATTCATCATCACGAACATGGCGCTCAAGCCACGGCCCGGTTCGCCCACGATCCAGCTGGCCGCTTCGTCAAAGCGCATGACGCAGGTGGGACTGCCGTGCAAGCCCATTTTTTCTTCGATGCGATCGCAGTACACCGCACTGCGGCTGCCGTCGGGCATGAACTTGGGCACCAGAAACAAAGACAAGCCTTTGGGGCCGGGGGGCGCATCCGGTAGGCGTGCCAGGACCAGATGAACAATGTTGTCCGAGAGGTCATGCTCTCCACCGGAGATGAAAATCTTGGTGCCAGAGAGGGCATAGCGGCCATCGGGCAGCGGGATGGCTTTGGTACGGGCCAGGCCCAAGTCACTGCCAGCATGCGGCTCGGTCAGGCACATGGTGGCCAGCCATTCGCCGGTGGCGATTTTGCAAAGGTAGCTGTCTTTCAAAGCCTGGCTGCCATGGTGCTTGAGGCACTCATATGCCCCATGCAACAAGCCGGGCGCCATGGTCCAGCCATGGTTGCCTGCGCTGAGCATTTCATAAAGCATGGCCTCCAGCACTGCGGGCAGGCCTTGCCCTCCGTCTTCGGTGGCCGAGGCCAGCGCGGGCCAGCCCGCTTGCCAGAACGCTTGGTAGGCCTCGCGAAAGCCGGGTGGGGTGACAACCTCACCCTGGTCCCAACGGCAGCCGATTTCATCGCCATCGCGTGACAAGGGCGCGACGACGTCGCCTACAAACTTGCCAGACTCTTCCAGCACCTGGTGCATCAGGTCGGCATCGACCTCGGCAAATGCGGGCAGCTGTTGCAGTTGTTGGGGCGCTTGCAAAACGTCCGACAGAAGAAATTGCATCTCCTGGGTGCGGGGTTGGTAGGCGGACATGCTGGGTGTCTCCGAAAAATCAATCGTCTTTTTTGGCGGCACCCAGGTAGGTGTCGATCACGCGGGAATCCTGGGCCAGCGCTTGGGCCGGACCTTGCAGGGCGATGTCGCCCATTTCCAGCACATAGCCATGGTCGGCCACGGCCAAGGCGGCACGGGCGTTTTGCTCGACCAGCACAATGGTCACACCGGTTTGACGCAGCGTTTCAATGATGGAAAAAATTTCTTTCACGATCAGCGGGGCCAGGCCCAGGCTGGGCTCGTCCAGCATCAGCAGGCTGGGGCGAGACATCAAGGAGCGGCCCACGGCCAGCATCTGGCGCTCGCCGCCCGACAGCGTGCCCGCCTCTTGCACGCGGCGTTCTTTCAGTCGGGGAAACAGGGTGTAGACGTCGTCCAGCCGGTCTCGCCATTGGGCATGGCCCAGGCGCATTTGGCGGTAACCGCCCAGCACCAGGTTGTCTTCCACGCTCATGGTGCCAAACAGCTCGCGCTTTTCCGGGACCAGGGCCATGCCGCACATCACGCGTTCTTCCAGCGTGAGTTCGGCCAAGGACTGGCCTTGAAAAAACACCTGGCCCTGGCTGGGCAGAACGCCCATCAGGCTGTTGAGCAGGGTGGACTTGCCGGCGCCGTTGGGGCCGATCACGGTGATGACGCTGCCCTTGGCCGCCTGCAATGACAAGCCATGCAGCACTTCGGCACGGCCATAGCCTGCGCGCAAATTGTCAATCTGGAGAAGAGGCGTTGCGGTGTTCATGCTCAATGCTCCGTGCCCAAGTAAGCGGCGCGCACAGCCGGGCTTTGTTGAATTTCCGCCGGCGTGCCTTGGGTCAGCAAGGTGCCAAACTCCATGACCACCAGGTGGTCACACACGTCCATCACCAAGTCCATGTCATGTTCCACCAACAGAATGCTCATGCCTTCGCTTTGCAGTTGGCGCAGCACGGCGGCCAAGGCCTTTTTCTCCTTGTGGCGCAAGCCCGCAGCGGGCTCGTCCAGCAGCAGCAGGGCGGGGTCGCTGCACAGGGCACGCGCAATTTCCATCAGGCGTTGCGGCCCCATGGCCAGGTTGCCGGCCAATTCGTTCAGATGCTCGCCCATGCCAATGCGCTGCAGTTGCCGCTCGGCCTCTTTGAACAGTTGTTTCTCTTCTTCACGGTTCGTGCCGGTCATGGCGGACAGCACGTCCTTGTGACCGCGCAGGTGGCCCCCCAAGGCCACGTTTTCCAGAACGGTCATGTCGGGAATCATCTTCACATGCTGGAAGGTGCGGGACATGCCCTGTTGCGCGATCTCGCGCGAGCGCAAGCCTGCCACCTCCTGGTCACGGAACAGCACGTGCCCACGCGTCAGGCTGAGCACGCCGGTGATCAGGTTGAAGGTGGTGGACTTGCCCGCCCCATTGGGCCCAATCAAGCCCACGATCTGGCCGGCTTGAATTTGAAAGCTGATGTCGTTCACGGCCACCAGGCCGCCAAATTCTTTGCGAATGTTTTGCACGTCCAGCACCAACTCACCGGCCTGTGGCTTGCTGCGCTCGGCCAGGGGGGCCGCAGCGTCCCAATGGCGCGTCCGCGGCGGGTGCGGCAAATAGCGCTCCACCATGGACCACAAACCGTCTGGCAAAAATTTCAGCATCAGCACCAGCACAATGCCAAACACAATGATTTCATAGCTGCCACTGGTGCCAATCAGTTGCGGCAACAGCACCTGCAACTTGTCTTCCAGCAACTTGGTGAGGAAGGCGCCGGTGATGGCACCCCACACATGGCCCACACCGCCCACCACCGTCATGAACAGGTACTCAATGCCCATCTTCAAGCCAAAAGGCGAGGGGTTGACCGAGCGCTGAAAATGCGCAAACAGCCAGCCCGACACCGAGGCCAGCAAGGCGGCAATGACAAAAATCACAATCTTGTAGCGCAAGGTGTGAACACCCATGGCCTCGGCCATTTGGGTGCCGTTTTTCAGCGAGCGCATGGCGCGCCCCGGGCGCGAATCAAGCAACATCAGCAAGGCGGCGGCCGCCAGCAACAAGATGGCCCAGGTCAGCACAAAAAAGCCCCGCCCTTGGCCCACGTCCCAGCCCAGCAGTTGCAAACCCGGCACGCCCAGCAAGCCATCGTATTTGCCCAGGGCGTCCAGGTTGCCCATCAGGTAGTACAGCGAGAGTCCCCAGGCAATGGTGGCCAAAGGCAGGTAGTGGCCCGACATGCGCAGGGTGATGCCCCCGACCACCAAGGCGGACAGGGCGGTGATGGCCAAGCCGATGAACAGCGTTAGCCAGGGGGACATGTCCAGGTTCAAGGTGAGCCAGGCGGTGGCATAGGCCCCGATGCCGACAAACGCAGCTTGGCCAAACGAGGTCAGGCCCGCGACCCCGGTCAGCAGCACCAACCCCAAGCCGGTCAAGCTGTACAAGCCGATGTAATTCAGTTGTGTGATCCAAAAATCAGGCAAGGGCAGAAACGCCACGGCCAGCACCGCGACGGCCAGAAGCACGCCAGTTTTGATTTTCATTTCAGTGCTCCTCGTCCGAATGCCCGCTGGTCAGCGAACGCCAGAGCAGAATGGGCAGGATCAAGGTGAACACAATCACTTCCTTGAAGGCGCTGCCCCAAAAAGCGCCAAAGGCTTCGACCACGCCCACAAACAGCGCGCCGATCAAGGCACCGGGGTAGCTGCTCAAACCTGCGACCACCGCGGCCACAAAGCCTTTCAAGCCAATCAAAAACCCGGAGTCATAAAACACGGTGGTGGTGGGACCGATCAACAAGCCAGAGAGGGCGCCGATGAGGGCGGCCATGGCAAAGGTCAGTTGGCCAGAGGCATGCGAGGAAATGCCCATCAGTCGCGCCCCCAAGCGGTTGACCGCGGTGGCGCGCAGCGCCTTGCCAAACAGGGAGCGCTCGAAAAACAGCCAGAGCATCACAATCAAGGCCACTGAAGCAGCGCCAATGATCATGGCTTGACCAGAAAGGGTCAGCGGGCCCATCGAAACACGCAAGTCCCAGAAGGAGGGGTTGCGGAAACCTTCCGCGCCAAAGAACAACAAGCCCAGGCCGGTCATGGCAAAGTGCACGCCGACCGACACAATCAGCAGCACCAAGGGCGTCGCTGCTTCGAGTGATTGGTAGGCCACGCGGTACACCAGCGGGCCAAAAGCGGTGACCAAGGCCACGCTCAACAAAGCTTGCACCGCCAGCGGAAATTGTTGCGGCGCGGCCCACGCCGTGACACCTGCGATCAGAACGGATGGCAACAGCATCTTGAGCGATGCTTTCAAGGCTGAAGCCGCATTGCGCTGGTGTTGCCAGCGAGTGAAACCTTCCATCAAGGCGGCAACCCCCGCCAGGATCAACAACAGCCAAACCGTGCCCGGCACTTGGCCGGTTTGCAGAATGGCCAGGGTCAACGCGCCGTAAGCGACAAACTCGCCTTGCGGAATGAAGATCACCCGGGTGACTGTGAAGACCAAAACCGTGGCCAGACCCAACAGCGCATAGATGGCGCCGTTGGTCAGTCCGTCCAGCAGCAAAATGCTGGCGATGGTTGCATCCATGGACGTTCCTTATTCGACTTTCCAGTCGCCGTTCACGACCTTGACGATCACGCCGGTTTCGTTGGTGTAACCCCAGTGGTCGTCCTTGGTCCAGTTCATGATGCCGTGGGCAAACACGGTGCGGCCCATGGTTTCAATCGAATCACGCAGCGCGGTGCGGAACTCGGGCGTGCCGGGCTTGGCCTTTTTCAGCGCCATCGGCACTGCTTTTTCCAAAGCAATCAAGGCGTCATAGGCGTGGCCTGCAAACTGGTTGCGACTGCCCACACCGTTGGCTTTTTCATACTGGCTGACAAAGTCCAGCGCCATCTTTTTGGACGGGTGGCTGTCAGGCAATTGCTCGGGGGCAATGACCGGGCCGGAGACCACATAAGAGCCTTCCACGTCCTTGCCACCGACGCGCATCAGGTCACGGGTGGCGGCGGCATGGGTTTGGTAAATCTTGCCCTTGAAGCCACGCTCGACCACCGCCTTGTGCGGCATGGCGGCGCCACTGCCCGAGGCCACGATCAGCATGGCATCCGGGTTGGTAGCGGTCAGCTTCAGGGCCTGGCCGGTCACGCTGGTGTCGGTGCGGGCGAAGCGCTCGGCGGCAATGACTTTGATGCCAGCTTTTTCAGCGATGGGCGTGAAGTCTTTCAGCCAGCCTTCGCCATAAGCATCGGTGTAGCCCAGGAAGCCCACGGTTTTCACGCCTTGCTTTTTCATGTGCTCGACCACGGCGTGCGACATCACGGCATTGGATTGCGGCAGGCGGAAGCTCCAGGCGTCCTTGCCCGGGGGCAGCTGCGCAGGCGTGGCCAGCAATTGCGGGGTTTTGCTTTCCAGGGCGACATCGGCCATGGCGATGCCCACGGGGGTGGCGGCAGAGCCCAGGATCAGGTCGACCTTGTCATCGGTGACAAAGCGGCGCGCATTCTTCACACCGTTGGTCGGGTCGGTGGCGTCGTCGAGCACGATCAGCTTGACCTTTTCGCCGGCAATGGTTTGCGGCCACAGCTTGAGCTGGTTGCCCATGGGAATGCCCAGGCCCGAGGCGGGGCCGGTCAGCGGCAAGCTGACGCCAATCGTCAGGTCAGCCAGCGCGGCGCCAGCAGACAGTGCGGTGATGGCCAGCGTGACCAGTGTTTTATGAAGTTTCATGGGTGTCTCCTTTGGTTGTGTTGAAAAGAAAAAGCTCAGCTGCAAAGTGCCTTGATGTCGGCGGGAATCGGAATGGCCTTGATGCGGTCCGGCGTTTCGGGCGGGCGAATGCAAAAGGCGCGGGTTTCACGGCCTTCGCACAGCAGGTCCTCGCCGCGTTTGACCAGATGTTGGTGGTGAAACACCTTCTCGCCCCATTCGGCCACGCTGGTGTGAATTTGCAAGCGTTCGCCGTAGGTGGCGGGGCGCATGAACTTGGTGTGAATTTCCAGCAGCGGCGTGCCGATGATGCCCGTCGTCTTCACCAACTCTCGCCAAGGCAGCACACCGCATTTCACAAAAAAATTCAGCGAGGCGGCATCCATCCATTTGGAGAAGTTGGGAAAGAAGACGATGCCTGCAGGGTCGCAGTCACCAAACATCACTTCCACTTCGTAGACAACGGTTTTGACCATGTCGCCTGTCCGATCAGCGCGGTGCCATGCGCAAGGCGCCATCGAGGCGAATCACTTCGCCGTTCAGGTGACCGTTGGTGACAATGTGGCAGGCCAGTTCGGCGAACTCCGAAGGCTTGCCCAAACGTGCGGGGAAAGGAATCGATGCGGCCAATGATTGCTGAATGGGTTCCGGCAATTGGCGCAGCAGCGGCGTGGCGAACAAGCCGGGCGCAATGGTGCAGACCCGAATGCCGTGTTGTGCCAGGTCGCGCGCCATGGGCAAGGTCATGCCGGCCACGCCCGCTTTGGAGGCGCTGTAGGCTTGCTGACCGACTTGACCATCAAAGGCGGCCACAGAGGCGGTGAACACCATGGCACCGCGCTCGCCATCTTCCATCGGCTCGAGCTTGGCGCAAGCGGCGGCGAATAGGCGGCTGGCGTTGTAAGTGCCAATGAGGTTGACATTGATGATGCGGACAAAGTCTTCCAGCGGTGCGGGGCCGCCGTCTTTGGCCACCACGCGCTTGGCCGAACCAATGCCGGCAATGCTCATCAAAATGCGTGCCGGCCCGTGGGCCGCGGCCGCTTTGTCGATCGCGGCTTGCAGGCTGTCGCTTTGCGTGATGTCGCAGGGGCAGGCGATGCCGCCAATCTCGGCGGCCACTTTTTCAGCCAGTGCCGCATTGATGTCGAGCACCGCCACTTTGGCGCCCAGGCGCGCGAGTTCGCGTGCTGTGGCTTCGCCGAGGCCGGAGCCTCCACCGGTCACGAGGGCAGCATGTCCTTGAATCTTCATGTGGTTTCCTTTGTTTCAGCAGCTCAGTGGCTGGGTTTGAGAATGGTGTGAAGTGTGTCGGCGTGCAAGGCCGCAACGGTCTCGGCTCGGTGCGCCAGCACGGCGCGCTGGTTGATCGATCCCTTGTCGGTGATCTCGCCGCGGTCAATCGTGGGCGCTTCGGAGAGCAAGCACAGGCGTGCAATGCGGTTGGCGCTGCCCGTGGCGGTCTTGGCCAACTCATCCAGCACTTTTTGGAAGTGGGCCAGCACGGGGGGCGCGTTGAGCACATCGGCCAAAGGCGCGTTTGCGCCCAAACCGCTCAAAGCCCGAACGGCCGGGGTGGGAAACACCATCGCACCGACTTCCTTCATGTTCAGACCGGTCAGCACCACATCTTGAATGTAGGGCGCGCCGGCCGCAATGATCTTGCCACGCAGGGGTCCTACGCTGACAAAGGTGCCGGTGGCCAGCTTGAAGTCTTCGGCGATGCGACCATCAAATTTCAGGCCCAGGTGGATGTCGGTTTCGTCAATCCATTTCACGGCGTCGCCAGTGCAGAAGAAGCCTTCTTCGTCGAAGGCCTCGGCGGTTTCTTGCGGTGCGCGCCAATAGCCCGGGGAGACGTTGGGCCCACGGTAACGCACTTCGGTCTTGCCTTGCATGTCGACCAGTTTCAATTCCATGCCGGGGGTGGGCACGCCAAGGTCGCCCGCGCGCACATTCGGGCTGGTGACGAAGATGGCGAACGGGCCCGATTCGGTCATGCCCAAACCCGTGCTCATCACAATGCGCTCGCCAATCTCGCGCTCTTGCGATTCGTACAGGCTGTCCCAAATGGGTTGGGCCAAGGCCGCACCTGCATAAAAGAACATCTTCACGCGCGACAGCAATTTTTTGCGCAGCGCATCGTCGGTTTTCATGGCCTGGGCAATGGCTTCAAACCCCGTGGGCACGTTGAAGTACACCGTGGGTGCCACCTCGCGCAAATTGCGCAAGGTTTCATGCATCAGGGCAGGGGTCGGCTTGCCATCGTCGATGTACAGCGTGCCGCCGTGGAACAGCACCATGCCAAAGTTGTGGTTGCCGCCAAAGGTATGGTTCCAGGGCAGCCAGTCGACCAGTACCAGAGGTTCATCTGCCAGCACCGGCATGGACTGGCTCATTTGCTGCTGGTTGGCGCACCACAGCCGTTGCGTGTTGATGACGGCTTTGGGCAGCTTTGTGGAGCCGCTGGTGAAAAGGAATTTGGCAATGGTGTCAGGGCCAGTGGCCGCGATGGCTTGGTCGACTTGTGCGGTGGCCGTGGTGGCCACCAGGTCGTGAAAGTCCGTCACTGCGCGCGTTGGGTCCAGCTTGCCCTCGGCCAGCACCACTTCCACATCGTGGCCCACGGTCGCCAGAAT
>CAINMN010000374.1 GCA_903850735.1 uncultured Burkholderiales bacterium | reverse complement strand
TGATCACGGTGTCACCCGCCTTCAAGCAGCGTCCCTGCCCGATCAATTCATTGGCCAGCCAGGTGAGCGCCCAGCGCGGGTCACCCAACACATTGGCACCTTGCCCATGGGCGACGGTGACACCGTTGACCTGCGCACTGACCTGATGGGCCGCCAGGTCGAGTTCACGCCAGGGTTGTTGCACCGCCTCACCCAGCACCACATGGCATGCACAAGCGAAATCGGCGATCAAGGCCCCTTCTCCCGCTGTGACAAAGTTTTCATAACGCGAGTTCGGAATTTCAATGGCCAGGTGCAAGGCCGTGACCGCGGACATCACTTCCTCCACCGTCAGCGGTTGGGCAGCGGTGCCCGTGAGATCGCTCCCCAATCGAAAAGCGAATTCGGCCTCAATCACCCGCATGCGATTGCCTTGCAGCGAAATGACCGCTCCCGGCGTGTGGCAGCGAGAGGCCAGCAAGCGCCCAGCCAAAGGACCGCTGACGCCAATGTGTTGCTGGCCGGCTTGGCTGGTGGCCGCGATCTTCCAGCCCATGCCAGGCTCGCCACAGGCCGCCAAAAGCGCCCACTGTGCCTGGTAGGCCTGGGCCCGGTCGGCAGGCCGCAATGGTTCTGGCAAAACATTCACGTAGCCATGGCTTTGCCAGGCGGGCAAGAGGCAATCGGCCGTCTTGGCAGGAGAAAAGGTGGTGGTCATGTCAGTGTTTCCTCATGCATGGTTGCGAACAAAGTCCAGCAAGGCTTGCGCGACTTGCTGCGGCGCTTCGCGCTGCGGGAAATGGCCCACGCCCTCGAGCAAGGTCCGTTGATAAGGCCCCGTGAAGAGATGCTCTTTGTTGGCGGAACCTACGGGCGCGTTGACGGTATCCGCCGCACCGTGCAAGACCAGCGTGGGCACGGCCAACACGGGCGGCGGGTTCAAGGCTTGGTCGTCCTTGTCGTAGGCGGGATCGCCAGGCGCATGCCCCCATCGGTGGCGATAGGAATGCAGCACGATCGGCGCCCAATCGGGGTTGTCAAAAGCGTCTGCCGTGGCCTCGAACTCTTCGGGCGCGTACCACCCTGCTGGCGCCCACAAATCCCACATCTTGCGCGAAAACGCGCGCCCATCCTGACGCACTGTTTGTTCACCGCGCGGCGTGGCCATGTACCAGTGGTACCAGTAGTTGTGGGCTTGCTCGAGCGACAAGCTCTGGCTTGGGGTGTTGGTACCGTAGCCCACCGCGAGCATCACCAAATGGCTGGCAATGCCCGGCTGCAAGCCACAGGCATTGGCCACCGCGCGTGCGCCCCAGTCATGCCCGACCAAAATCGGACGCGCCAATTTCAGCGCTTGCACAAACTCGATGAGGTCCCGCCCCAGCGACGCCAGTTGCCCGGTGCGCGGCGTGTCTGCCCGCAAAAACGTGGTGGGGTTGAAACCGCGCAAGGCCGGCGCGATCACATGAAAGCCTGCGTCCACCAAGGTCGGCACCATGGCCGCCCAGCAGCGGGGGCTGTCCGGCCAACCATGCATCAGCACCATGGTGCGCTTGGCGCCCGGGTTCCATTCTTGGTAGCCCACGCGCAACAAGGATGTATCAATGAATTTCCAGGACATCATTCGCCCTCCAACTCAGGAAACAGAACATCGGTGAAACCAAAACGGCTGAAGTCGGTGATGCGCATGGGGTACAGCTTGCCAAACAGGTGATCGCATTCATGCTGAACCACGCGCGCATGAAAACCCGAGACCGTGCGATCGATCAGCCCTCCCTGTGCATCCCAGCCCTGATAGCGCAGATGGGCATGGCGAGGCACCACACCGCGAAGGCCGGGCACCGACAGGCAGCCCTCCCAGCCCTCCTCCATTTCGTCTGACAGCGGCGTGAGGGTGGGATTGATCAGCACCGTGGGTGGCACCACCGGGGCTTGCGGGTAGCGTGGGTTCAACGCGCCCGAGCCAAAGATCACCACCTGCAAGTCCACGCCGATTTGCGGCGCGGCCAAGCCAGCGCCGTTGACGGCCCGCATGGTGTCCAACAGGTCTTGAACCAGTGCATGCAATTCGGGCGTGTCAAAGGCCTTGACCCGTTGCGCGGTTCGCAACAGGCGCGGGTCACCCATTTTCAAAATCTCACGTTGGGCCATCGTTGTCGCCTCCTTCAGATGCCACCAAAGCCAGCAAGCCCGCTTCGTCCAGCACGGGAATGCCGAGCTCAAGTGCCTTTTCAAGCTTGCTGCCCGCCTCCGCGCCGGCAATCACGCCGTGGGTCTTTTTGCTCACGCTGCCGGCCACTTTGGCGCCCGCCGCTTCCAGCATCTCCTTGGCCTGCTCACGCGACAGCGTGGGCAAGGTGCCGGTCAGCACATAGGTCTTGCCCGCCAGCGGCAAATTGGCACCGGGGGTGGGCGGGCCTTCTGTCCAGTGCACGCCACTTGCGCGCAGCTGCTCGACCACTTCGCGGTTGTGGGGCTGATCGAAGAAGGTTCGCAAACTGTGCGCCACCACCGGCCCCACATCGCGCACTTGCAGCAATTGGTCCACGCTGGCGGCCATCAAGGCGTCCAGGCTGCCAAAGTGGCGAGACAGGTCTTTGGCGGTGGCCTCGCCCACATGGCGAATGCCCAGCCCAAACAAAAAACGAGGCAGGGTGGTGGACTTGGAACGCGCCAGACTGGCCAGCACATTCAAAGCAGATTTCTCTGCCATGCGCTCGAGTGGCACCAAGGCTGCCAAGTCCAGCCGGTACAAATCGGGCAGTGTTTGGACCAGGCCCGCGTCCACCAACTGATCCACCAACTTGTCGCCCAGGTCCTCGATGTCCAGGGCACGGCGCTGTGAAAAATGCAGCATGGCTTGCTTGCGTTGCGCGCTGCAGAACAAACCGCCCGTGCAACGGTAATCTGCCTCGCCCTCCTCGCGCACGGCGAGGCTGTCGCAGACCGGGCATTGACGCGGCATGGTGAACCACTGCGCTTCATGCAAGCGTTTTTCCAGTACGACCGACACCACCTCGGGGATGACATCGCCCGCGCGCCGCACCACCACGGTGTCGCCCACGCGGACATCTTTGCGCCGCGCCTCGTCTTCGTTGTGCAAGGTGGCGTTGGTGACGGTCACGCCTCCCACAAACACCGGCTGCAGCTTGGCCACCGGGGTCAGCTTGCCCGTGCGACCCACCTGCACTTCAATGGCTTGCACCACCGTCAATTGCTCTTGCGCGGGGTACTTGTGGGCCACTGCCCAGCGCGGCTCACGCGTGACAAACCCCAATTGCGCTTGCAACGCCAGACTGTTGACCTTGTAGACCACGCCATCAATGTCATACGGCAGCGTGTCGCGCAAAGCGCCAATGCGCTGGTGAAAAGCGACCAGGCCGCTGGCGCCTTGCACGCAGGCCGTCTGCTCGGCCACGGGAAAGCCCCAGTCGCGCAAAGCCATCAGCATCTCATGGTGGGTCTGCCAGGCCGGCCCGCCTTCCTCAGGGGCTGTCACTTCGCCCAAGCCATAGGCAAAAAAACTCAACGGCCTTTGCGCTGCGATGGCGGGATCCAACTGCCGCACCGCGCCAGCGGCTGCGTTGCGGGGATTGACGAATGTTTTCTCGCCTTTCATGCCAGCCGCAATGCGTTGGCGCTGGCGCTCGTTCAGCGACTCAAAATCATCGCGCCGCATGTAGACCTCGCCGCGCACTTCCAGGACGGCAGGAACGGCCAGCGCGGAGCGCGTGGTGGGCAATACCAAGGGAATGGAAGGGATGGTGCGAATGTTTTGGGTCACGTCTTCGCCGGTTTCGCCATCGCCCCGCGTGGCCGCTTGCACCAGCTGGCCGTTTTCATAGCGCAGGCTCATGGCCAGGCCGTCAAACTTCAACTCGGCCACGTAGTCCACATCAGGTGACTCGGCGCCCAAGGCCAATTCACGGCGAATGCGTGCGTCAAAATTTTCAGCGCCACTGGCCTGGGTGTCGGTCTCCGTGCGAATGCTCAGCATGGGGCGGGCATGGCGCACAGACGCAAAGCCCTCCAGCACCTGCCCGCCCACACGTTGGGTGGGTGAATCGGGCGTCACCAAGGCAGGGAACGCTTTTTCCAAGGCCTGCAAGGATTGAAACAAGCGGTCGTATTCCGCGTCGGGCAAGCTGGGCTCGTCCAACACGTAATAACGGTAAGCGTGCTCTTGCAGGGTTTTGCGCAAAGCCAGAACACGCTCCTGGGCAGCGGCCAATGCAGCGTCCTTGGGGTCGTCTGCAGCGGGCTCGGCGAACAGGTCAGCCGTGGTCATCGACACACCCGCTCAAAGGCTTCAGCTGAACAAACGACGGGCCTGGGCGCTGCCGGCCGACAGGTCGCGCGCATCCAGGGTGTCGTAGAGGGCGCGCAGGTCGCTTTCGATGCTGTGCATGGCCGCGGGTGACAGCAACTGGCCGTGATCGTCGGTGATCACGCCTTCCATCACACGAGCAAGCTCGGTGGCGATCTGGCACATGCGCGCAAAAGGCTCTTCGCGGCGATCCACTTGTGGCACGTCCAGCGTCAAGGTCAGGGCCCGAATGGCCGACAAGGTGGGATCCTCGGCCAGGGCGGCCTGGCTGTCAAAGCTCAAGCCCAAAATGGGGGGCAGCCCCACCATGGCCGCAGGAATCACCATGCGCCCAGGAATGACGCCCGGCACAAAGCCCAGGCGGGCGGCGTTCTGCTGCACATAGCCCGGGCTCCAGGCCAGCTTGGTGGCCTTCAATGAAAAACTCAGTTGCGCATCATGGGAGCTGGCGAACTGGTCGAGCTCGCGTGCGCGAGAGACCTCTTCAAGCATCTCAGGAAATTCAGGTACGCCGTCCACCGCATCGGCAAAGGCCTGGGTCTTCACCACAAACTCTGAGAACTCGATTTCATTCAAGGCGCCCATGCGGTTGGCGAGCTGCACGCCGGCTTGAAATGCGCTGTACCGTTGGCCCGCACGCAGTTGCTCCCATTCGCCCGAGGCCGCGTTCACGCCCTCCAGCGTGAACAGTTTGCTGCCCACACGCCGCGTCGCCGGAAAAGCGGCCAGGGCCGCGTCGCCCGAGATCGGGCTGTCCAGTTCGATTGGCGCCAGCACGTCAATCAATGCGTCCTGGATGGGGCGGCGATCGATGACAGGCACGACCGCGTCAAAGTCAGCCGGGTCCACCCGCTGCCCGGCCACTGCAGTCGCCGGCAAGCCCGCGCCATCCAGGGCGGGATCGTTGGGCGCAGCGCCGCCTTGATCGTCCCGACCTGGCAAAGGGTCGGCTTGACGCGGCTTGCTTTTGCGCGAGGACCAGGCGCTGTGGGCCACCACGCCTGCCAACACCACG
>CAINMN010000373.1 GCA_903850735.1 uncultured Burkholderiales bacterium | reverse complement strand
TGGCACTGCGGGGGCGAGCACTGGAAGTCAAAGTTTTGGGGCAAGCACCACAGACAACGATGTGATCAAAATTTCTGACATCGGTGTGGTGACTCAAAGTACCGCGACCTTGGACTCGCATCTTGACTTCAATTTTGCGATCCTTGATGCAGATGGCGATGCCACAGCCACGCAACATCTGAGTGTCTTGATGGCAGGAAGCGCAAGTAGTCTTCTGGAAACTTTGAACTGATCTTGAAACCGCCGCCTCAAGAGAGGCTGAAGGAAAGGGCACGCTTGCGATGGGCGTGCCCTTTTTTTATACCTGTTTTTGAGTACCCGAATTCATCACTCTCAGGTATTACCACATTGAAGACTTCTGCCTATTCTCCTTAGCTCACCCCAAAGGGCGTCTTGGAGGTTTTCTTTGTCAATTGATCTCGTTCTTGCAGATCCTCATCCCATCATGTTGGATGGCCTGGTCAGTGTTTTTGAAGGCAGTGATGAATTTGCAATCAAGTCATGTGCCAAAGACGGGGAGTCAGCACTCTCTGCAATCCGCCAATTTGAGCCAGACATTGTTGTTCTCGAGTTGGGTTTGGGTAAAAAGCATGGGTTGCTACTGATTCAGGAGATACAGGATCACGGTTTGCGGACTGTCCCTATCGTGTTCACAGGGGCGCCCATTGAAGAGGTGATGCGCGCCATTGACCTTGGAATACAAGGCCTTGTTTCCAAAGACAAGTCAAAGCAAATCCTGACGCGTTGCATCAAAACCGATTACGACGGCGAAACCTGGTTGGACAAAGACTTGACCATGAAAACGGTCAGGCACTTATTGGATCGAGAAAAGAGTTCTTCCCCGAACGGGACAGGCCTGACCAGTCGGGAAATGGCTGTCGCCAAGATGGTGAGCGAAGGATGGCCTAACAAAAAGATTGCTGCAAAGCTTTTCATCAGTGAAGGCACGGTCAAGCTGCACTTACACCATGTTTATCAAAAATTGAATTGCACCAGTCGCGTTGCCTTGGTTTTATGCATGCAAGAAAACGGTTGGATTTGACACTGAAGGAATCACCATGAATCAAAAATTTCAATTCAAAAGAAAATTCCGATGGCATTGCTTGAATGCCTTGTTTTGCACAAGCTTGGCATGTTCCAGTGCCTCATCGCAAAACTTGCGTGACAGCGTCAATTTAGCATTGAAGCAATATCCCACGTTGATGGCTGCCATCGCAAAGTCCGATGCTGCGCAGTATGACATAAAAAGGGCGCAAGGAGCGCATTGGCCACAACTGTCCTGGAGTGGCACATACAACGCTTACGCGTCTGGAGACGTTTCTGATTATTGGGTTCAGTCGCCCATGGTCAGTTTGAATTTATGGTCAGGTCTCAAAATTCAGTCCGACATAGAACGCGCCAAGGCCTACGCAGATGTTGGCAGGCAGCAAATTCGACTGACACGTGATGACATCGCCCTGATGGCGACAGAGGCATATCTGCTTTGGTCCCATCAGCTTGAAATGGTTCGATTGGCACAGGGAAACGTGGCATCGCATGAAAGAATTTTGCTTGATTTCATCAAAATCACTCAAGTTGATCCGGGTCGTCGCATCGATTTGAACCAAGCACAAGTTCGATTTGACAATGCGCGATTGTCACTCGCACAACGAGAGGCCGAGCTTTCATCCGTGAGTCAGCGATTGCGACGCATGCTGATGGGGCAAGTGCCAAAAGTGTCGTCTGACATCGAATGGATTGCATTGGCGGGCCCCACCACGCAGGCACAGGCGCTTGACAGCATGGACGACCGCCATCCCTTGCTGGAGCAATTGAAAGCGCAGGTTATCGCGGCACAAGCTGACTTACAGAAAGTGCGCTCGCAGTATTCACCTACCGTCAACTTGACACATGGTAAGCAGACTTATCAGGGCCTCTCGCAGGGGCGCTATGTCACGCAATTGGTTCTCAATGTCCCGATTTGGGATGGCGGAAGCACAAGTGCTGCTGTTTTAGCCGCTGATTCAAATTTGCGCGCAAGTATTTTGAACCTGGATGAAGGAAAGTTGTTTTTGCGTGAGCGAATCTCGGCTTTCTGGTCAGATTGGGAGTCGGCAACCATGCGCGCGCAGATGGGGCAGCAGCAAACACAAATCGCGCAAAGCTTGGTGGATGGTTATTGGATGCAGTTCCGGGTTGGTCGACGTTCGTTGCTTGATTTGCTGAACGTGCAAAGTGACCTTTACCTGTACCAAAGCAACGCGGCCACGTCACTTCATGAAACCCGACTGACCAAATCTCGAATGCTTGCTGCGATGGGGCAGTTGGCAGCAGTTTTTGAAACGGGAAGTGATCAAAACACTTCACTTTCAAAAGTGAAGACATGGACCGTCATTGACGAAATACCGGGTCATCGATTTGAGAGCAACAGTCCACAGTGAGGAAATCAACAACATGAAAAATGCAAGCAATCACATCGACAGGACTGAGCCCAGCATGCGCACAGACAGGCATTCCACCCTGCATGATCTGCAAGATCCGGTCTTATCGTGTCTGGTCTTGTCTGCCAAACTGATCGGCCGCGAACTACATTCGCCGTCCCTGCGCAGCGGATTCGCCCTTGATGCAGAGGGGCGCGTGCCGTTGACGTCCTACCCAGACATGGCTCGTGTGCATGGTTTGACGGCCGTCTGGTCCCAAATGACGTTGCCGCATGTTCCTGACTATGTGCTGCCCGTGGTGATGCCGCTGAGTGATGGCCGGTGTTGTGTGTTGCTCGGTTTTGAGAAAGGGGATGCCAGAGTCTTGTTTCCTGAAACCGGAATGAGTGAAGTGCGCATGCCTACGAGCATGTTGAAAACCCTTTCGAAGGGCGACATGCTGGTTGTCAAAAATTCCCCCCAGCCCACAGCACAGCAAATGGTCCCTTTCACAGGTGAGGCATTCAATTGGTTCTGGGGAACCTTGTGGCGCTTCAAGCGCTTTTATGCCGAATCCATGCTGGCTTCGGTTGTCGCCAACCTTTTGACACTGGCCACAATATTCTTCACGATGAATGTGTATGACCGGGTTGTTCCTACCCAAGCTTACACATCTTTGTGGACGTTGGCCATTGGCACATCGGTTGCCATAGCCTTGGAATTTTTGATGCGTTGGTTGAAGGCGCGTTTGGCGGATTTGGGCGGAAAAAAGGCTGATCTGGCCATCAATTCTGCTCTGTTGCGCGAAATCATGGAAATACGGTTAGAGCATCGACCGCAATCCATTGGTATTTTTGCAAGCTCAATGCGTGATTTCGAGGCGTTGCGAGACTTTTTATCGTCTGCGTCATTGGTGTTCGTTGCTGATCTGCCCTTCATCTTTGTTTTTTTGGGATTGATTGCTGTCATCGGTGGCCCGCTTGTTTTCGTTCCGCTAGCGGTTGTCCCCATCCTTTTGTTGATTGGACTCTGGGCTCAACGCCCTTTGATGAAAGCCATGCGCTCCAATATGAAGGAATCCGGTGACAAGCAAAGTGTCTTGGTGGAGACCTTGATGAATTTGGAGCTTCTGAAAGCCCACAACGCACAAGGCTATCTTCAACGCCGATGGGAAACAGCGAATCAGGCGACAACCGACTCCTACCAAAAAATTCGCTCTCTCAGCAATTTGATGTTGGGACTGACAAGCACAGCCCAGCAATTGGTGACGGTGGGTTTGGTTGTGTTGGGCGTCTACCTGATTGGTGACAGTCGTTTGACTTTGGGGGGGTTGATTGCAGCGGTGATTTTGTCGGGACGAGCCATTTCGCCACTCGGACAAGTCATGGCTTTGGCTGCTAGATACCAGCAAGCCCGAACTTCCCTGATGACATTGGACAATTTGATGAAGCGTCCACGAGACCGCTCGCCAACCCATCGTTATGTGTCATCGGGTGCGTTCAACGGGCGCCTCGCAGCCCAACTGTTGGCTTTTACCTACCCGGGTGAACATAAAAAGAATGTGATTCAGAATGTTTCCTTTCAATTGTCCCCAGGGGATCACCTTGCGCTTTTAGGGAAAATTGGCAGTGGCAAAAGCACGCTGCTTCGCTTGCTGTCTGGTTTGTACAAGCCGACATCTGGCATGGTCATGGTGGACGACTTGGACTTGCAACAGATCGAGCCATCGGCGTTGCGAACCCGCATAGGCTACGTTGGCCAGGAGGCCCAACTTTTCTTGGGGAGTCTGCGGGAAAACCTGGTGTTGTCAGACTCATGGATCAGTGATGCCATGCTAATGGACGTGCTCCAAAAGCTGGATTTGTTCGGCCTTGTGACCTCGCACCCCCGTGGCTTGGACATGCCCTTGACGGAATCGGGCGGTGGCCTCTCTGGCGGGCAACGGCAGTTGTTGGCTGTCGCGCGAATGATTTTGCGGGACCCCGTCTATGTGTTCATGGACGAGCCTACCTCCTTGATGGATCAAAACACGGAAGCCAAGGTCATCGAGGTGCTGGATCAGTGGCTGGCGGGCCGCACGCTGGTCTTGGCTACCCATCGATTGCAACTTTTGCATTGGGTCAATCAGATTGCATTGCTGGATCGTGGGCATGTGGTGGCCTTGGGCCCCAAAGAAGACATCTTGAAACAGCTGCGTACTGGAATTTCAGTGGCAAGCAAAGTCGATCACGCCCATCAGGAAGCGCAAGCATGAAAACTCCAAAATCTGCATATACCAATCTCAATTCACTTCATGCAAACGATGAGGAACGGCGCGCCAGTCGTCATTTGGTGTGGCTCACCGGCTTTCTGGTGACGATGGCATTGGTCTGGGCCGGAAATTTCAGCCTGGATGAAATCACCCGCGGCAACGGCAAGGTGATTCCGTCAAGTCGAGAGCAGGTTGTCCAGAGCTTGGATGCCGGCGTGCTGAGTGAGCTCTTGGTTCGCGAAGGCGATGCGGTCAAAAAAGATCAGATTCTGTTGCGAATTGATGACGCCCGATCCGGCCCTGTGTACAGAGAAGTTCGGGAAAAATGGCTGGCTTTGTCCGCTCAAGCTGCACGCTTGCGCGCGGAGGCTTATGGCACGCCTTTGCAGTTTCCGAGCCGTGTTGCTCATTATCAAGACATTGTCAAGCGCGAAGAGAATGCCTATCGCGTAAGAAAATTTGCCATGGAAGAGCAATTGCAATCCATGCAGATGTCTTTGACACAGTTGGAGCGGGAAATGGCCATGACAACCCCTTTGGTAAGCCAGGGCGTCATGTCGGAAGTGGAGTTGCTTCGATTGCGTCGACAACATGCAGACTTGTTGGCCAACATGGCTGAACGCCGCAACCGCTACTTGACGGAAGCCAGCAACGAGCTGGTGCGCGTTGAGTCCGAGTTGTCACAAGCGCGCGAGAGCGCGCTCGCCAGAGAAGACGCCTTCAAGCGAACGGTGTTGCGCGCTCCCATGGATGGTATTGTTAAAAATGTGCAAGTCACGACGCTGGGGGCGGTGATTCAAACGGGGCAAAGCATTTTGGAAATTGTGCCGGTTCAGGACAATATGCTGATTGAAGCCTATGTCAAACCAGCCGAAGTCGCGTTTCTCAAACTCAATCAGCCTGCGGTCGTCAAACTCACCGCCTACGACTTCAACAAATATGGCGGCTTGGAAGGGGTGTTAGAGCACCTGAGCCCAGACACCATGCGCGATGAAAGCAAGCCGCGAAAACCTGGCAGCCATCCCGTGGAGTTGGATGAGGGCTATTACCGCATCCTGATTCGAATCACCGATGACCGTAGAGAAAGGCATGGCAAGCTGATGGAGCTGACGCCTGGCATGACGGCTTCGGTAGAAATTAAAACAGGAACCAAGACCGTTCTGGAGTATCTTTTCAGGCCGTTGCAAGCCGTGACGCAAGCACTGAGGGAGAGATAAGCTGTTTGTGTCTTGTTGCGCACATTGATTGTTAATCGATCGACATACATTGTTCAGCCTAAGTTCATCCTTGCATGCTCGCAGGGATGGCATCTGTCAAAGGTTGAACATGTCAACAAGAGTTGTTTTGATCTATGGTCATCAATTGTTGAGCGATGGCTTGGCAATTTTGCTCAAAATGCACAAGGAAATTGATCTTGTCGGAATTTCTGACAGTTTGGCTCAGGCCAAAGAACTTCGCGATGCACTGGAACCTGACGTCATGGTCATTGGCGTCGATCTGCATCGAATGGATGCAGATTTTGAGGCATTGCATTGCTTGTCAGGTGATAAAACACAGATTGTTGTCTTGGCTGACAATTTTTCTGCGTGGCGTGCTGCACAACCTCAAGTTTCATTGAATTACTCATGGGTTTCATCCAGAAGCTCTCTGGATGAGCTTTTGTTGGCCATTCGAACCGCGGCGACTGGAAGATGTTACCGGTGCGAGCGCACTCGCCAGGTCTTGAACAGGGACGTGCAGCGCGTCGCCCCATCTGGCACGGATGCGCTGCCCCGGCTTGCAGTGCGTGAACACCAGGTTCTTCGACTGATTGCACAGGGATTCTCCTCCAAAGAGATTGCAAGAGATTTGCACATAGCCCCCAGCACTGTCGAAGTTCATCGACGCAACATCATGCGCAAAGTCAATTTGCACAAAGTGGCTGATCTGACAAGGTATGCCATTCGCCATCATTTGATTTCGCATGAAACAGGGAAATGTGCGTCAGCAGACAAAGGGCTGGCCTGGTGATGGGTAAGCTACGCCATGGAAGTTTCACTTTGCCATCACCTGAAGAAGGAATGCTGGAATGAATAACGATCGCAGCTTGCGCGAAGCCCCGTTCAATGAAGACATCACGCACCATTACAGCAAAGCCGCAGAAGAGTTGCTTTATGCGTACCAGACCAACCAGGAGGCTGTACGTCACCACGCCTTAGGGGCACTGAAGTCAGCCAAGCACCATGCTCAAATTGCTCAAAATCACGCATTCATTGCGCATGAGCACATCGCGCAAGCTCTGAAGGAATCGAAAGTCTTGCGCGAGAGACTTTCAACGCAAAGCGCTGAAAGTGCGCTACAAGTTTGTGAAAAAATGAAAAAGCCCCTGCGTCCTGCTGCCGGTTGAGGTATCGCCTCAATGGCAGCAGGGCCATCATTTCATGAACCCAGCCTTGGACTTTCAAAATTCCCATTTTGAAGTTTGTGGTTCATTTCCCCCAGTAACCTGAGCGCGTAAGCCGAGGGTGTCAAATACTTGGTTCGTCGATTCGTGGTCGAAAATTGGTGATGGATCAAGTCAGCGCCACGCAGCTTTTCAATTTTTTTGTGAATGCTGGAGGGCGAGGCGATGGAGGTCAGCTTCATGGCCTGGGACACCGTCATGGGCTGCCCTGCGGCATGCTGCAATGCGATGTGTTCCAGCAGTTTCATCGCATCAATGCCGATGCCCGCAAATGGCTGTTTGGCCTCGTATGAATGCAAGACTTTGAAGAAATGAAAGAGGCTGTTTTCTTTGGGCGGGGGTGTTTCAAGGTGCTTCATGGTTGGGGCCTTCACTGTTACCGCACCAGGGTCACTGGAATGGTCGCCAACGCGATGACATGCATGGCCACGGATCCCATGACGATTTCTTTGATCATGGTTCTTCCTTTCGCCCCAAGGACAATCAGGTCAAAATTGCCTTTTCGTGCAACATCCGCAATCGTTTCGGAGATATTGCCGAATTCGATGATCATGTCATGGGCCACGTTGTCAGCATCGAGTTGCTTCTGCGCTTTTTGCAGGTCCTGGCTGCAAAGCTCCCTTAAATAGTCATTGATCACGCCCTTGGGTACATAGCGTTTGAAGTGCTTGAGCGCCGTGTCATCATGCACAGAGATCAAGGTGATGTGACTCTTGCTTCGACAATCCCGCGCGAGTTTGGCAGCGTATTTTGCAGCTTCCACCGAGGCTTTGGAGCCATCAATTCCGACCAGCATTTTCATGACATTTGTCCTTTAAAAAGAATTCATTGTTATGAAGCACATGCAGTTTTTACTGTTCGCTTCGCCACAGATGAGCGGTTGGCAACAAGCATCCCTTTGTGTGATGCCGTACGCTGTATTCACAAGGACGGCGGTATGGTTTCATCTGCTGAAATTGAGGCTTGGACAGTCATGTCTTACAAAAGTAGCATTGCGGACCAAATCATTGAATTGACATGCCAATCGTGGCTGGATGAGAAAACCCTGTTTTGCGCCGTCGGCGAATTTTTTTCGGATGAGAAATTCATCAATCATTCGCCCACCAAGGCCGTAGATCACCGACATACGCTCAATGCCAGGATGCCGAAACCCCCCCTGAAATGAAAAATGGGGGATGCGGCATGGGTAGATTCCCGATCTAGGGAAAACGTGAAAATCTTTCGGTGGACTTTTTGATACCTTCACGTTCAGCCTCATAGCCCTTTCTTTCACACACGGGCGATTGAGTTTCAAAAGCTGACCCAGGAGTTTTTTTATGAAACGCAGACAGTTGATTCAACAAGGTGGTCTGGCCGGTATTTTGGCTGCAAGTGCGGCCCCAGCCATTGCCCAAAGCTTGCCCGAAGTTAAATGGCGCTTGAGCGCAAGTTGGCCCAAGTCTTTGGACACTTTGTATGGCGTCTGTGAAAACGTCTCCAAGCGGGTTGCTGAGCTGACAGGGGGGCGTTTTCAGATCACGTCCTTCGCAGCGGGAGAAATTGTCGGTGGTTTGCAAATTTTGGACGCTGTGCAAAACGGCAGCGTTGAGGCTGGTCACACAGCGCCTTACTACTTTTTTGGTAAAAACCCGGCCTTTGCCTTTGGGTCTTGTCTGCCCTTTGGCATGAATGCCCGCCAGCAAAATGCTTGGTGGTACCACGGTGGCGGCGAGGGGATGTACAACGATTTCGTCAAGTCGTACAACATCAAATGCATTCCCGCTGGCAACACGGGGGGCCAAATGGGCGGTTGGTACCGCAAAGAGGTGAAAACCGTTGCCGATCTGAAGGGCATGAAGTTCAGGGTCGGTGGCGTTGCCGGCGTCATCCTGTCTCGCCTGGACGTCGTGCCGCAGCAAATTGCCGCAGGGGATATTTATCCCTCGCTTGAAAAAGGAACCATTGATGCGGCCGAATGGGTTGGTCCCTATGACGATGAGAAGCTTGGCTTTGTCAAAGTGGCCAAGTACTACTACACCCCAGGCTGGTGGGAGCCCAATTCGCAGAACAGCATGTTTGTGAACCTCAAGGCTTGGGAAGCACTGCCCAAGGAATACCAGGCTGCTTTCCAGGTGGCATGTGGTGAAAGCAATGCCGTTTCCATGGCCAGATACGACCACCTGAACCCAACGGCATTGAAGAGCCTGATCTCCAAGGGTGCCCAGTTGCGTCGTTTCCCCGATGCCGTTCTGGATGCCTGCTTCAAGGCATCAAACGATCAGTATGCCGAATGGTCCGAGAAACACCCTGAATTCAAGACCATGTACGAGTCTTACAACAAGTACCTGAAGTCACAAGTTGACTGGTTCCAGGTGGTTGAAGGTACGCACGACAACTACCTTGCCCGCAAATTGCGCGGAAGAGGCTAAGTTTTTGCCATGCGGCGAAAAGCCTGGGCTGAAAAGCCCAGGCTTTTTTTTTGTCAACGCCCCGCGACTTTGAATCACATAGGTGATTGTCAAATTTCAATGGCGCCGAATAATCGGCGTCATCTTGAGGCCTTATCCCAAAGCAAGGAGTTTCCATGAGTCAGCCTGGTTTTCTGTTGCGCGTTTTGTGCGCTTTGTCGTGTTGTCTGACTGCGGCACATGCGCAAGACAATGCCGCTTGGCCGACCAAGCCTGTCACCTTCGTGGTGGGCTTTCCGCCTGGCACGGCCACAGACAGCGTGGGTCGCGTGCTGGCCGAGCGTTTCAGCACCCGGTTGGGTCAGTCATTCGTGATTGACAACAAACCCGGGCAGGGGGGCAGTGTGGGTGCGGCTGCAGCGGCCAAGGCCAGGCCGGATGGCTATACCTTTGTGGTCTCTGCCACAGCGCCCATGAGCATCAATCCTTATGTGTACCCCAAGCTGTCTTATGACCCGATGAAAGACTTCGCGCCCGTGGGTATTCACACCTGGTTGCCCTATGCGATCGTGGTCAATGCCAACAGCAAGCTCAACACCTATGCGGATCTGCGTGCGGCTGCAGCAGCCGATCCCGGCAAGTTGACCTATGCCTCCATTGGCAATGGCACGACCAGCCATCTGATCATGTTGCTGCTTCAGCAGCGCACGAATTTGAAACTCACCCATGTGCCCTACAGGGGCAGTGCCCAAGCGCAAACCGATTTGATTGGCGGGCAAGTGGACATGACTTTTGACACTGTGGTGTCCATGCTCCCGCACATCAAATCGGGCAAGCTGCGTCCTTTGGCGGTGTCGACCCTGAAACGTTCGCCTTTGTTGCCAGATGTTCCCACCTTGCATGAGCTCGGGGTCAGCAATTTCGAAGTGGGCGCCTGGCTGGGCTTGTTGGCGCCCGCAGGCACGCCAAAGTACATCGTTGACAAGTTGAATCAGGAGTTGAACATGGCTTTGGATGATGAGGCGGTGAAAACCAAGCTCACGGCCATGGGATCTGAAATCTTGAAAAACAGCCCGGAGGAGTTCTCAGCATTCATCCGCTCCGAAAATGAGCGTTGGAGCAAGCTGGTCCGTGAGACAGGCGCCAAGGTTGACTGAAGATGAGCACTTCCGCACATGCGTTTCTGTCGGTGTTGGCGACGCACGGGATCGATCGTATTTTTCAAGTGCCGGGCGAAAGCTACATCGGCTTGCTGGATGCCGTTGCTGATTTTCCGCAAATTGACCTCGTCACTTGTCGCCATGAGGCAGGGGCAGGCTTTATGGCATGTGCCGATGGCCGGCTGACACGCCGTCCCGGCGTCTTGATGGTCAGCCGAGGGCCAGGCGCATCCAATGCCAGCATCGCCATCCACACAGCGCAACAGGATGCCATTCCGTTGATTCTGGTGGTGGGTCAAGTGCCGCGCAAGGATTTGCGGCGCGAAGCCTTTCAAGAAATTGACTACCGCGCGTTGTTTGGTACGGTCGCCAAATGGGTTTTTGAAGTGACTTCGCCTGACCAAATGGCGGAGGTCGCCTACAAAGCTGTGCGCATGGCCACCAGTGGGACGCCAGGGCCGGTGGTGATTTCGATTCCAGAGGATCTCCAGCAGCAGGATCAGGACTCGGTGCCCTGGCGTACCCAGGCCCAAGACCCGCTTGTGCCCAGTGCCCAAGGCTTGTCACGCGTCAAAGAATTGCTGACAGCCGCCCAAAGGCCATTGATCATCGCGGGTGGTGCCTTCGATGTGCCGGGGGGACGCGAGGCTTTGGCGGCTTTTGCCCAGGCCTGGCAGGTGCCCGTCTGCGTTGCCTTTCGACGCCACGATATCTTTGCCAACAGCCATCCCTTGTTTGTAGGAGATTTGGGGCTGGCCAATCCTGCCAGCCAACTTGAATTGCTGCACAGCAGCGACTTGATTTTGGCCCTCGGTACCCGTTTGGACGACGTGACCAGCCAGAACTTCACTTTCCCCCAGTATCCGCAACCTGCGCAACCGCTGGTGCATTGCTATCCTGACCCATGTGCAGTGGGGTTGCATTTCGCCGCGGAGGTGGGTTTGGCATGCCATCCCAAGGGGCTGGTAGAAGCCTTGATGCCTTTAGGGGCGGCGCCTGTGCCAGCTTCACGCGCGACTTGGATCCATCAGTTGAGGCAAGCGCACCTGCAGTTTGCTGCCTGGCCATCCCGCCAGGCCAATGATGGCGTGCGCTTTTTTGAAGTGGTTCGTCATCTCAAGGCCTTGGCGCCCGATGATCTGCGAGTTTGCCTGGATGCCGGGACGTTTGCAGCACCCGTTTATCGCCACTTTGGCTTCGACTTTCCGCAGCGCTTGATGGCGCCTTTGTCTGGCGCCATGGGGTATGGCACCCCAGCGGCCGTGGCGACTGCATTGCGAGAGCCGCAGCACCCGGTGGTCTGCATGGTCGGTGATGGTGGCTTCATGATGACAGGCAATGAGATGATTCTGGCCGTTCAGCGACAACTGCCCATACTTTTCATCCTGGCCAACAATGGCAGTTACGCATCCATACGCATTCATCAGGACCGCGCTTACCCCAGTCGGCATCTGGGGACTGATTTGTTCAACCCTGACTTTGCAGCCATGGCCAAAGGCTTTGGCATGTCGGTGGAGAAGCTAGAGCGTGAAGACAACATTGAGGCTGCATTGCATCGAGGCCTGCAAGCCAAAGGGCCTTACTTCATTGAGGTGAAAACCAGCTTGAATGTCACTTTGCCTCAGGGCTGAGACCGTCAACGGTGACGGTTTCAAAGTCGCCTGGCAAGACGATTTCGAGAATTTCCAAGTCTTCCGAGTGCGCAATTTCGCGATGTCGAATGCCTGGCGGCTGGTGGACGCAGGTGCCTGCCTCCAGTCGATGTTGGCCCTGGCCTTCGTATTCAAATATCGCCCAGCCCTTGAGCACATAGACCAGTTGCAATGAAACTTTGTGCAGGTGCCATTCGCCGGTTGCATGGGTGCCTTCGCGTGCGCGAATGACATGCATGACCGCTTTGCCCTCGGTGGCCTGGTGAATGCCAAGGTCGCGGTATTCGAAATACTTGCGCAAGCCATCGTAACGGAAGGTTCCTTCGCTGGCGTGTTGAATGCTGAATGCCATTTATGTCTCCTCGATGTTCATGGCGCACTATAAAAGAACGGCTAAAAATGACAATCCCTGTCAGCTTGACAGGCTGTCACCTAGCTCACAGAATTCCTAGAATTGCCACCAAGGCCCTTCGGTATAGAAAAAATGATCCACAAATCCCATGCCACATTGCTCATGACCGGCGCTGCCGGTGGTCTTGGTCAAGCCATGCGGGCACGACTGGGTGAGAACTGTGATCTGCTCCGATTGAGTGATATCAGTCCTATGGCACCGGCAAAAGCAGGAGAAGAGGTGATTCAAGCTGACCTCTCAGATGCTGCGGCAGTCCAATCGCTTGTGGCTGGCTGCCAAGCCATAGTCCATTTTGGCGGCGTTTCGACCGAACAGCCTTGGGGGCCCATCTTGCAAGCCAACATCATTGGCGCCTACAACCTTTATGAGGCAGCGCGCATCCATGGCGTCAAGCGCATCATCTTTGCCAGCTCCAACCATGTGATGGGTTTTTACCGTCAAAATGAAGTGGTCGATGCTTTGACGCCGCCTCGCCCAGACGGACTTTATGGTTTGTCAAAGGCCTTTGGCGAGGACCTGTCGCGCCTTTATTTTGACCGGTACGGTATCGAGACTGCTTGTGTGCGCATTGGCTCCTCGTTTCCAGAGCCGCGCGACCGTCGCATGTTGGCCACATGGCTCAGTTACGACGATTTGCATCGACTCATCACCGCTTGTTTGACAACGCCTGTGTTGGGTCACAGCATTCTCTACGGCACTTCGGACAATTGTGTTTCCTGGTACGACAACCATTTGGCCAGGCACATTGGTTTTCGACCACAGGACAGCTCGGACGTCTTTCGAGAAGCGGTTTATGCCCGAACCTCCGAGCCAGATTTGAATGATCCGGCTGTGCTTTTCCAAGGCGGTGGATTTGTCAAAATCGGACCGCTCTGACACCTTGCCTCACTTAAAGCAGCTTGCCTGGGTTGAGCAAGGCATGCGGATCCAGGGTGCTGCGAATCCGCTTCATGAGTTCAAGCTCCAATGGCGAGCGCAAACGCACTAGCTCTTTCACCAAAACATGGCCAACACCATGTTCAGCGCTGAAGGTTCCACCGAAAGATACTGCCACGTCGTGAACAACGGCACGGACCGCGTCGGCAACTTCCCCTTGATTCGGGATGCGAGCCCATTCCTCGAACGAAAATCGCGGGATGAAGTGCACATTCCCATCCCCCATGTGCGCCACCAGCACGATGTCAAGCTGCGGCCAGCGCGCTTGCACCGCTTGACTGGCCTGCTCAATGAAAAGGGCCACCGATTTGACGGGCACAGCCACATCGGTAGACAAACCCATGCCCGCTTTGCGATTGGACTCCGAGATGCTGTGTCGTATATGCCAAAAGGCCGCCCGCTGCGACTCACTGGTCGCGATAGCGGCATCTCTCACCAAGCCGCGCTCAAAGAGCTGTGACAAGGCGTCCTCCATCAATCCCTGCAAGTCGGCCTTGGCATAGGTGTCTGACAACTCGACCAGCACCGCATAAGGCGCTTGTGCGTCCGTGGGCAGGCGTACGCTGGGAAAGTGTGTCAAAACGGCTTGGAGCTGTAACTGGTTGAGAAGCTCGTAGCCTGCAATGCGGTCACCGGCCATGGTTTGGAGCAGCGCAAGACAGGCCAAGGCATTGTCAACACTGTCAAATGTGAGCCATGCTGTGCTGGTGATGGCGGGTTGGGGATGCAGGCGCACGGCCACAGCAGTGATGATGCCCAACGTTCCCTCACCGCCAATGAACAAGTGTTTCAGGTTGTACCCGGTGTTGTCTTTGCGCAATGTGCGCAAGCCATTCCAAATTCTGCCATCGGGCAGAACCACTTCCAGGCCCAGCACCTGCTCGCGCGTGTTGCCGTATTTCAAGACACCTGTGCCACCTGCGTTGGTCGAGATATTGCCACCGATTTGGCAAGAGCCTTCCGCACCCAGTGTCACCCCATACAGGCGCCCGTGCCGGGCAGCTTCCTCTTGGATGGTTTGAAGAACGCAGCCTGCTTGGGCGATCAGTGTGTTGCCAACCGGGTCGACCTCCAGGATGCGATTCATCCGGCGCAGGCTGAGCACCACAGGGGCTGTGCCATCCGAGCGTTGCGTTCCGACCGGCGTGGCACCACCCACCATGCTGGTGTGGCCGCCTTGTGGAATCAGCTTCACACCGGCCTTTGCGCAGCATTGAACGACCGCTGCCACCTCTTGCGTGGTCGCGGGTTGTACTACGGCGATGACTTCGCCACGGTAACGACCTCGCCAGTCTTGTACATAAGGGGCGACATCCGCTTCATCGGTCAGGACATGGGCTGTGCCGACGTGTTCTCGCAATTGATTCAACAACATGGACGCCTCACAAGCCTCGCGCACCCGAAGCTAAAAATCCACCATCGACCGGCATGGCAATGCCCGTGGTGTAGGAGGCTTCTTCCGAGGCCAGATAAAGGACCGCCGCAGCGATTTCTTGGGTATTGCCATACCGCTCCATGGGAATGGCTTGGGCATATTCTTCACGAAACTGATCCGTGTGAAGTACGCGGGTCATGGGCGTGTCTACAGGTCCAGGGCAGACGGCATTGGCCGTGATGCCATGCTCGGCCAATTCAACGGCCATTTGCCGGGTCAGCGCGACCACGGCACCTTTGGATGTACCGTAGGCTGTGCGGCCTGAGCCTACAGCCCGCAGGCCTGCCACTGAGGCGATGTTCACAATGCGTCCCCAGCGATGGCGCATCATGAGGCGAGCGGCATGCTGAGCACACAGCAGCGTGCCAGTGACGTTGATGTTCATCGTGTCCACAAAATTGGCCAAAGGAAAGTCCAGAAATGGAAAGACTTTCGCAATCCCTGCGGAGTTCACCAAAACATCGCAGCGCTTGTCTTGGGCGTCAATTTCTGCGAAGGCTTGGGCAACGGATTCGGGATTGCCAACGTCCAATGCGATGGCTTGCGCTTGCCCACCTTGCTGATGAAGTTCATCCGCCAAAGACTGTGCATGAGGCAGGTCCAGGTCGGCAATCCAGACCTTGTGGCCTCGGGAAGCCAATCCTCGACAGACTTCCGCACCAATGCCCTTGGCGCCTCCGGTGACCACAGCGACTCGTTGGGATTTTGTTGGCATGGACATACTTGATTTCACCTCTTTGCTTCTTGAACTCATTGAAGCAGCGCATTGACAGCACGGCCTGACACAATTTGACCTTTGCTGAAGGCTTCGTGCTGCGCTTCTACTTTATCAAGTTCGTACAAATAATTGACCATCAGACCAGCAGATTGCTGCAGTCCCTTTTTAGAGACATCTCCCGCCCAATTCAATTGAAACAAGGTCGCCCCATTGGTGAGGTGGAATTTGGCCACGGCATCGCCTCTTTTCTCCAGGGTGTAGTGCATCAAGTAAATGGCGCCCAAGCGCATCAAGGCTTGCTTTTGCTCTGGCGTGCAGGTGGTGGGGTGCCAGCCTTCTTTGAGGCGTTCGGCCCATTTTTTCCCGCCCAAACCCACGGCAGCCACTGCTGCATCAAAACGTTTGAGCTGTGCAGGCGACGCATCAAAGCTTGGCAATTGTGCACCTTGTTCCAGCCAATGCGTGAAGCCTGGAATAGGGGAGAGGGTGGAGAACTGCTTGAGCGACGGTATCTCCTCGACCAGCTTTTGTGCGACGCGCTTGATCAAGAAATTGCCAAGCGAGACGCCCTTGAGACCGGGTTGGCAGTTACTGATGGAGTAAAAAATGGCTGTTTTGAACGTCTTGGACAAAGCGACTTCTGATTTCTTGTCGATCAGCAGGCCCACATCCGTGGCAATGCCTGGCAGCAATGCCACTTCAACAAAAATCAATGGCTCTCCTGGCAGTTGTCGGTGAAAGAAGGCATAGCAGCGGCGGTCTGGCTGAAGCCTGCGACGCAGGTCATCCCAGCCATCAATGGCATGAACGGCTTCGTGTTGAATGATTTTTTCCAGAAGCTGTGCTGGTGAATCCCAGGTGATTTCATGCAACTCCAGAAACCCTGGGTTGAACCAAGAGCTCAAGAGGTGGTGCATATCCGCATCGATGGCGGCCCATTGCGGATGGGTGTTCAGCTGCGGCAAAAGGTTTTCGCGCATCTTGATGACGGCAGCGGTTCCTTTGGGAGCGCGGTTGATGCGACGCAAAAGTTCTTGGCGATCCGGTTCAACCACCTCGAACAATTGGATGAGGTTATGCGCTGTGGGCTGCGCGTGGTAGGCATCCGCTGCGGCTTTCACTTTGGCCGGGTCTGGATTGAAATCGCTTGCCAAAAATTCAAAGAATGCCAAACGAAGGGGGCTGCTGAGATTCTCCCAATGCTCGATCAGCTTGGCGGCCATGCTTTGCGCATTGGACTCGCCTTGCGCGCCCATCAAGCGCTTGGCAGATTGACGGACGATCTCAAGAGAGCGTTTTTCAGCAAATCGTTCAAACATGGCCTACCCCCAAAGCCCAAGAATAACCCGTCTATGGCCCTGTCCCGTCATTGCGAGCGCTGCGCGGCGATCTCAAGCGCCAAAGAGATTGCCACGCTTCGCTCGCAAAGACGGGTAGGTTAGGCTGACAGGTCCAGGAAGACCCTGCCTTGTTCAATCTTGACGGGCCATGACTTCAACGCATCCGTTGCCGGACCGCATGCCACAGTCCCATCGTGCAAGTTGAACATCGCCTGGTGAAAGGGGCATTCAACGTAATGTCCTTCAACAAAGCCTTCGCACAACTTGGCATTGCCATGGCTGCATTGGTTGTCAACGGCAAAGATGCCGTCATCCACCTTGAAAACGGCGATGTCCAGCCCTTGGGGCGCGACGGCCATGCCGACGCCTTCAAAAAGATCGGCCTCGGCGGCCACGTCAATCCAGTTGCTCATATCAGATCGGGTAAATGATGGAGTTGGGAATCATCTCGCTGTCAAACACGCACAAGCGCTCTGCAAACTTCAAGCCGCCTGGGGTTTCGACAATGGTATCGATGTAGCGTCCGACGTTGAACACGGTGCTTGCCTTGTCATACTTTGTGCGAAAAACGGCGTAATTCGCTTCGCTGTGAATTTTCCCGTTCTCCACTTTGCGCACAATGGGGGCACCCACGACATGGCGCTGGTAGTAGGGGTCATGGTAGAGGGTTTCCGTGATGCCATACACGCGGTCCTTCAGCATGCCTTTGCTGGTCAAGGCCAGGGTTGCCAAAGGCAATCCGCGCTCATGGTTTTCGCGGGGCTGCAATTTGTAGACGCAGTCATCAATGAAGAATTCTGGCCAGAGGTCCCATTGGCCGCTGTCCACGGCGGCAGCGTAATCGGCATACAGCTGCTGAAGGCCAAACCAGGTTTGCAGGTCCACCATCGTCAATCCTCCATGACTTTGCGCCAGTACGCGTACATGCCCCGAATCAGGGTCTCGGTGACCATGTGGTCGGTTTCACCGACATCCCGCCCGCCCAGCTCTGCCAGGGTCCGGTGTTCTGGCTTGCTCTCGAAGGCTTGCTGAGAAAACTCAATGACCTCCCCATCGTCAGCAGAGACAAAACCTGCAGGGCCAAACAGATTGGCTTGTCTGAGGCGGCGTTCGCGCATCTCTGAACTGTCATTTTCAAAGCCGAAATGGGTCCAGACAAAGTCAAACGCACCATGACCATCTGGCTGAATGTGCCGTGTGGAGACGCTGTTGACTTGCTGCTGGAAGATCACGCTGGGAAAAAGCGTCATCATCACGGCCGTGGGGCCGTTCCACCACGGCTCTGGCACGATGTCGAGGAAGCTGGGGTCGTGCAGGGTCATGTTTTCCTTGAAACTGCTGACTTGCGTCACCTGGGCCTTGTCGCCTGCGGCCTGGCCACCCGTGCCTCGTGTGGAAATCATGGCAGCATGCCGATGGTGTGCGTCCATGCGCAGTTCCGATTTATTATCTGCCCGCCAAAGACCGAAGGTCACAAACCAGGTGTGCAGCAAGCCGGGATGGTAGGGGTCTTTGATGTTCTCCTGCATCAATTTCCAGTTGCCGGGGATGCGTTGCCGGTTGTAGCCGAGCAGGGTCAGCTTGCGGCCGTTGAAGAGGCGGTCAAAGTATTGAAGGATGGTGGGCCCCATGAAGTCTTCCAGAGGCTCTACATTGGCGTCAAACGATGCAAACACCACGCCACCGCGCGTCGCCACTTTCAAGGCGTTCAAGCCGTGTTCTTTGGGGTCGAAGTCAGCGGGCATACCGCCGTTGACCTTGCCATCTTGCCGAACGCCACGCCTCAGGGGAACGCCTTGCAACTTGCCATCCAGGGCATAACTCCATTGGTGGTAGGGGCAGACCAGCTCTTTCCGATTGCCATGGCGCTCACGGCAGAATGCCATGCCACGGTGGGCACAGACGTTCTCGACCACATGGATGTGGCCATCTTGGCTGCGTGTCATGACGACCGAGCGCTCTCCGATGGTGGTTCGCTTGAAATCACCGGGTTCGGGAATTTCAGCTTCCAGCCCGACATAGCACCAATGCTTTTGATAAAAGAAACGCTCCAGTTCCTTTTTGTGAATGTCGGCCTGTGTGTAGACGGCAAAGGGAATGCGACTGGTATCGCTTCTTTCCCAGTGAACAGTTTGCGCTTGCATGGGTGACACCCTTTCACCTTCATTTGTATTATTTAGCAATTCCATGGAATCGTTCAATTTTTGATGATTGTTTGATTTTCAACTGATCCGGGATCTATTGTCGTTAGATTCGAGGCTGGTGCTAACCTTTTGAAGCCAGGAACGAAGGACTTGGGCAACGGCTTGTGGTTGCTCCATGGGGGCCATGTGACCGGCATCGGCGATCAAGTCCAGACTGCTGTGAGGGGCGAGTTGTTGCATGGCCACATGTTGTGCGGGAGGTGACCAGGCATCTTGTTGGCCGCAGATCAGGGCCGTAGGCACTTTGAGGCCCTGCAGGACGCTGGAGGCATCGGGCCGGTTCAGCAGCACATGAATTTGCCGTTCGAAATCATGGACATTTTGTTGCGCGAACATGTTCAGAATGTCATCCATGAGGCCATCATCGCTGAGCCTGTCGGGGTGCACCATGCCCCGAGCCCAGATTTGGGCCATTGCACGCACGCCTTGCGTTTGAGCCACCTCCAGCAATGCCATGCGCTTGCGCTCCTCAAGCGCTCCAGCCTCTCCGGGCGAACGAGGCAAAAAGCCGGTATCCAACAGCGCGACCCCGTGAATGCGCTCGGGTGCCAACCTGACCGCTTCCAACACAAT
>CAINMN010000372.1 GCA_903850735.1 uncultured Burkholderiales bacterium | reverse complement strand
GGCCGTGGAAGTGGTGCTCAAGAACCGCAAGGCCAGCATCTCGCTGGTGCAGCGCCATTTGAAGATTGGCTACAACCGCGCAGCCCGCCTGGTGGAAGACATGGAAAAAGCCGGCCTGGTCAGTGCCATGAGCACCAACGGCCAGCGCGACATCCTGGTTCCCAGCCGAGCCGAATGATGCACCTGCGCATGGCTGTCCCAGCACTGTGGTGCGCACTGGCTTGGGGTCTCAGTGCGATGGCGGCCCAGGCGGACAGCCTGGACAGCCTCGCGCAATTTTTGAAGCAAGCCCGCAGCGGCCGCGCGGAGTTCACCCAGACCGTGACCGCGCCGCCCAAGCAAGGGCAAACGGCGCGGACCAAAACATCGACGGGCAGTTTTGTGTTCATGCGGCCCGGGCGTTTTCGGTTTGATTACCAAAAGCCGTTTCCACAAACCTTGGTGGCCGATGGCCAAACCTTTTGGCTGTACGACCCCGACATCGGCCAAGCCACGGCCCGCTCACAAGCCCAAGCGCTGGGATCGACCCCCGCCGCCTTGATCGCGTCCAGCGCCGACCTGAAAGTGTTGCAACAAGACTTCACACTCGAGGCCGCTCCCGCCGCCGAGGGCATCGAGTGGGTGCTGGCCACGCCCAAGCAAAAAGAAACTTCGCTGCAAAGCATTCGCATTGGCTTGCGTGTCCAGGGCGCCGAGGTGGCGCTGGCGCGCCTGGAGATTCTGGACGCCTTTGGCCAGCGCTCGGTGCTGCAATTCGAGCGCTTTGAGGTGAACCCGTCCTCGCTGACGGCCGCGCAATTTCAATTCACGCCACCCGCGGGCGTGCAAGTCATCCGGCCTTGAGCAAGGGCATCGCGCCTGTCAGTTGGCGCAGGCCCGACGGCGTTTGAATCCAGGCTTGAAGGTGGGGGCCCTCTGAGGCCTCACATGCCCGCACCCGCACCGGGCCTTGCAGGTTCAAGGAGCGCAGCAAGCGCAGCACCCGCTCAGGATCGGGGTGTACCAGCAGCAACTCCACCAGCGACAAACCACACTCGGCCATGCCCGCCGCGGGATGACGCTCGGTGTGCCATTCGATCACGGCTGGCGCCACGCCAGACAGGGGCACGCTGCCATCGGCAGGAATGGTCAGGTGCCAGGTCAAGGCGCCACGGCTCATGGGCTCCAAAGGGCCGAGGTCTTCACTGGCCGCGGCTGCGTGCTCCGCCAACTGCTCAGAGCGCACCACCCAGGTCGACAGGCCAGGGGCGGCCAGCGGGTCGCGGCGGTCCAGGTCAAACCAGCGCGGCCGATCTGGCGCTGGCGCCTCGGGGTGGATGGCAATGATTTCCAGAAACAGCGTGTCCCCCAGGCGCAGCAGCAAATTGTGGGTGCCCATGCGGGGATGCATGCCGCCGGTGAGGGCGCGCACCCCCAGCGCCTGCTCGACGGCCAGGGCGCCGGCTTTCAGGGTGGCCGCGGTCACGGTGATGTGGTCAATGTAGGTGGGTGCCATCTGCGCATTATGGCCATGCCTGGCACCGCCCGGCGGGGCCTTCGGCTTACACTTCGGGCATGCCCGCTGCGACCCCTCGTTCCCCTGCTGCCACGCTCTCTGGGCATGCGCCTTTGGCAGAGCGCCTGCGCCCGCGAAATTTGGCCGAGGTCATTGGGCAGCAGCATCTGCTGGGCGAGGGCATGGCCTTGCGCGTGGCCTTTGAGTCCGGCCAGCCGCACAGCTGCATTTTGTGGGGCCCGCCGGGGGTGGGCAAGACCACCATCGCCCGCTTGATGGCCGATGCCTTTGACGCCCAATTCCTCGCCATCAGTGCGGTGCTCGGCGGCGTGAAGGAAATTCGCGAGGCGGTGGAGTTGGCACAAGCCGCGCGCGATGGCTTGCAAGCGCAGCACACGATTGTGTTTGTCGACGAGGTGCACCGCTTCAACAAAAGCCAGCAAGACGCTTTTTTGCCGCATGTGGAGTCGGGCCTGTTCACCTTCATTGGCGCCACCACCGAGAACCCCTCGTTCGAAGTTAACTCGGCTTTGTTGTCCCGGGCGGCGGTGTATGTGCTGCAGCCTTTGTCAGAAGACGATTTGCAAGCCCTGCTGGACAAAGCCCAGACGCAAGGCGGCGTGCCCGCCATCGAGGACGCGGCACGGCAACGCTTGGTGGCCTATGCCGATGGCGATGCCCGGCGCTTGCTCAACACCCTGGAAACGCTCACCGTGGCGGCCAGCCGCGAGAAGCTGGCCGAAGTCAGCGATGCCTGGCTGCTGAAGGTGCTGGGCGAGCGCATGCGCCGCTACGACAAAGGCGGCGAGCAGTTCTACGACACCATCAGCGCTTTGCACAAGT
>CAINMN010000371.1 GCA_903850735.1 uncultured Burkholderiales bacterium | reverse complement strand
TTTTGGGGACCTTTGCGACCAGTCTGCGGCTTCGAGCGGCGCCACGCTCAAGCGGGTGGTCTGACCCCCATTCAGCGACTGCTTTTGCCAAACCCCCGCAGTTTGTGGGGTGCAGATTGCTTACAATTCAGGGTTTCCCCGGGGTCGTCTGGCCCCTTTTTCTTTTCGAGACTGAATTGGAGTCAAGCATGGATCGTCGTTCTCTCATCAAGCAAGCTGGCATCGCTGGCGTTTTGGCCACAGGTGTGGCGCCTGCAGTGCACGCCCAGGCCGCCGTGCGCTGGCGCCTGGCTTCCAGCTTCCCCAAAGCCTTGGACACCATTTTCGGTGGTGCAGAAGTGTTTGCCAGGCAGGTCAAAGCCATGTCGGGTGGCAAGTTTGAAATTTCCGTGCATGCCGGTGGCGAGTTGATGCCCGCTTTTGGCGTGGTCGATGGCGTGCAAAACAGCTCCGTCGAAATGGCCCATACCGTGCCCTACTACTTCTATGGCAAGAACCCCGCTTTCGCCTTGGGCTCGGCCGTGCCCTTCGGCCTCAACGCCCGCCAGATGAATGCCTGGATGAAGCATGGCAATGGTCGCAAGCTGATGAACGAGTTCTATGCCAACTATGGCATGGTGAGCTTTGCCGGCGGCAACACCGGCACCCAAATGGGTGGCTGGTACCGCAAGGAAATCAAATCGGTCAGCGACTTCAAGGGCATGAAGATGCGCTTGGGCGGCGGCCTGATTGGCGAGGTGATGCAGAAGTTGGGCGCCGTGCCGCAAAGCATTCCCGGCGGTGAAATTTACCAAGCCCTAGAAAAAGGCACCTTGGATGCAGCGGAGTGGGTAGGTCCTTATGACGACCAGAAGCTGGGCTTCAACAAAGTGGCGCCCTTCTATTACTACCCTGGCTGGTGGGAAGGCGGCCCCGAGGTGGACTTCTTCATCAACCAGAAAGCTTTTGCCGCCTTGTCGCCCGAAAACCAAGCCATTGTCGAAACTGCTGCGGCCTATGCCAACGCCGACATGCTGGCCAAGTACGATGCATTGAATCCCACGGCCTTGAAACAATTGGTGGCCGCCAAGACCAAGGTGTTGCCGTTCTCGCAAGCCGTAATGGAAGCTTCGTTCAAGGCGTCCATGGAAGTGTTTGCCGAGAACAATGCCAAGAGCCCGGAGTGGAAAAAAATCTACGAAGACCTGCGCACTTTCCAGCGCGACCAAGTCCTGTGGTTCCGTTTTGCGGAAATGCGTTTCGACCAGTTCATGGCCTCGCAGAAACTGTAAGCGCCTTGTGCATGACGCATCCCCAAAAGCCCCGAAAGGGGCTTTTTTAATTTGGGGCGGATGCTGTGTAGGGACGCAGGCTCAGCGACCAAAAGCGCTGAATCACGGGGTCTTCGGCCGCATGAAAAACATACCAGCCGGTCAGGCCGGTGCGCACCACCAGGCGTGGCGCAATCAGCCAGGTCAGGCGCGGCACATGGATCATTTTCAGTTGCGAGATTTTTGCAATGGCCACTTTGCGTGGCCAGACCCCGGTTTGGCTGATGTGGGTGTCGTCAATGCAGGTGCGGCTGGTCAGGATGAAAGCCAAACAGGCCAGCAAAGACAGCAGTCCCAGGCCCAGGAGCACCGAGGTTGTGCGGTCCAGCGGCTCGCTGCCGGGTTGATTCAGGGCCAGCCAGCCTTGCCACAGAACTCCCAGCACCATCAGGCAGGCCAGGCACTGGCTGCTGCGCGTGAAGGACCGGCCCTCGACCGATCCTTGCACGGCTTCACTCATGGCTTGGCTGCCGGCTCGGGTTTGTTGCCAAACAGCTCGTTCATGTCAGGCGCTTCGTTGTTCAGGTTGAGGTCGTCTGTGGGCGCCTCAATTTGCACGTTGTTCAAATCCACCACAGGCGGCTTGTCCAGGAACGAGGTGACGGTTTCCGGCACGAAGATCACAATGACCACCAGCAACAACTGAAGGATCACCCAGGGAATGGCACCCAGGTAAATGTCACGCGACTCCACTTTTCTGGGGATGGCCCCCGACTTGAAGAGCGAGTCGGAAATGCCGCGAAGGTAGAACAAGGCAAAGCCAAAAGGCGGGTGCATGAAGCTGGTTTGCATGTTCACGCACAGCAGCACGCCGAACCAAATTTGGTCAATGCCCATTTTGGCTGCGACGGGCCCCAGCATGGGCAGGATGATGAAGGCGATCTCGAAAAAGTCGAGGAAGAACGCCAGGAAGAAAATGAAGATGTTGACCACGATCAGGAAGCCCACCTGGCCCCCTGGCAAATCGCTCAGCATGTGCTCGATCCATTTACCGCCGTCCACGCCTTGGAACACCAGCGAGAACACGCGCGAGCCAATCAGGATGAAGACCACCATGGCCGTGATGCGCATGGTGCCGCCCATGGCTTCCTTGATCAGGTCCCAGCTCAGGCGTCGGTGGACGGCCGCCAGGATGAAGGCGCCCACGGCGCCCATGGCACCGGCTTCTGTGGGTGTGGCCACGGCCGTGTCAATGCCAGGCAAGCCGCCCATGCTGCCCAAGACAGCAAAAATCAGAATGGCCGAGGGGATGATGCCGCGCAGGCATTTGGCCCACAGCGACCAGCCGTGCAGGGTGCGGGCTTCCGGTGGCACGCCTGGCATCATGTTCGGGCGCAGGCGGCTCAGAATGAAGGTGTACAACGCAAACAAAATGATTTGCAAGATGGACGGGCCCCAAGCACCTTTGTACATGTCGCCCACCGACTGGCCCAATTGGTCGGCCATGACCACCAGCACCAAAGAGGGGGGCACCAGTTGGGTGATGGTGCCCGAGGCAGCCAGCACGCCGGTGGCATAGCGCATGTCGTAGCCGTAGCGCATCATGACGGGCAAGGAGATCATGGCCATGGCAATGACCTGGCCCGCGACCGTGCCGGTGATGGCGCCCAGAATGAAGCCCACAATGATGACCGAGTAACCCAGGCCACCGCGGACCGGGCCAAACAACTGGCCCATGGAGTCCAGCATGTCTTCCGCCAGGCCGCATTTTTCAAGAATGGTCCCCATCAGGGTGAAAAAGGGGATGGCCAGCAACAACTCATTCGACAAAATGCCAAACACGTTCAAGGGCAAGTTGCCCAGGAAGTTGGCCGGGAACCAGCCCATGTGAATCGCAAAGAAGCCACAGAACAGGCCCAGGGCACCGAGAGAGAATGAGACCGGAAAGCCGATCAGCATCACCAGGATCAGCCCCAGGAACATGAGGGGCGCAAATTGTTCGACGGTCATTGCAGGGGCCTCTCGTACACCAGGTTCATTTCGAATTCGCCGCGCAGCCAGGCCACGCGTTTGATGGTTTCAGACAAACCTTGCAAGAAAACCAGGAAGAAGCCCAAAGGCAAGAGCATCATGGCGGGCCAGCGGATCAGGCCACCGGCGTTGGTCGACATCTCATTGTTGGCGAACATTTTGAGAAATTGGGGCAGGGCCAGGTAAGCCATCAAGCCCATGACAGGCAGCAAGAAGACCACCAAGCCAAAAATATCCACATAAACCTTGGCACGTGAGGAAGCTTGGCCGTAGAAAATATCCACGCGCACATGCTCGTTCAGGCGCAGCACCACCGAGGCGCCCAGCATCACGCACAAGGCAAACAAATACCATTGAATCTCGAGCCAGGCGTTGGAGCTGAGGCTGAAGCCGAACCGAATCAAGGCATTGCCGCAGCTGATGAAACAGGAAAGTACGATGGCCCAGCTGGCCAGCGTTCCAAAGCGCGTGTTGATGTCATCAATCAACGCGCTGAATTTAAGCAAAAGATTCATGCAGTGGCCCCAGAAAGGGAAAAGTCTGAAATGACATGTCGTTTATGAATTATTGCCCAAAAGCGGCGGCCCCCACCAAGGTAAAACCCGCCTCAGTGACTGCACCTGGCCTGGCGTGTGGGCTTGGTAGCCGGGAATGCTGTCAAGCGCATGTTGCCAATCCTGGCTCTGCAAACGCTTGCGCAGGCTGGCCACGGCGGCTGTCTCCAGGGCAGACTTGAGGCAGACCAGCCAGTAATTTTCGGTCTGCAGGGGCACAAAGCTCAGTCCTTGTCGCTGGGCAGCGCTTTGAATGCCAAGACCGACGTCGGCCCTGCCAGAGGCAATCCGCGCAGCAACGGCCGCATGCGAGGGCTCTGCGTCCTCGTAGCCCTTCAAATGGCCGCCCGTCAGCCCACGCTCTTGCAGCCATTGGTCCAGCAAGACGCGCGTGCCTGTGCCCAAATCACGGTTGACAAATCGGGCCTGACGGGACACCGCATCGTCAAGGGATTGCAGCGCCAGCGGGTTGCCTGGCGCGACCATCAGGCCCACCCAGCGCTTGGCAAACCCGATCAATTTGTGTTGACCCAATTTAAGCAATGGCTTGTAGGTGCGCGCCGAGAAAGAGCGGGCGGCAGGCGTTTCCAGGGTGTGAAAGCCCGCCACGCTGCAACGCCCTTCGTTCAGGGCTCGAATGGCGTCCACGCTGCCGCAAAAGCGCACATCCAGGTGAAGGCCCTGGGAGGCGGTTTGCTCTTGCAGGCGGGCGACGGCGTCATCGTGGCTGGCGTACAGGGTCAGCACATGCACGTCGGGGTCGAAGGCCGCGGCAAAAGTGCGCTCCAGGTCGGCGCGCAGGGCCTGAATTTGCGGGGCCAATCGCGCCTGGGTTTGGCGCTCGGCCCACATGAGCTTGCGGCCAAACTCGGTCAAGCGCGCCGCTTGGCCTTTCTCCCAGACGATCAGTTCATTGCCAAGCTCTTGTTCCCAGCGCTTGAGGGCGCCCCAGACATGGCGATAGGACAGGCCCAACTCCCGCGCTGAAGCGCTGATGGAGCCTTGCTTTTCAATGCTTTGCAGCATTGTCATCAAGGGGTGGCTGACCAGTCCCGGCGTCGGGGCTTGTTGGGCATCCAAGGTGTAGTGAAGGTGAACGCTATGCACAGAAATTCATATCGCAGGGATTTATTGCATTCTCTACGATACCCCATGACCTTCCGCCATGAATTCTTTTTTTGACAGCGCCGCCACGGCACTTTCCCTGCTGTTTTCCTTCGATCCTGTGTTGCTCGCCATCGTGGGGCGGTCTTTGGCCGTCAGTGCGCTGGCCTGCCTCTTGGGATGCATCGGTGGCCTGATGTTGGGCGCCTGGCTGGGGGTGGCCCGTTTTGCAGGGCGTGGTGCGGTGTTGACCCTGCTCAACACATTTTTGGCCTTGCCTTCGGTGGTGGTGGGCTTGGTGATTTATCTTTTGCTGTCCCGCAGCGGGCCTTTGGGATTTTTAGGCTGGCTGTTCAGCTTCAAAGCCATGGTCATGGCGCAAACCGTGCTGGTCTTGCCAGTGGTCACTGCGTTGACCCGCCAATGGATTGAAGACGCCGATCGCTCTCACGGCGAGCAACTCGCCTCCTTGGGCGCCAGGCCAGGCATGCGCGCCGTGCTGCTGGTCTGGGATGAGCGCTTCGCTCTATTGACCGTGGCCATTACCGCCTTTGGACGCGCCATTTCCGAAGTAGGGGCCGTCATGATCGTGGGCGGCAACATTGATGGCTTCACCCGTGTCATGACCACGGCCATTGCCTTGGAAACCAGCAAGGGCGACCTGCCACTGGCCTTGGCTTTGGGCTGTGTCTTGCTGGGCGTGGTGCTGGTGTTGAACACCGCCCTGGCGTTGCTGGGGCGCTGGCACCGACAGCAGCGGCCGACCCAAGGCCCCATGCTCGAAGGGGGCCTTGCATGACGGCGCCGGTTTGGCGCGCCTCTGGCATGGGCTGGCGTTGGGGCGCGCAATGGACTTTGCGCGACATCCACCTGAGCATCCATGCGGGGGAGCGGGTCGCCTTGGTGGGCGCCAACGGGTCGGGTAAAAGCACGCTGCTGCGCGTGTTGCATGGCTTGTTGAAACCTGCAGAGGGAACGCTTCAAACCAACCCGCATGTGCGTCAGGGCATGCTGTTCCAGCGCCCCCACATGCTGCGCATGAGCGCGCAGCGGCATGTGGCTTTGGGCCTGTGGCTGTCCGGGGTCCCCTGGAAAGACGCCAGCGAGAAAGCGCGCCAGGCCTTGGTGCAGGTCGGTTTGCAAGACATTGCCAAGCAAGCCGCGCCCACCTTGTCCGGTGGCCAGCAACAACGCCTGGCAATGGCCCGCGTGTGCGCACTGCTGCCGCATGTGTTGCTGTTGGATGAGCCGACCGCCAGTTTGGACCCCCGCGCCAAGCGCGAGGTCGAACAACTGATCGCTGCTTATGCGGCCAACCCCGTCGATGCAGACACGCCGGTGACCCTGGTTTTCAGCAGCCACAACCTCGGCCAGGTCAAGCGTTTGGCCACGCGGGTGCTGTACCTCGAGCAGGGCCGCATTTTGGCGGACTTGCCCGTCCATGAATTTTTCAACACCCCTTTGGAAGCCCGCTATCCGCAGGCCCATTTGTTTTTACAAGGAGAAACTTTATGAAATTGCTCGCTGGCTTTCTTCGCGTGGCCATGCTCACGCTCGGCATGACCACGGCGGTATGGGCTCAGACCGGCCAGATCGTCATGGCCTCCACGACATCGACCGAACAATCTGGCCTGTTTGGCCAGTTGCTGCCTGCCTTCAAGGCGGCCACCGGCGTGGATGTGAAGGTTGTGGCCCTGGGCACCGGTCAGGCCTTGGACATGGGGCGCCGCGGTGACGCAGACATCGTGTTTGTGCACGATCAGGCCGCCGAGGAAAAATTTGTGGCCGATGGCTGGGGCGTCAAGCGTTTTGCCGTCATGTACAACGACTTTGTCTTGGTGGGCCCAGCCTCGGATGCGGCCGCCACAAAAGGGAAAGACATTGTGTCGGCGCTGAAAAACATCGCCAGCCGACAGGCACCCTTTGTTTCCCGCGGTGACAAAAGCGGCACCCACGCCGCAGAACTGCGGTATTGGAAACTCGCGGGCCTGGACAACAAAGGTGCCGGCTACAAGGAATGCGGCTGTGGCATGGGCCCAGCTTTGAACATTGCTGCTTCGTCGGGCGCTTATGTGTTGACGGACCGAGGCACCTGGCTGAGCTTTAAAAACCGGGCCGACCTGACAGTTTTGGTCGAGGGTGATACCCGTTTGTTCAACCAGTACGGCGTGATGGCGGTGAACCCCGCCAAGCACGCCCATGTGAAGCTTGATTTGGCTCAAAAATTCGTCGATTGGGTGATTTCCCCGGCAGGTCAGGCTGCGGTGGCAGCCTACAAAATCAACAATGAGCAGCTTTTCTTCCCGAACGCAGGGAAACCTTGAGAAACCCCGCCTAAGGGTAATACCTAGGGGTCAGGGGGTCCAGTTGTTAAGATCATCCTCATTGGAATTACCAGAAGTCATTGGAGATACAACATGCAAGTTCAATTGAAGGTCAACGGCAAAGCAGTGTCGTTGGACGTTGCCCCCAACACCCTGCTGGTGCAGGCCTTGCGCGGCAACCTGCAACTCACCGGCACCCACGTCGGCTGTGACACAGCACAGTGCGGCGCTTGTACCGTGGTCATGAACGGCCGCTCGGTCAAGTCCTGCAACATCCTGGCCGCACAGGCCGGTGGCGCCGAGATCACGACCATTGAAGGCTTGGCCCAACCCGATGGCACCTTGCACCCCATGCAAGCCGCTTTCAAGGAGTGCCATGGCCTGCAGTGCGGTTTTTGCACCCCCGGCATGGTCATGAGCGCTGTCGATTTGTGCCAGCGCCATCCCAATGCCAGCGAAGCCGAAATTCGCGAGCAGCTCGAAGGCAATTTGTGCCGTTGTACCGGTTACCAAAACATTGTCAAAGCGGTTCAGCAAGGTGCTGCCGCCATGAAAGCCTAAGGAGGGCACCATCATGGGAGCATCCGATTTTGCCAATCTGCCGCACATCGGTGAGTCTGTCCGCCGCAAGGAAGACTACCGCTTTTTGACGGGCGCAGGCCAGTACACAGACGATGTGGTGTTGGCCAACCAGGCCCACGCCGTGTTCGTTCGCTCACCGCATGCGCATGCCAACGTCGTGTCCATCGATGTGGCCGCGGCCAAAGCTGCGCCGGGCGTGCTCGATGTGTTTGTCGGCGCCGATGTTGCCAACGACAAAATCAACGGCTTGCCCTGCGGTTGGCTGATCACCAGCACCGATGGCCAGCCCATGAAAGAGCCGCCGCACCCGATCCTGGCCCAGGGCAAGGTTCGCTATGTGGGCGACCATGTGGCCATGGTGGTCGCGGAAACCCTGGAGCAAGCGCGCAATGCCGCCGAGCTCGTGGAAGTGAACTACGACGTGTTGCCGGCCGTGGTCGATGTGGGCGCTGCGCAAAAAGCAGGCGCACCCAGCGTGCATGCCGAAGCGGCGGACAACCACTGCTACAAGTGGGCCATTGGCGACAAAGCCCAAGTGGATGCAGCCTTTGCCCAAGCGGCCCATGTGACCAAGCTCGACCTGGTCAACAACCGTTTGGTGCCCAACGCCATGGAGCCGCGTGCCGCCATTGGCTCTTACAGCCGTGCCAACGACGAGTACACGCTGTACGTTTCCAACCAAAACCCGCACGTCGAGCGCCTGCTCATGACCGCCTTTGTCATGGGGTTGCCCGAGCACAAAGTGCGCGTGATCGCCCCCGATGTGGGCGGTGGCTTCGGTTCCAAAATTTACCTCTACGCCGAAGACGTTTGCCTGACCTGGGCCGCCAAAAAGCTGAACCGCAACATCAAGTGGAACGCCGATCGCAACGAGGCCTTCTTGAGCGATGCCCACGGCCGTGACCATGTCAGCCACGCTGAACTGGCCATGGACAAAGATGGCAAGTTTCTGGCGCTGCGCGTGCACACCGACGCCAACCTGGGCGCTTACCTGTCGACCTTTGCCACCGCGGTCCCGACGATTCTCTACGCTACCTTGTTGGCAGGGCAGTACACCACCCCGCAGGTCTATGTGGAAGTCGATGCCTGGTTCACCAACACCGCACCGGTGGATGCTTACCGTGGGGCCGGTCGCCCTGAAGCCACTTATTTGCTGGAGCGCATCGTCAGCCGCGCAGGCTGGGAGCTGGGCCTGGGGCAAGACGAAATTCGCAAGCGCAATTTCATCACCACCTTCCCGTACCAAACGCCGGTGGCCCTGCAGTACGACATTGGCGACTACCCCGCCTGCATGTCGGAGGCCCAAAAGCTGGCCGACGTTGCAGGCTTTGCAGCACGCAAGGCGGCCTCGGCCGCCAAAGGCAAGCTGCGTGGCATTGGCTACTCCAGCTACATCGAAGCCTGCGGCATTGCCCCCAGCAACATTGCTGGCGCTTTGGGCGCCCGCGCTGGCCTGTTCGAGTGCGGTGAAGTGCGCGTGCATCCCACGGGCAGCGTGACCGTGTTCACGGGTTCGCACAGCCATGGCCAAGGCCATGAAACCACCTTTGCACAAGTCGTGGCCTCGCGCCTGGGCGTGGCGGTGGATGCGGTCGACGTGGTGCACGGCGATACCGGTCGTGTGCCCTTTGGCATGGGAACCTATGGCTCACGCTCCATCTCCGTGGGCGGCGCAGCCATCATGCGCGCGCTCGACAAGATCGAGGCCAAGGCCAAGAAAATTGCGGCGCACCTGATGGAAGCCAGCGATGCCGACATCGAGTTCGTGAATGGCGAGTTCAAGGTCAAGGGCACCGACAAAATGGTCACCTTTGGCCAAGTCGCGCTGACGGCTTATGTGCCCCACAACTACCCGCTGGACAAGCTGGAGCCGGGCCTGAACGAAACAGCGTTCTACGACCCGACCAACTTCACCTTCCCCGCAGGCACCTACATTTGCGAAATCGAAATCGATCCGCAAACCGGCGAAACCCGCGTCGACCGCTTCACCGCGGTGGACGACTTCGGCACCATCATCAACCCGATGATTGTCGAAGGCCAGGTGCATGGCGGACTGGTACAGGGCATTGGCCAGGCGCTGCTGGAAAACTGCGTGTACGACAAAGAAACCGGCCAGTTGCTGACCGGCTCCTTCATGGACTACGCCATGCCGCGCGCCGACGATTTCCCCCATTTTGAAATCGGCCATGTGTGCACCCCGTGCACCCACAACCCGCTGGGAACCAAAGGCTGCGGCGAGGCCGGCGCCATTGGCTCGCCACCCGCGGTGATGAACGCTGTCCTGGACGCTTTGTCGTCTGTGGGCGTGAAAGATCTTGACATGCCTGCCACGCCCCATCGCGTGTGGCAAGCGATCCAGGCCGCCAAGGCTTGATGACTGGAGGAACATTGCATGTACGCATTCACATTTGAACAACCCACTTCGCTGTCTGCTGCCACCCAACTGATCGCTGCTGGCGGTCAACCTCTGGCGGGCGGGCAAACCTTGCTGGCTTCCATGAAGCAGCGCCTGGCCAGCCCTGAGCAACTGGTCGACCTGGGCCGCGTGGCCGAATTGCAGGGCATTTGTCAGGACGGCCAAGCCCTGGCCATTGGCGCCATGACACGCCATGCCGACGTGGCAGAAAACGCCATGGTGCGCCAGCACATTCCGGCCCTGGCCGCGCTGGCCGGCCAAATCGGTGACAAGCAGGTGCGTGCCATGGGAACCCTGGGCGGTTCGGTGGCCAACAATGACCCTGCAGCCTGCTATCCCAGCGCGGTGCTGGCCTTGGGCGCCACGGTGCACACCAACCAGCGCAAGATTGCGGCCGACGACTTCTTCCAGGGCATGTACACCACGGCCTTGCAAGCGGGCGAGATCATCACGGCGATTCATTTCCCCGTGCCGCAAAAAGCCATCTACCTGAAGTTCATTCAACAGGCTTCGCGTTTTGCCCTCGTGGGCGTCTTTGTGGCCCAAACAGCCCAAGGCGTGCGCGTGGCCATCACCGGCGCTTCCAGCAGTGGCGTGTTCCGCCACAAAGGCCTGGAAGATGCGCTCAGCAAGAGCTTCACTCCGGAAGCCGCCGCCGCCGTCAAGATCGACGCCGCCGAGCTCAGCAGCGACCTGCACGCCTCTGCAGCCTACCGTGCCCACCTCATCAGTGTGCAAGTGCAGCGGGCTGTGAAACAATTGGCGGGATGACCTCGATTGATTCACTGATTGCGGCCCTGCAGGCCGAAGGCTACGAACCCGACCGCCGTCTCGCGACGGCGGTTTTTTTGGCCCTGAAACTGCAACGCCCTCTGCTGCTCGAAGGCGAGCCCGGCGTGGGCAAAACCGAATTGGCCAAGGCTCTGGCCCGGGTGCTGCAGCGCAGCTTGTTGCGTTTGCAGTGCTACGACGGCCTGGAGTTGCGCGAGGCGCTGTACGAATGGAACTATGCGGCGCAAATGCTGCACATGCGCGCGGCGCAAGACAGGGCCCAAGCGGCTGACATCGAGCGCGAGGTTTACCAGTCGCAATACCTGATTCGCCGACCCTTGCTCCAGGCCCTGGAGACGCCCGCGCCCGGCGCGGTGTTGTTGATCGACGAGGTCGATCGGGCCGACGAGCCGTTTGAAGCTTTTTTGCTGGAATACCTGGGCGAATACCAGGTGTCGATTCCCGAGTTGGGCACGGTGCGCGCCAAAGTGCCGCCCGTCACCATTCTCACCAGCAACCGCACGCGCGACCTCAATGACGCGGTCAAACGCCGCTGCCTCTACCACTGGATGGACTACCCCGACCGAGAGCGCGAGTTGAGCATCGTGCGGCGCCAGGTGCCGCAAGCCAGCGAGGCCTTGGCCCAGCAGGTCGCCGCCTTTGTCGGACGTTTGCGCAGTCAGCCCTTTGCCAACGCGTTTCAGCGCAGCCCCGGCATTGCAGAAAGCGTGGAGTGGGCCAAAGCCCTGGTGGCGCTGGACACCTTGTCCCTCGACCCCGAAGTGGTGGCCGACACGGCAGGCATCTTGTTCAAGCAGCGCGAAGATGTGGCGGCTCTGACGCCCCTGGTGTCCGAGTTGTTGCAACCCGAGCCCACCCCCTGACCCGCGCGCAGCCCCATGTTGCTCGGTGATGCACGCCACGGCAAGCTGGCCTCCAACATCGTGGGCTTTGGCCGTACCTTGCGCCGTGCCGGTGTGCGCACCGACAGCGCGCGGATTGTGCTGGCCATTGAGGCGGCCCAACTGGTGGGCTTCGAACGCAAAGCCGATTTTTCAGCGGCCTTGGAGTCGGTGCTGATCAGCCGTGAACAAGACCGCCTGGTGTTTCGTGAGCTGTTTGACGCCTTCTTTCGCGACCCCGAAGTGGCCAACAAACTGTTGTCGCAAATGCTGCCCAGTGCCGAGGGCAAAGCCGAGCCTTCCAAGAAGCGGCCGCGCGTGCGCGAGGCCTTGTCACCCCAACAAGGCTATGGCCAGGCCAAGCCCGCGCAACCCGACAAAGAGGTGGAGTTCGATGCGGCCATGACGGCCAGCGACGCGCAGCGTTTGCGGCATGCGGACTTCAACGCCCTGGGCGCCAGCGAGTATCAGCTCGTGGAGAAACTGGCCCGCGACATTGCCTTGCCTTTGCCTGAGTTGCCTGGCCGACGCACTCGCCCTGGCGTGCGCGGCGCGCGCATCCATTGGCACCGTGCCTTGCGACGTTCTGCGCAAATGGATGGCGAGTTGCTGACGTTGCCGCGTTTGACGCCCCGGCAGCAGCCTTTGCCCCTGCTGATCCTGGTGGATGTCTCCGGCTCGATGGAGCGCTATGCACGCTTGTTGCTGGCTTTTTTGCATGCCGCCACCCGCCGCTGCAAGCGGCGTGACGTGTTCGCCTTTGGCACCGGCCTGACCGATGTGTCTTCTGCGTTTCGTTTGGCCGACACCGACGACATGCTGCACCAAGCCAGCGCGCAAATTCAGGACTTCGCCGGCGGAACCCGGCTCGGGCAATCCTTGAATGAGCTGCGCCAACAGCATGCCCGCCGCCTGATCGGGCGGCGCACGGTGGTGCTGGTGATCTCGGATGGCCTGGATACCGGCGAGCCCGAGCAACTCGACGAGGCCCTGCGCTGGCTCAAACGGCACACCCGCAGCCTCTTGTGGCTCAACCCTTTGTTGCGCTTTGACGGCTATTCGCCGCTGGCGCGGGGAGCAGCTGTTTTGAACCGGCATGCCGATGGCATGCTGGCGATTCATAATCTGAGCAAATTGGAGTCTTTGGCCGAGGCGCTGCGCACATTGCTGCGGCGCTGAAACCCCCAAGGCTCGCCAACCATCACACCAGGAGAAACCTATGGACATGCAAGGCACCCGCCAACTCAGCGTCACGCAACAACAGGCGTGGGACGCGCTGAACAACCCCGAGATTTTGAAGGCCTGCATCCCTGGCTGCGACCGCATCGAGGTCACCGGCGACAACCAGTTCAGCATGGGTACCTCGTTGAAAATCGGCCCGGTGTCGGCCAAGTTCAGCGGCAAGATTGTGCTCAGCGACATGAACCCGCCTGCCAGCTACACCCTGAGCTTTGAAGGCCAGGGCGGCGTGGCCGGCTTTGGCAAGGGCACGGCCCAAGTGGCGCTCGCGCCCAATGCCGAAGGCTGCGAACTCAGCTACACCGTGCATGCCCAAGTGGGCGGCAAGATTGCCCAGTTGGGCCAGCGCCTGATCGATGGGGTTGCCAAGTCCTTGTCGGAAGATTTCTTCAAGCGTTTCGACACCGAGACCGAAAAGCTGTATCCCAAAGCCGAGGCGGCCAGCGCCGATGCGCCGGCCGCTGCCGAAGCTGCGCCTGCGGCCTCAGGTGGCTTGCCAGGCTGGGTCTGGCTGGCTGGCGCCGTGGTGGTGGGCGTGGTCATTTACATGGCACGTTGAGACGCTTGACCGCCCGCGCGTCTTCACCTGGTGGAGCAAGGCCTCGCATGTTGTGCGTAGGCCATGTGGCGCTCGACCTGATGTTTGGCATCGAAGCGTTTCCCGCGCAACCCACCAAAACACCTGCACATTCTTTCCACCAAGGGGTGGGTGGCATGTCGGCCAATGCCGCGGTGGCCCTGGCACGCTTGGGCGCAGATGTGGGCTTTGTCGGCCCGATGGGCGATGACGCTGCCGCGCAAGTTTTTCGCGCGCACTTTGAGCGCGAAGGCGTGGATGTGTCGCGGCTGCAGGTCACGCCGGGACAAAGCAGCTCCATCTCTTCCATCATTTTGGATGCGCGAGGCGAGCGCATGATCTTCAATCACAAAGGCAGTGCCTTGTCGGCGCCTGCCGAATTTGCCGCCTCCTGGTTGGCCGGCGTGGACTTCTTGCTCGCTGACCCGCGCTGTCCTGTGTGGGCGCAGCGTGCCTTGGTGCTGGCACGCCAAACGGGCATTCCGAGTTTGCTTGATGGCGATGTGTCGCCCTTGGCGGATTTGCAGCGGCTCGTGCCGCTCGCCGATTGGGTGGCTTTTTCCGAGCCTGGCTTGCAAGGCTTTCATCCTGGCGACGTGAACGAGGGCTTGCTGGCCGCGCTTGCTTGGGGCAACGAACCGCAGGTGGCGGTGGTCACCCTGGGGCCGCGCGGTTTGTATTGGCTGCGTCGCGGTGAGACGGTGCAGCACTTGCCAGCTTTCCAAGTGGCGCAAGTCATTGACACCTTGGGTGCGGGAGATGCCTTTCACGCGGGCTTGGGCTTGGCTTTGGCCCACGGCATGCCGGACCGCGAGGCCTTGCGTTTTGGCGCGGCCACGGCGGCCTTGAAATGCCAGCGCCCTCACGGTATTTTGGGGGCGCCTTCACGCCATGAGGTGGAAGCTTTGCTGGCGTCTCAGCGCTTCTGAGCTCAGTCGGCCAATCCGCCACTGCGCACCACTTGCTGGGCACAGGCTTGCCACAGCACCTGCGCTTGCGGCACCCACAGAGTCAGTCGTTTGCGGGCACGCGTCAAGCCGGTGTAGACCAATTCGCGCGTGAGCACGGGCGCAGGTCGGTCGGGCAGGACCAAGAGCACATGCTCAAACTCGGAGCCTTGGGACTTGTGCACCGTCATGGCGAACACGGTTTCCACCGCATCCAGTCGCGAAGGAGCGACCCATCGCACACCGTCTGCGCCCTGGGGAAAAGCCACGCGCAAGGTCGGCGGATCTTGCGGCGTGGCGCCAGCGCGGGGCAGGCACAAGCCAATGTCGCCATTCATCAGGCCCAGGCCCGCATTGTTGCGCGTCACCATCACGGGCCGGCCTGCACACCACTGGGTGTCTGGCAGGCCCAGGGCTTGGGCGCTCAGGCGGTTCAGGTTCTTCACACCCCAGGGCCCCTCGCGCAAGCCACACAGCACGATGAAGCGGCTGAAGGCCACCATCAAGTTGTGCGCTTGCGCATCGCTGGCGCCTTGCCCTGAGGCCAGGAGTGCCTGCAACTCAGACCACCAAGGGCCCCATGCCGCCTTCAGCATGTCGGTGATTGGCGGGCCGTGGGCTGTGGTCCAACTCAGGCGGGTGACATCTGCCTCTGTGTGCTTGAAGACCTGTGGCGCTTGCGACCAGAGTTTGCGCAGTTCTTCCGCTTGAACGCCTTGTACGGCGCGGGCCCACTGGCCAATGCCGCTGCCTTGGTCAAAGCGGTGGCTGTACAGCAGGGTTTCGCGCTGGGCTTTCAGCAAAGGCCCGTCGGACAACTGTGCGAGCACGGCGCCGGCTTCCACCGAGGCCAGTTGATCGCGGTCGCCCAAGAGGATCAAACGGGCCGAGGGTGGCAGGGCCTGCAACAGGGTGGCCGTCATTTCCAGGTCCATCATCGAGGCTTCGTCCACCACCAGCAGGTCCAGCGGCAATGTGGCTTCACCTGTGGAGGTGCCTGCATGGCTGTACAACAAGCGATGCAAGGTTTGGGCTTGGGTGGGCAAGTCTTGCCCCCAGCCTTCGGGCAGGCCTTGCTGGGCTTTCTGCAGCGATTCGCTCAGACGCGCCGCCGCTTTGCCCGTGGGCGCCACCAAGCCTATGCGCAAGGGGGTCGGGGCTGCACGCTGTAGCAAGGCCAGCAAGCGCGCCACGGTGGTGGTTTTGCCCGTGCCGGGCCCGCCCGTGATGAGCGCCACTTGCTGCGTCGCCGCCAAACGGCAAGCTTGGCGCTGCATGTCTTGCCCTACCGTGTCCTGGGGTGCGTCAAACAATTGATTGAGCCAGTCTTCCAACTCGGCAGGGGCGGCAACGGGCGTCGCAATGCGCAACTGCAAGGCGGTGCGAATGGTTTGCTCGGCGGCCCAGGCACGGCGCAGGTACAAGCGGTGGCCCTGATTTACCAGTGGGGAATGCTCACCCTGCGTCCAGGGCAGGGTGTCCACAAGCTCGGCACAGTCGGTCGGCAGGCGATGGACCTCATCCGGCGTCCAGCCCAGCAACGCCGCGGGCTGGCTTTGCAGTGACTGCAAGTCAAGGCAGGCATGGCCGCGCCCCCACTGATGGCTCACCAACGCCGCCAGCCAAAGGTGGCTGGGGTGCGTGCTGCTTTGTTGGTCGTTCAGCCAGGCTGCAAAGCTGCGGTCCAGCGCCGTGAGCGGCGGTGGCAAAGTTGAATGGGTGAGGGGGCGCAAACTCATGCATCGCCCTCGCGCAAGCGCTGGTCCAGGGCGTCGATCAGGGCCCAGGGCGGCCGGTGCGCATGCACCCCCGCGCCGGGCTGGTCGAGCCCGCGCATGAACAGGTACACCGCCCCCCCCATGTGCTGCTCATAGTGGTAGTCGGGCACGCGGTGGCGCAGCAGGCGATGCAGTGCCACGGTGTACAAAACCGATTGCACGTCATAACGCTTGTGCAGCAAGGCGGCTTGCAGTTGCGTACGCGCATAGCCCGGGAGGCGGTTCGATTTGTAGTCCAGCACCCAATAGCGGCCCGCATGCTCAAACACCAGGTCCATGAAGCCTGTGAGCATGCCATGCAGGTCGCGCGCATTCAGGGCAGGGCGCTCATGCCCTGGCCACATGTGGTCTTGAATGAGGGAATCGAGATCAGCGCAGCGCAGACTTTGGGTCGGCAGGGTGAATTGCATTTCGCAAAAGAGGCTGGCCGTTGGCAAATCACACAGGCGCAGGCTGAGGCTTGGCTCGCTGGACGGTTCCGTCAAGGGCAAGGGTGTGGTGAGCGTCAGAGCCACCCATTCATCCATTTGCTTCACATGTGTCGCATTCAACGCCAGCGCTTTTTGCTTGCGCTGCAGCAGGTTGGCCCATGCTGTTTGCAATGACGCTTGGGCGTTCACACGCGGCCAGCCTTGCTCGGCTTGCCATTCCAGCAATTCATGCAGTGCGGTGCCATAGGTGGCGCCTGCCGGGAAGTCTTGCCAGACCGAGGGACTGACGCTGTCCTCTTCTGGCGTCCATTCTTCGATGGCACGGTGGTCATGCTGATCATCAGCGCGGCGCTCGTCGCTGTCGCTCTGTGGCAAGTTTGCGGTGTCTTCGGCGAGCGTGACCTCACCCAGGTTTCGGGTCAGCGCACTGAAGCTGGCTGTCCACCAGAAAGGCCAATGAGGCAATTGGGGCTGCTGTGCCTTGCGCGGTGCAGGGTCCGCAGGCGGTGAAGGCATGGGCGTCACCGCGACTTGGCTGGCGTCAATGACTTCGATGGCGATGTCTGCACAGCCTTGCTGCAAGGCTTGCAGGCAGGCCATCACATCGTCTTGTCCTTGTCGCCCCAGCAGTTGGCACCAGGCTGAGCCTTGACCAGCCTTGTTGAATTCTTTGGCCGAGGTGTTCAGCCCCAGCCACAAGCCCTGCTTGGCACGCGTCAAGGCCACGTAAATCAGCCGCACATCTTCAGGGATGTCGACCTTCTCTTTGTCATCGGGCGGCTTGAAGGCGGAAAGGTAAGGCACGAACACGAAGGGGTATTCCAGCCCCTTGCTCTTGTGAAAGCTCACAATTTGCACACGTTGCGCATCGGTTTCCAAACGCAGTTGCGCCGATTCGGGCGTGTCGATTTCGCTTTGCATGTGCTCGCCCAGATGCCGCACCAAGGCCAAAGTGCCTTGCAGTGTGTGGCTGGCTTGGTGCAGCAATTCACCCAAATGCAGCAGGTTGCTGAGCCGCCGCTCGCCTCCCTGCGATGCCAGCAAGCGTTGCCCAGCCAGGGTGTCGTGCAGCCAGTGGCGCAGCATGGGCAACACCCCCTGACGCTGCCAAATCTGGTGCCAGATCTGGCAGCGGTCTTGCAAGGCATCCCAGGCCGCTTCATCTTGCAAGGTCCAGCCCAGGCTGTCATCGTCCAGCCCCCACAGCCGCGTGGCCACGGCCGTGCGCAACGGCTCTGCCCGCCGCGGCACCGCCAAGGCATTCAACAACAGCCACAGGTCTTGCGCCTCTTCTGTTTTGAACACGCTGCCGCGCTCCGACAGGTAAACACTCGCCACCCCCCGCGCCGCCAGCGCCTCCCGCACCGCCTTGGCCTGCACCCAATCCCGCACCAACACCGCCACATCCCCCGGGGCCGCCACACTCAACACCTCCACAATGCGCTCCGCCATGGGGTCAGGTCTTGCGTTTTGCGCCGCGTTGTGGATAACTGCGATGCTCAAAGGTGCCAGCGTTTTGCCATGAACCTGCAGGGGGGCAGTCTCTGCCTTGTTGGCCTTGGCAGGCTCAAAATGCAAATCGCCCCAGGCCTTGGGTTGGTGAGCAAACACCGCATTGACGGCACGCACCAAGGCGGGCGTGGAGCGGTAGTTGTCCAGCAGTGTGTGCAAAGCTTCAGGGTCTTCGGCGCGAGTGTCTGCCCGAGCTTTCAAGTAGGTGGCCAGATCGGCCCCGCGAAAGCCGTAAATCGCTTGCTTGGGGTCGCCAATCATGATCAGCATGGCATCGGGCTGACCAAAGTAAATGCGTTGCAAGGTGCCGTATTGCCAGGGATCGGTGTCCTGAAATTCATCGACCATGGCCACCGGGTACTGGGTGCGGATGGCGTGCGCCATGCGGCCATCGTCGCTTTGCACCGCTCGGTAAAGGCGTTCGAGCAGGTCGTGAAAATCAAACTGGGCGCGTTGCTGCTTGGCTTGCACGAAGGCTTGGTGCACCCAATGCAAGGCGTGTGCGAGAAAGGACGTGGCCACATCGGGTTGCAGCTCCGAATGTTCAGCCCATTCATCCAATATGGACAATACCGGCCACGCTGAAGCGGCTTGCCAGCCCAGCTTTAGCAAGTTGGATTGCTTGAACCGATGGAGCGTTTCCTCGCGCACTTTTTCGGCTGAGCCCTGGGCCCAAAGGCTGACCTCGCTGAGCCAATTCTTCAAATAATCGATCCGAGTGTTGCTCAGTAAGTTGGCAGCTTTGGCCTCGAGAATCGCCGCCGCCACTTCCTCAGTCCACCCCGCGCGAATCTGCGCCAGCAAGTGTTCCGATCGCACAGACCAGTCTTGCCACCCTTGGAAAATGTCTGCGATCCCCTCAGAGGCTTCTTCCGTGCTGACCTCCGGGCTGCGCTCCAGGGCCTTCAAGCCAGTCCTCAACGCCTTCAGCAAGCCATCGGGTGTTTGGCCAGTCTGACTGCTCAACGCCTGAAGTTGGTCGGCCGGTAAGGGGTAGAGCCAGGTTCGCCAGTAATCTTGCACGGCTTGGCGCAACAAGCTTTCCTTGTCTTCCACGCGGGTTTGCTCAAACAGGCTTTGGCTGTCAAACGCATGCTCACGCAGCATGCGGTGACTCCAGCCATGCAAGGTGAAGATGGCGGCATCGTCCATCCACTGCGCCGCCAAGGACAATTGCAGACTGCAGCCTGGCCAGGCTGTCGCCTCGAAACTGCCTCGCAATTCAGGCAAGAAGCTGTCGTTCGCCGCCAAGTCCTCAGGTCGCAAGCGTTCGGCAAAAAAATCGGCAGCCTGCGCCAGTCGGTGACGAATGCGCTCGCGCAACTCGGCGGTGGCTGCCTCGGTGAAGGTCATCACCAAAATTTGAGGCGGCAGCAAGCCTGGACCGGGTTGGCCATCAGGACCTCGCCCATGGCCCAACACCAAGCGCAAGTAAAGCGCTGCCAGCGTCCATGTTTTGCCCGTGCCCGCACTGGCTTCAATCAGTCGGCGACCGCGCAGGGGCAGTTCCAAAGGCTTGAGAGAGGTGACAGTCCGGGTGTCGGTCATGTCGACGCTCCCGGCTTGTGGACAGCCTTGTACATCGCGCCGTACAAAGCTTCCGACAAAGCCGCCATTTGAACCGTCGCAGCCTCATAGTCTGCAAAGTGGCGTCGCAACATGGCGTGTGCTTCGCGTTCGCCAGTTGCTGCTGAAAAACTTGCGCTTTCAAAAACAGACTTGGCTGCTTTGTCCGCCGCCAACTTCGCTTCAACTTGCCGATCCTCGGCCTCTGAAGAGGTCAGCACATGCTGGTACACCGACCACCAAGCCGCGCCTGTTTTCCCGGGTAAGCACATGGGGGCATGCCAGGCTTGATGATAGGCACTCACAAGCTGAGCCAACTCGGCCTTGGCTTGTTCGGCGCTGCAAGGCGCAAATTGCATTTCCTCGTCCAAGCCCAACAGAACGGACGTTGTGGGTAAGCCATGGGAACATGCCGCCAAGTGCGATATCCAAAGGTGGCGCAGTGCATGCAGCTTGGGCGCGCCACCTTTCATGCGCAGCGCGCCGGGACGAAACGCCAATTGCAGCACCTCGCCCTGCGCATTCACATGCCAGCCAGTGCCAGCCAAAGTGCCTTCAATTCGTCTCTGGTTTGGCAAATCGATGGCCACACTTTGCGCAGGCAAAGGTTGCCAGGCGACCTCAGCCTGCAAGCGCGCATCAGAGCGCTTCAATAATTGATCCGCTTGTTTTTGCAAACGCTTGAGCGGCGCAGCCGCGAAGCCTGCCAGGGGCAAGAGTCCTTGCCCTTGAAGAAAGCGCACATCATCCGTTCGACCTTGTGCCACCATCGCGAGCGTGAGTTGGTAGTCTTGTAAACGATTGAGCTCAAAAGGCTCATGCTCATCCGGCGCCACATCGGGTTGCAGCATGCGCAGTTGCAAGCGGTGGCGGTAGTAAACATCCAGAGGTTGGCGCAACAGTTGTTGCAAGGCCTGTAAAGACAACACCTGTGGCGGGCTGACCTGCGGTGCAGCCTGGGTCGATACGCTGAATTCAGCAGGTTCCCATTCGCTGGCATGCGTCACCCACGCGTGGTCGGTGCTGCTGAAGTAGCGCGCCGAAAAAGCTTGCAAGGGTGGCGTTCGAACGGCAGGTGCTTCTGTCCAGCCGCGCGCCAGGTGATCGCGCAGTTGGGCCACCAGAACCGAAGGCGGCTGCTCGGCATGGTCGGTCGACCGCCAGCCCTGCCAACTGATGTACAGGCGCTCGCGCGCAGAAAGCAGCGCCTCCAAAAACAGGTAGCGGTCATCCTCACGGCGCGAGCGGTCGCCCGCTCGACGTTGTTCGGGCAAGCGCATGAGGTCGAAGTCGCGCGCGGCCTGGCTGCGCGGATAGTCGCCATCGTTCATGCCCAGCAGGCACACCAGCTTGAAGGGAATCGAGCGCATGGGCATGAGGGTGGCGAATTGCACGCCCCCACCGAGAAAGCGCTGCTGCAAGCCCGGCGCCTCCAGGTGTGTCAGCCATTGTTCGCGCACCACCGTCAAGGGCAAGGGCTCGGTCAAAGCCGCTGTCTCGCAATGTTGCACCCATTGCTCCAAGGGCTCCAGGGCACGTTGCAGCCAACGCGCATCGCTGTCGTTGGTGGGCTTGAAGAAGCGTTGCAACATGCGTTGCAGCACGCCCAGCCAATCGGCGGGGGTATGGGGGACGGACAGCATTTGCAAGCTGTCCTCCATGGCGGCGAGCCACTCGCTGAGTGACCCCAGCAGACGTGCTTCCAAGCCGCCTACATGCGCATCGGGCACGCCATGCACACCTTGCCAAGCGGTGGTGACCGTCGTTTGTCGGCCCATGGCGTAATTCAGCAACAGCCTGCGCAAGCCTTGGGACCAGGTGTTTTGCTCGCCTTGTGCCATGTCTGCCGGCATGCCCCACTGCAGGCGGTGCTGGGCGTCCAGACCCCAGCGCACGCTGGCACTTTGCAGCCAGTCTTGCAGCACATCGACATCGGCCGGCAGCAAGTCAAAGGCCAATTGGACCGCCTCGACTTCCAATAACGACAGCCAATCGCTGAGCGTGAGTCGCAAGCTGGGCAATTGCAGCAAATGCTCGATGGCTTGCATGACGGGATGCGCCAGGGGTGTGGTGTCGGCCACGGAGTAGGGCAGGTGGCGTGGGTCGTCTTTGGCAAAGCGGCCAAACACGGCATGAATCAAGGGTGCAAAGACGGCCATGTCGGGCACCATCACCATGATGTCTTGCGCTGTCAATTCAGAAGATGCCTGGCCCAGCCACTGCAGCAATTGATCGTGCAGGACCTCGATTTCACGCACCGCTGAATGCGTTTGCACAAAGACCAGGCTGTCGTCTTGCGGGTTGCGCGGCAAGGGTGTGGTGGGCAGCGGCTCCAGGTTCAGAATGGCCGACTGCAATTGCAACAACTGCGTGACAGGGCGACCTTCATCGTGGGCTTGTTGGACAGGGTCGACGAAGGCATCGACCCGTCCCAGCAAGTGCGTGCGGTAGCGCTCGACGTCGTCGTGGGCATCCAGCAAATGCAGGTAATCGCGGACCTGTTGTCCCCACGAGGCCAACAAAGGGTGGGCCTGAATGTGCAACTGCTCAATGTCTTGGGCGCTGAAGTGGGCTTGCGGGCTGAGAAGCCCCGCCTTCTCTGGTTGACGCCGCCGCGTCAAAAAAGCCAGCTGCTGCCGACCCTCCACCACATGCCCCCAGTGGTATTGGCAAGGGTTCAACACAAACATCAACACCTGGCAGACCTGCCCGAGAGCTGCCAGGGCTTCAATGCTTTGCATGGGCAGAGACGACACCCCAAACACCACCAGCCGCTGTGGCAAAGCCGCGGACGCCAAGGCAGCGCTCTGGGCCATGAAGGCACTGTGCACCGCAGCGCGCGACGGCAAGCCTTCGTGCCCGGTCTTGTCCAGGTCGGCCAGTACTTCGCGCCACAGAGCGGCTTGCCAGCCTTGCGCTTCGGGCAAAGCTTGCGCGGGCGCCCACGGGCGTTGCAGTCGCGCGTGACCTTGCGCCCAGTCCGCCAGCCAATCGGCGCGGTAGTTTTGGTAGCCATCGAACACATCGGCCAGTTGTGCCGCCAGTTGATGACACTTGCGCCCGTCTTGGTCGCCTGCCAGATAGCGTTGCAAAGGCGCGAACTCGGGACGATGCTTGCACTCGGGCAACAGGCGCATCAGCCGCCAGGTCATGGGCTCTTTGTCCAGCGGCATGTGCAAAGGCACTTGATCAGGCCCCAGCACTTTGCGGTAAAGCCGCCACAAGGCTGTGGCTGGCAACTCGATTTGGGTGGCCGCACAAATGCCCAGTGCGGTGTCCGCAGCCAGCCCCAGCTCAAGCCAGTGCTTCATGCCATTGCTTTGCACCAGGATCAACTCGGGCGACAGGCCCGGCAATGGGTGGGCCTTCAAGTGCGCCACCATCAATTCACGCAAGCTCTCCAGCTGGTTGCTGTGCAGCACCATGAATCCGGTGGGGAAGGTGGTGGGCATGGGATGGGTTTGAACGTGGTGGAGCGGGCGGGTGTGGGCTAAGCATACTGGATTGGTTTCCTATGCCAGGATGGTTTTAAGCCCGAGAGACTTTATAAAGTAATATTTAGGTATTAATATAAGAAGATTATTTCCCTCAAAAGAAGGTGTTTAATGATGGAAACTATTTTTCAGTTACACTTGTCACGAATTTGAGTTGGCTTATGACGCAACATGACAAAGCGCTCAAAAGGTTGTGCACTCATCCGCCGCTGGCAGACATCACGTGGAACGAGTTAGCAAGTGTGTTGAAACATCTCGGCTACAAAGAAATTCAAAATGCAGGTTCGCGCCGCAAATTTTTTCATCCGGACACAAAAGCGTTGATTCATTGCCATCGGCCTCATCCAAGCCCTTGCGTTGACAAAGGGTGTTTGGTGGATGTGAGGGAACATTTGCGAATCTATGGATTCATCAAGGACTGACAATGGACATTCTGAAATACAAAGATTACGAAGGCACTGCGGAATTGGACATGACACGCCGCGTTTGCCGCGGGAAGTTATTGTTCATCGACGATGTTGTGACCTACGAGGCTGATCACCCTGATAAGTTGCAAGCTGAGTTTGAAGCTGCAGTCGACGATTATTTGCAAACATGCGAAACCGTCGGCAAAGAGCCCCAGCGCCCTTTCCGAGGCATGTTCAACGTACGGATCTCGCCTGCTCTGCATAGAGCAGCTAGCTTGCGCGCCATCGAAGATGACGTGTCTTTGAACGATGTGGTCGTTCAAGCGCTGAAGGCTTACGTCAACACGCTGTCTGTCGTTCGACACACTGTTCAAGTCACGTTGGTTGCAAAAGAGTTGACCACGCGAACCACCACCACCACAGGCATGCCGCAGTGGGAGACACGCTATGCGCACTGAAGCCCAGGCAGTGATGTCCGCTGCGCCTTCCATTGACCCGCTGAACATGCGCCAACTGACCGAAGTGTTGATTCGACACCATGGCTTGACTGAAGGTTTGTTCGACCTGCTGGTTGAATTTCAAATTGGAACAGGCGCCGTCGGGCCTGACAAGGATCGCTTACTTCCGGGAGCGATGATCGGTCTGGCTCGCGTGGGGCTTTCCCCGGCCAAGGTGCGGGGGCCCAACACTTTGGACGCGGCTGAACTTCAGCCCCAGCTCAGCAAGCCTGCATCGCCGCGCCCAAAATCCAAAAAGCGCTAAGCCTTCACCCCGCCTTCAGCATCCCTTTGTCCTCAATGAACTTCACCACCGTGTCCAGCCCCTGCAGGGTGCGCAGGTTGGTCATCACATAGGGCTTGAGGCCACGCGCCGTGGTGCGCATGCGCTGGGTGTCGGCTTCCATGATGGACAGGTTGGCGCCCACGTGCGGTGCCAGATCGGTTTTGTTGATCACAAACAAATCGCTTTTGGTGATGCCAGGGCCGCCTTTGCGCGGAATTTTTTCGCCAGCGGCCACATCGATCACATAGATCGTGAGGTCACTCAGCTCGGGGCTGAAGGTGGCGGCAAGGTTGTCGCCGCCGCTTTCCACAAACACCACATCGGCGTTGGGAAATTGGCCCAGCATGCGGTCAATGGCTTCCAGGTTGATGGAGGCGTCTTCGCGAATGGCCGTGTGTGGGCAGCCCCCGGTTTCGACGCCCATGATGCGTTCGGCAGGCAGGGCGCCACTTTCGGTCAACAGGCGTTGGTCTTCCTTGGTGTAGATGTCGTTGGTGATGGCCACCAGGTCATAGCGCTCGCGCATGTGCTTGCACAGCATTTCAAGCAAGGTGGTTTTGCCGGAACCCACGGGCCCACCAATGCCAACACGCAAAGGGGGCAGGGATTTGGTGCGATGCGGAATGTGGTGAAGAGCGGTCATGATCGGAACAAGCGTGAGTATTGGTGTTCGTGTTGGGCAGACAAAATGGCCAGCATGGGCGAGAACGCCTGGCGTTGCAGGTTGTCCAGCGACAGTGCGTGGTCCACCGCCGTCGGAATTTCTTGGGTCAGTCGGGACAGAATGCGTTGGCCCGCCAACTGGCCCAAGGGGACCGATTTGATGGCGGCTTGCACCATGTTTTCGGCCCAGCCAAAGGCGCTGGCCAGCAAACCTTCGCGTTCTGGCGCATGGTGTTGTGCCAAGGCCAGGCCAAAGGCCAATGGCCAGGTGGGCGACAGCGCGGCACAGCTTGCCAAGCGGGGGTCGTTGGCATCGCCTTGGTTGCGCAGCCACTCCAGCAATGAACGCCCCATTTGCTCGGTCTGCAAGCGAAACTCTGCGCTCTCGCGTGTTTGCAGCACCCATTGGTTCAGTGATTGCAAGCGCGCCACATCATGCGTTTGCCAGGCGCGCAGGGCTTGGGCCACAACGGCGAGGTCGCCACGCGATTGGCTCAGGTGGAGCTGATCGATCAGCCAGTCGCCGGCGCTGCTTTCATCCTGCACCCAGCCTTGGTCGATGGCCGCTTCCAGCCCTTCGGAATAAGAAAAACCACCGACGGGCAGCGCTGGCGATGCGAGCCAGATCAGCTGCAACAAGGCGGCCGGCGACAGCCCCGACTCAGTGGCCATGGTCGTGGTGGTGATGTGAAGCGTCCCCGTGAGCATGCGAATGGTCATGCGCATGCCCATGCGCGTGATCGTGGCCGTGCCCATGTGCGTGACCATGGCCATGTCCGCCGTGGTCCCCATAAGCCCCGCTCTCTGGCTCAAAGGGCTCTTCCACCGAATGCACGATCAAATGCATGGCTTGCAGCATCTCGGCCAGCACATGGTCGGGCTCGATCTTGAGGTGGTCGGGCTTGAGTTCAATCGGCACATGGCGGTTGCCCAAATGGTAAGCCGCCCGTATCAGGTCAAACGGTGAGCCGTGGGCCGTGCAGTGGGTGATGCGCAACACGGGCTGCGGTGCGGCCTGCACTTGCAGCAAGGAGCCGTCTTCGCCCACCAGCACATCGCCGCCCCGCACCACGGTGCCGCGTGGCAGAAACACCCCGACGGTGCGACCTTGGGAGTCGGTGGCCTCGAAGCGGCTTTTTTGGCGCACATCCCAATCCAGCGTCAGGCTGGGGCTGCGTTTGAGCAGGACCGGGGCCAGGCCACGGCCGCCGGCGATGAGTTTGGCAAAAGGGATCATCAGAACAAAAAGTAGCGTTGCGTCATGGGCAAGCTTACCGCAGGCTCGCAGGTCAGCAGCTGGCCATCGGCGCGCACGGCATAGGTCTGGGCATCCACTTCCATGTGCGGCGCCAAGTCGTTGTGAATCATGTGGCGCTTGCCAATGCCGCGAATGTTTTTCACGGCGCTCAAGGTCTTGTGCAGGCCAAAGCGCTTGCCAATGTCGGCGGCCAGGCCGGCTTGCGACACAAAGGTCAGCGAGCCACGCGCGAGCGCGCCGCCAAAAGCGCCAAACATCGGCCGGTAATGCACTGGCTGCGGTGTGGGAATGGAGGCGTTCGGGTCGCCCATGGCAGCCATGGCGATGAAGCCGCCTTTGAGGATCACCGAGGGCTTCACGCCAAAGAACGCGGGCTTCCAAATGACCAGGTCGGCCCACTTGCCCACTTCGATGCTGCCCACTTCATGGCTGATGCCATGCGCAATGGCGGGGTTGATGCACAGCTTGGCGATGTAGCGCTTGATGCGCGCGTTGTCATGGCGATCGCTGTCGCCCGGCAATTTGCCGCGCTGCTGTTTCATCTTGTGCGCGGTTTGCCAGCATCGCAAGATCACTTCGCCCACGCGCCCCATGGCCTGGCTGTCCGAGCTGAACATGCTGATGGCGCCCAGGTCGTGCAGGATGTCTTCGGCCGCGAGGGTCTCGCGGCGAATGCGGCTTTCGGCAAACGCCAGATCTTCCGCAATCGCCGGGTCGAGGTGGTGGCACACCATCAGCATGTCCACATGCTCGTCCAGGGTGTTCTGTGTAAAGGGCATGGTGGGGTTGGTGGAGCTGGGCAAAAAATTTGCCTGGCCCACTACCTTCAAAATGTCCGGTGCATGGCCCCCGCCCGCACCCTCGGTATGGAAG
>CAINMN010000370.1 GCA_903850735.1 uncultured Burkholderiales bacterium | reverse complement strand
GTCAAGGTGGTCTTGCCGTGGTCAACGTGCCCGATCGTGCCCACGTTGACGTGGGGCTTGGTACGTGCAAATTTTTCTTTTCCCATTTTTCAGTTCTCCAAAGAGCAAATGCCCGTGTACAGGTTTAACGTCTGCACAGTGTTGCTGGTTCGCCCCGCACGGGAACAGGGCGGCACACCATCGCAGACAGCTTGAAATCAGGGGTGCCCGAGCCAATCCGCAGCGCGAATTTTCATCAGGCACCAGGTCATCACTTCGCCCGTGACGCCATGATGGCTTCCGACACGTTACGCGGGGCTTCCGAATAGTGCTTGAATTCCATCGTGTAGGTGGCGCGGCCTTGCGACATCGAGCGCAGCGTGGTGGAGTAGCCGAACATTTCGGACAGCGGCACTTCGGCCTTGATGGCCTTGCCACCACCGACCATATCTTCCATACCCTGCACCATGCCGCGGCGTGAGGACAGGTCGCCCATCACGTTGCCGGCGTAGTCTTCCGGGGTCTCGACTTCCACCGCCATCATCGGCTCCAGGATCACCGGGCTGGCCTTACGGCAGCCTTCCTTGAAGCCAAAAATAGCAGCCATCTTGAACGCCAACTCGTTCGAGTCCACGTCGTGGTAGGAGCCGAAATGCAGTGTCACCTTGACGTCCACCACCGGGTAACCGGCCAACACGCCCTGGGTGACAGCCTCATGGATGCCCTTTTCCACAGCCGGAATGAACTCACGTGGCACCACACCACCCTTAATGGCGTCGACGAACATGATGCCCTTGCCGGCTTCATTCGGTTCGATCTTCAGGACCACGTGGCCATACTGGCCCTTACCGCCCGACTGACGCACGAACTTCCCTTCGGCTTCGTCGATGGTCTTGCGAATGGTTTCGCGGTAGGCCACCTGGGGCGTGCCCACGTTGGCCTCAACACCAAATTCGCGCTTCATGCGGTCCACGATGATTTCAAGGTGTAACTCGCCCATGCCGGCAATCAGGGTCTGGCCCGACTCTTCATCCGTCTTGACACGGAACGAGGGATCTTCCTGGGCCAAACGCTGCAGGGCGATGCCCATTTTTTCCTGGTCGGCTTTGGTCTTGGGCTCGACGGCCTGTGTGATCACCGGCTCCGGGAACACCATGCGCTCGAGCATGACGATGGCTGCCGGATCGCACAGGGTTTCACCTGTGGTGACATCCTTCATGCCGATGCAGGCGGCAATGTCGCCGGCCCGGATTTCGCTGACCTCTTCGCGATTGTTGGCGTGCATCTGCACAATCCGGCCAATGCGCTCCTTCTTGCCGCGAATCGGGTTGTAGACGCTGTCGCCCTTGGTCAAAACCCCCGAATACACGCGCACGAAGGTCAACTGGCCCACAAACGGGTCGGTCATCAGCTTGAACGCCAGTGCCGAGAATTTCTCGCCATCGTCGGCCTTGCGGGTGACGGGGTTGTCCTCTTCGTCCACACCCTTGACCGGCGGAATGTCAACAGGCGAGGGCATGAACTCGACCACAGCGTCCAGCATGCGCTGCACGCCTTTGTTCTTGAAGGCCGAGCCGCAATACATCGGCTGAATCTCCGTCGCGATCGTCCGCATGCGGATGCCAAACTTGATTTCTTCCTCGGACAGATCACCCTCTTCCAAGTACTTGTTCATCAGCTCTTCGGTGGCTTCGGCAGCCGCTTCCACCATCTTCTCGCGCCATTGGCCCGCCAGATCCACCAGCTCAGCCGGGATGTCGCGGTAGTCAAACAGCATGCCTTGCGAGGCTTCGTCCCAGATGATGGCTTTCATCTTGATCAGATCGACCACGCCGGTGAAGTGCTCTTCGGCGCCAATTGGGATCACCATCGGGATAGGGTTGGCCTTGAGACGCAGTTTCATCTGGTCCACGACCTTGAAGAAGTTGGCGCCGGTGCGGTCCATCTTGTTGACAAAGGCCAGGCGTGGCACTTTGTACTTGTTAGCCTGACGCCACACGGTTTCTGACTGGGGCTGCACGCCGCCTACGGCGCAGTACACCATGCAAGCGCCGTCCAGCACGCGCATAGAACG
>CAINMN010000369.1 GCA_903850735.1 uncultured Burkholderiales bacterium | reverse complement strand
GTCACGCCCACCACGTCGCCTTCGGCGTCGCGGATCAGGTCGAGCGCCATCCACTCCACGAAGAAGCTGGTCTTGGCCTTGACGTTTTGCTGGTACAGCGTGTGCAGCATGGCGTGGCCGGTGCGGTCGGCCGCTGCGCAAGCGCGCTGGACCGGCTTCTCGCCGTAGTTGGCGGTGTGGCCACCAAAGGGGCGCTGGTAAATCGAGCCATCGGGGTTGCGGTCGAACGGCATGCCCATGTGCTCCAGGTCGTACACAACCTTGGGTGCTTCACGGCACATGAATTCAATCGCGTCCTGGTCGCCGAGCCAGTCGGAGCCCTTGACGGTGTCATAGAAGTGATAGTGCCAGTTGTCTTCGGACATGTTGCCCAAAGAGGCGCCAATGCCGCCCTGCGCTGCCACCGTGTGCGAGCGGGTGGGGAACACTTTGGAGAGCACGGCAACGTTCAGGCCAGCGCGAGCCAGTTGCAGCGAGGCGCGCATGCCGGAGCCGCCGGCGCCGACGATGACCACGTCAAACTTGCGACGGGCGATGGAACTTGTGGTTGTCATGAGTTAGAGCCTCCAGAGGACCTGAATCGACCAGCCGGCACAGGCCACAAGCCAGACGATGGTGAAAATTTGCAAAACGAGACGGGCGCCGACGGGCTTGATGTAGTCCATCCAGATGTCGCGCATGCCGATCCACACGTGGTAGATCAAGGCCACGATGAGGGCAAAGGTCAGGGCCTTCATCCACTGGGCGCTGAAAATGCCCGACCATTTGTCGTAGCCAATCTCGCCGCTGGTCAGCAGCACCTGGGCCAACAAGGCCAAGGTGAACAGCGCCATGAGGACGCCAGTGACGCGCTGGGCCAACCAGTCGCGCAAGCCATAGTGCGCACCCACGACGATGCGCTTGGAACCGTAATTCACGGACATGTTTTCGCTCCCAAAATCAGTACAGGCCAAACAGCTTGGCGGCCAGGATGACCGTCAGGCCCACGCTCAGCGCCAGGGTGAACAGGGCCGAAGACTTGCCGAACTCTTTGGTGACGGCATGGTTCACGTCCATGTAGACGTGGCGCAGGCCGGCAATCAGGTGGTGCAAGTAAGCCCAAATCAGGGCCAGAGCCACCAGCTTGATGAACCAGCCGGGTGCGAAGCCCAGGCCCACATTGAAGGCGGCCTTGAATTTGGCAAAGGAGATTTCAGAGGACACGGATGTGTCAAACATCCAAATGATGAAGGGCAGCAACATAAACATCACTGCGCCGCTGATGCGGTGCAAGATGGAAACGATGCCCGCTGCCGGCAACCGATAACTCGGTAAATCTGACAGGGCATTGATGTTGCGGAATTCAGGCCGCTTCTTGGTGAGCTCGGTCATGGATAAGCACTTTCTTAGAGGAAACACCGGGAGTGTCGTCGATCACGAACAGCGAGAAATTCTATTTCAACCTGACAAACTGACATGAGGGTTTCAAGTAACCTTAATTCAGCGTGTTTTTGTAGTGGTGCGTGTCTGTGCGGTAGAGCGCACGCCGCAATTCCATCGGGGTGTCGTTGTAGGTGAAAGCCACCCGTTCCACGCTCAGCAGGGGCGTCGCCGAAGTGACGCCTAACAGGCGCGCTTGCTCGGCATCGGGCAAAACAGCCCGAATTTGCTCTTCGGCACGCAGCATGCGCACGCCAAACTCGGTTTCATACAAGGCATAGGTGGCCCCGCGGTGGTCGCGCAGACGCTCGGCCGTCAAGCCCTTGAAAGGGGTGCCCGGCAGCCAGAGGTCTTCCAAAATGGTGGGCTTGCCAGAAAAAGCCAGCACCCGTCGCACTTGCAGCACGGGGTCGCCACTGCGCAAGCCCAGCGCTCGCGCCACATCGGAGTGGGCGCGCATGCGCTTGCATTCCACAATGCTGCGTTCTGCCGGCCCTTCTTGCTGGGCGTTGCCTTGATCGGGTACCAGCTTTAAAAAACGGTACTGGACCTGCTGCTCGGAGTGAGTGGCTACAAACGTGCCTTTGCCCTGGCGGCGTACCACCAGGTTGTCGGCCGCCAATTCGTCGATGGCTTTGCGCACCGTGCCCTGGCTGACGCGGTAGCGTGCGGCCAGGTCCATTTCGCTGGGGATGGCCTCGCCAGGGCGCCACTCGCCGCTCTCCAGGCTTTGCAGGATGAGCCCCTTGATCTGTTGGTACAACGGGCTGAAGGCCGGTACCGGGCCCGAGGCCAGGCTGGCATCGCTGCCAAGGCTGGGGCTGTCGGGGAAGGGGGAGTGAGGGGCAGGCATGGCGTGTCAGCTGGTTGTCTACGCCCAATCATATCTTCTATAAGACATAAGACAGTGCGCCTCAGGGTTTTCGAGGGTACACTTGTCAGTCTTCGTCCCATTCTTTCATTACTTTTTGGAGTTTTCTCATGAGCAAAAAGCCTGTTCGCGTGGCCGTCACC
>CAINMN010000368.1 GCA_903850735.1 uncultured Burkholderiales bacterium | reverse complement strand
GGAGCTGTGCTCTCGCCTGGACCTGTGGCACACCGTGCACTGCGAGGCGCAGATCGATTGGCTGAGCCGCCACAAGACGCAACTGCCGCACCGCGTCTTCCTCAAAATGAATTCCGGCATGAACCGCCTGGGCTTTGCGCCCGACCGCTTTCGCACCGCCTGGACCCGCTTGAACGCCTTGCCGCAAGTGGATGAAATTTCGCTCATGACCCACTTCAGCGATGCCGACGGCGAGCGTGGCATCGACCACCAACTCGCCGTGTTTGGCCGCGTCACCGCCGACCTTCCGGGCGAGCGCTCCTTGGGCAACAGTGCGGCGGTGTTGCGACACGCCGCCACAGCTGGCGTGATTTCTGACTGGATTCGTCCGGGCATTGCCCTGTATGGCAGCTCGCCCGACGATCCCCACCACAGCATGGCGGACTGGCGTTTGCAGCCCACCATGAGCTTGCGCAGCCGCATCATTGGCGTCCAACACCTGCAAGCGGGCGACACGGTGGGCTATGGCTCGCAGTTTCGCGCCACCCAAGCGATGCGCCTGGGCGTGGTGGCCTGTGGCTATGCCGACGGCTACCCGCGTTTGTGCCCCAGTGGCTCGCCGGTGTTGGTGCAAGGCCAGCGCACCCGCTTGGTGGGGCGCGTCAGCATGGACATGGTCACCGTGGACCTCACCGATGTGCCCAAAGCAGACCTGGGCAGCGAGGTCACCTTGTGGGGCCGCGCCAGCACAGGCGAAGTGTTGCCCATCGATGAGCCCGCACGTGCCGCCGGCACCATTGGCTATGAGCTGATGTGTGCGCTCGCGCCGCGCGTGCCTGTCAGCGTGAGCGACGTGGTCACGCCCTGACTCAGCGCTTGCGCAAGCCCAGCCAAATCACCGCACCCACCACCAGTCCAGCGCCCACCAGCTGAATCGGGGCAATGGTCTGGTCCAGCAGCCACCAGGCCAGCACCAAGGCGAAGATGGGCTCCACATTCATGATGGCCGAGTTGCCCACCACGCCCAGTCGCGGCAGCACCGTGAACAAAATGGTGAAGGCCGTGCCGTAAAGGAAGGTCAGCGCGGCCAGGCCCCACCAACCGGCCCCACTGCCGGGCCAATGCGGTCCGCCTTGCGCACCAATGAACCCCAGTGCCACCACGCCCGCCAGCAACATGCTGCTGAGGGTGCGCAAACGCCCATCCAGGCCCTGGGTTTCATGCTGTGTCCAGACCAAGGCCAGGCCAAAGAATGCGCCTGCTGCCAAGGCAAAGGCGACGCCGGCGCCAATGCGGTCCCATTGCGCGGCCGACCCCAGGCCAGACGCGGCACCCAGCACATCCAAGGCCAGCGCCAACCCCAACAAGATGACCGGCATGGCCAAGACCAGGGCGCGCTCGGGCTTGCGCCGGTACAGCAGACCGTCCCACAAGGCCGCCCACAAGGGATAGGTGTTGAAGGCCAACAGGGCCAGGGCCACCGGCAAGCGCGCCACCGACGAGTAAAGGCACTGGCTTTGCAAAGCGATGCACAGGCCAATCAGGGGCAAGGCCCGTTTGTGTTGGGCCGTCAATTGCAAGGGCACGCGTTGAACGATCACCAACAGGCCCACCACCAGGGCCGTCACCAAGCTGCGGCAAGCCACCGCGGTGGCCACGTCCAGGCCGCTGCTGAAGGCGACGCGGGCGGCCACATGGTTGGCGCCCATCATGAAGGCAATCAGCAGCAGCGTGGCAAACGCTGTCAGGCTGAGCGCGCGGGCTGCCGTCATGCCTCGGCCAGCGGGTAAAGGCCTTTGACGCGTGCATGCAGGCGGCTCAAACCCAGCAAGGCGTTGGTGAAGGGGGTGGCCACCCCTGTCATCTGCCCCAGCTCCTGGACGGCCCCCACCAGCGCATCGAGTTCCACCGCCCGGCTTGCTTCCACATCTTGCAGCATCGAGGTTTTGAAAGCGCCCAAGCGCTTCGTCATGGCATGGCGGTCTTGCGGCTGCTGGTCGATGGTCAAACCCAGCAGGTTGCCAATGGCTTTGGCCTCCAGCATCACGCTGGAGATGAAATCAAGCACCAGCGGGTCGGCCAGCACCAAGTCCGAGGTCGCCCCGGTGATCGCACTCACAGGGTTCATGGTCATGTTGCCCCACAGCTTGTACCAGGTGTCTTGCTGAATGCAGGGCGACAGCGTGGCCTGAAACCCAGCCGCTAGCAGCCACTGATGCACGCGTTGCGTGGCCGCGCTGTTGTTCCCCGAGGGCTCGCCCACGATCAGGCCGTTGCCGAAATGGTGTTGTACATGGCCGGGCGAGCGCATGGCACAACTTGAATGCACCACACAGCCGATGATCTGGTTCGCCGGGATGGCTCGCGCCAAGCGACCTTGCGGGTCCACGCTGGACAAGGACCGGTTGGCCCAGGGCCCTCCAAAGCCTTGCAAAAACCACCAGGGCACGCCGTTCATGGCGGTCAGCACTTGGGTGGTGGGTGTCATCATCGGCGCAATCTGTGGCACGACCTGTTGCAAGGCTGGGGCTTTCACCGCCAACACAATCAAGTCTTGCGCGCCCAAGTCCGCAGCATTGTCAGAGGCGATGACCTGCACCGTGTGATCGCCTTGCGCATCGCTCATGCGCAAACCCTGGGCGCGCAAGGCCTGCAAGGTCTCGCCGCGCGCCAGCACGCTCAGCTGCACGCCCGGCAGGCGCGCCAGCAGCACGCCCATCCAGCCCCCAATGGCGCCCGCGCCCACCACACAGATCTTCATGATGACAGCCTCACTGACGGTAAGAGGTGTCCAGTCGGTCGACTTGGCGCACCAGGGCCTCGAACACATCGCGACCGGCCCCATGGTTCGGGTTGAACTGCAGGGCATCGCGCGTGCAACGCTCGGCAACGGCTTCGGACACGGGAATCGCAGGCCCCATGCTGAAGGTGGCCATCTGAATTTCGCAGGCCCGTTGCAAGGTCCACAGAATCGCAAAAGTCTGGGGCACCGTGTGGCCCCAGGCCAGCAGGCCATGGTTGCGCAAAATCACGGCGGGCTTGTGCCCAATGCTTTGGAGCACCCGCGGCCCTTCGTCGGCGTGGATGGTGATGCCCTCAAAGTCATGGTAGGCCACCATGTTGTGCAACTGCGCGCTGTAAAAGTTGGTTTGTTGCAGGCCGCCTTGCAAACAGGCCACGGCCACACCGGCCGTGGTGTGGGTGTGCATGACGCAGTGCGCGCCTTCAATGCCATCGTGCAAGGTGCTGTGCACCACAAAGCCCGCTGGGTTGACCGAATGGCTGGAGCCATCGAGGACCTGCCCTTGCAAGTCGATCTTGACCAGGTTGCTGGCCGTCACCTCGCTGTAATGCAAGCCGAACGGGTTGATCAGGAAATGTTTTTCGCCACCGGTGACGCTGTCGGGCAAACGCACCGTGATGTGGTTGTAGATCATTTCCGTCCAGCCCAGGTGCGCGAACACGCGGTAGCAGGCGGCCAGCTCGACGCGGGCAGCCCACTCATCGGGATGGCAGGTGGCAGGGGAGGCGACGCTCATGATGACAAGCTCCAGCAGGTTTCAGGCCATCGTTGGACAGCCCCAGGATCAGTAGGTGCCACCACCCGCGCTGGGGGTGACGCCGGGTTTGAAGCGTGCGGCCAGCGCAGCGGTGTGACGGGTCAGCAGGTTGCCGTCCAGGCCCACGCCCACAAACAGGCCGCCGCGGTCCAGGTAATGGCGCGACAGGGTTTCGTCGGGCGTCAGGAAGCCGGGGGCTTTGCCCGCTTTGAGGATGCGGGCAAATGCGTCTTCAATGGCGGCACGCACCACCGGGTGGTCCGGCTGGCCGATGTACCCCAGCGACGCTGACAGGTCAGCCGGTCCGATGAAGACGCCGTCCACGCCTTCCACCGCCGCAATCGCATCCAGGTTGTTCAGCGCGGTTTGCGTCTCGGCTTGCACCAGCACGCAGATTTGGTCGTTGGCTTCCTTGCCGTAGTTGGCCAGGCGGCCCCAGCGCGAAGCACGCGCGCCGCCCATGCCACGAATGCCTTGCGGCGGGTAGCGGCAAGCCTGCACGACGGCATGGGCTTGCTCGGCGGTGTCCACCATGGGGACCAGCACGGTTTGTACGCCCAGGTCAAGGTACTGCTTGAGCAAGGTGGTGCCGGCGTGGCCGTGGCCCACCGGCACGCGCGCGATCGCGTGGGTGGCCGGGTAGGCGGCAATGGCTTGCAACTGGCCCAGGATGGAGTTCAGATCGTTGGGCGCGTGTTCGCCGTCAACGAGCAGCCAGTCAAAGCCGGCACCGGCGCAAATTTCGGCGGTGTAAGGGCTCGCCAGGCCCATCCACAAGCCAATTTGGGCGCGTTTTTCGTGGAGGGCTTTTTTGAACGGATTGAGAGGAGTTTGCATGGCGTGGTCTCAGGCGGTGGGGGGGTTGAAATAGGGGTGAAGGCTGCTGATCTTGGCATCATAGGCGGGGGCGTGATCGTCGATTTGAAGCGTCACGCCCAGCAAGTCGCGTTGGATACAGACATCGAAATGACGGTGCAGGACCGCCTTCAAGGCCTCGCCCGTGCGCTGCTTGACCGCATCGCTGCGGCCGGGACCCATGCGCAGATTCAGGTAAATGAAGGCATAGTCTTTGCCCGCAGGGGGCTTGCCATCGGCGACGGCGAAATGGGCGGCGGGATACGCGAGCACGCGGGTGCCGCCCAGCGGAAACACCGCCTTGTCGTGTTCGTCGCGCTGCGCCAGCATGGTGTCGGCCAGGTCGCGACAGAG
>CAINMN010000367.1 GCA_903850735.1 uncultured Burkholderiales bacterium | reverse complement strand
CGTCGCCCTGGTGGCCTTGGGGGCCTTTTCAGGGCACCTCTGGCCGGTGTTTTTCCGCTTTCAAGGCGGGAAGGGCGTGGCCACGGCCGCAGGTGTGCTGATGGGCGTGCAGCCCTGGCTGGGCACTGCCACGCTGCTGACCTGGCTGCTCGTGGCCTTTGTGTCGCGTTACTCTTCCTTGGCGGCGCTGGCTGCCTCGGTGCTGGCGCCGGCCTACTACCTCCTGGGTGACCGTGAACTCTGGTACGCCAACCAAGGCATTGCGGTGGCGGTGACCGCCATGAGTGCGTTGCTGCTGTACCGACACCGCGAGAACATCGCGAGGTTGCTCGCGGGCACAGAATCCAAAATTGGCGGCAGCAAGAAAAAAGACTGAGCCTCAGTCGCGAAAGTTGTTGAAGCTCAGGGGCAAGTCGTCCATGTCCTTGCGAATCGCGGCCATGGCCGCTTGCAGGTCGTCGCGTTTGGCGCCGGTCACCCGCACGGCGTCGCCCTGAATGGCGGCCTGAACCTTGAGCTTGCTGTCCTTGATCAGGCGCTGAATTTTCTTGGCGGCGTCGCTTTCGATGCCGTTGCGCACCTTCACCACCTGCTTGACCTTGTCGCCACCGATTTTCTGGACATCGCCTTTGTCCAGGAAGCGCACGTCGACATTGCGCTTGGTGAGCTTGTTGCGCAGGATGTCTTCCACCTGGGTGAGTTGGAACTCGGCATCGCCGAACATGGTGATGTCCTTGTCTTTCAACTCAATGGCGGCCGAGGTGCCTTTGAAGTCGAAACGGGTGGCGATTTCCTTGGCGGCGTTTTCGACGGCATTCTTGACTTCGACCAGGTTGGCTTCGCTAACAGTATCAAAAGAGGGCATGGCAGTTCAGGAAAGGCTAGGGGAATGAGACAATTCTCCCATGATGGTAGAGCAAAACCTGTCCCTTCAGCCTTACAACAGCTTTGGCATTGCCGCCAAGGCGCTGCGGCTGGTGCGCGTCACGTCCGAAGCGGACGTGCAGGCGGTGCTGGCTGACCCGGCGTTGGCGGCTGCGCCCAAGTTCGTGCTGGGGGGCGGCAGCAACATCGTCTTGACCGGCGACGTCAAGCCGTTGGTGCTGAAAGTCGAGCTGCTGGGCCGGCGTTTGGTGAGCGAAGATGAGCGGCATTGGGTGATCGAAGCCGCTGCCGGCGAGCCCTGGCATGACTTTGTGGCCTGGACGCTGGACCAAGGCTGGCCCGGGCTGGAGAACATGGCCCTGATACCAGGCAGCGTCGGCGCCTCCCCGGTGCAAAACATCGGGGCCTATGGCGTCGAGCTGCAAGACCGTTTTGACAGCCTCGATGCCATCGACCTCACGACTGGACGCAGCTTCAGCCTGAACGCCGCCCAGTGCGCTTTTGGCTACCGGGATTCCGTGTTCAAACATGGCCCGCAGCAGGCCCGGGGCGGGTCGCAGCACATGGGGCTGGCGGGCAAGGCCTTGATCACGCGGGTGCGGTTCAAGCTGGCCAAAGCCTGGCGGCCTGAGCTGGGCTACCAGGATTTGTGGCGCCAGCAGCAAGAAACAGGGGTGGCCCACCCCACAGCCCGGCAAATTTTTGACTGGGTTTGCGCCATCCGGCGCGCCAAATTGCCTGATCCCGCCGTCATTGGCAATGCCGGCAGCTTCTTCAAAAACCCGACGGTCACCCCCGAACAATGCGCGGACATCATTGGCCGCGAGCCCAAGGTCGTGCACTACCCCTTGGCCGATGGCCGCATCAAACTGGCGGCGGGTTGGCTGATCGATGCCTGTGGCTGGAAGGGCAAGTCGGTGGGCAATGCCGGCGTTTACGAAAAACAGGCCCTGGTGCTGGTGAACCGCGGCGGCGCGGCACACCCTTGCACCGGCGGTGAAGTGGTGACTTTGGCCAAGGCCATCCAGACCAGTGTTTACGAGCG
>CAINMN010000366.1 GCA_903850735.1 uncultured Burkholderiales bacterium | reverse complement strand
TACAACTACCTGCCGCTTTCCAATCGCGAGAAAGCCCCGGTGCGCCGCAGTGGCGACCCGGCTGACCGGATGGATATGAGCTTGGACACGCTGGTGCCCGACAACGCCAACAAGCCGTATGACATGAAGGAGCTGATCGTCAAAACCGTGGACGATGGTGACTTCTTTGAGCTGCAACCCGAGTACGCCAAGAACATCCTGATCGGCTTTGGCCGCATGGAGGGGCAAACCGTGGGCATCGTGGCGAACCAGCCACTGGTACTTGCCGGTTGTTTGGATATCAAGAGCAGCATCAAAGCGGCGCGCTTTGTGCGCTTTTGCGATGCCTTCAACATTCCTGTGGTGACCTTTGTCGACGTGCCCGGCTTCATGCCCGGCACCTCGCAAGAGTACGGCGGCATCATCAAGCATGGCGCCAAGCTGCTCTATGCCTATGCCGAGTGCACGGTGCCCAAAATCACCGTCATCACCCGCAAGGCCTATGGCGGTGCCTACGACGTGATGTCGTCCAAGCATTTGCGCGGCGACGTCAACTTTGCCTGGCCCAATGCTGAAATTGCGGTGATGGGCGCCAAGGGCGCGGTGGAAATTATTTTCCGTGAAGACAAGAACGATCCGGTCAAGCTTGCCGCGCGCGAGGCCGAGTACAAGGCCCGTTTTGCCAACCCGTTTGTGGCAGGCGCACGCGGCTTCATTGACGACGTGATCCAGCCGCACGAGACCCGCAAGCGCATTTGCCGCTCGCTGGTCATGCTCAAGGACAAAAAGATCGACAACCCGTGGCGCAAGCACGGCAATATTCCGCTGTGAGCGCTGAGGAGAGACCGAACATGTTTACCAAAATCCTGATTGCCAACCGCGGCGAAATCGCTTGCCGTGTCATTGCCACTGCCCGCAAGATGGGCATCCAAACCGTTGCCGTTTACTCTGAAGCCGACCGCGAGGCGCGCCATGTGGCCTTGGCCGATGAAGCGGTGCTGTTGGGCCCTGCGCCTTCCCGCGAGTCTTATCTGGTGGCCGACAAAATCATCGCTGCCTGCAAAGCCACAGGCGCACAAGCCGTGCACCCCGGTTATGGCTTCCTGAGCGAGAACGAAGAATTTGCCAGGCGCTGCGAGGAGGAGGTCATTGCCTTCATCGGCCCCAAGCACTATTCCATTGCGGCCATGGGCGACAAGATCGCCTCGAAGAAATTGGCCAACGAAGCCAAGGTCAACACCATTCCTGGCTACAACGACGCCATTGAAAGCGCGGAAAATGCAGTCGAGATCGCCAAGGGCATTGGTTACCCCGTGATGATCAAGGCCTCGGCCGGCGGCGGCGGCAAAGGCCTGCGTGTGGCTTTCAATGACAAAGAGGCTTTTGAAGGTTTCACGTCTTGCCGCAATGAGGCGCGCAACAGCTTTGGCGATGACCGCGTGTTCATCGAAAAATACGTGGAAGAGCCGCGCCACAATGAAATTCAGGTGCTGGGCGACGCGCACGGCAACGTGATTTATTTGAACGAACGCGAGTGCTCCATCCAGCGTCGCCACCAGAAGGTGATTGAAGAGGCGCCAAGCCCCTTCATCAGCGATGCCACCCGCAAAGCCATGGGCGAGCAAGCCGTGGCCCTTGCCAAAGCCGTGAAGTACCAGAGTGCCGGCACGGTGGAATTTGTGGTGGGCAAAGACCAGAGCTTCTATTTCCTGGAAATGAACACCCGCCTGCAGGTGGAGCACCCTGTCACCGAATGCATCACCGGCCTGGACCTGGTGGAGATGATGATCCGTGTGGCGGCTGGCGAAAAGCTGCCCCTGACCCAAGCCGATGTGAAGCGCGAGGGCTGGGCGATCGAATGTCGCATCAACGCGGAAGACCCTTTCCGTAACTTCTTGCCTTCCACCGGGCGACTGGTGCGCTTTCAAACGCCAGAGCAGACGATGTTCCAGTCGGACACCACCCAGCTTCAGGGCGTGCGCGTGGACACGGGCGTCACCGAAGGTGGCGAGATCCCGATGTTCTATGACTCGATGATCGCCAAGCTGATCGTGCACGGTCGTGACCGCAACGAGGCCATTGCCAAAATGCGTGAAGCCCTGAATGGCT
>CAINMN010000365.1 GCA_903850735.1 uncultured Burkholderiales bacterium | reverse complement strand
TGACCTGGACCCGCATAGTGGCGATTCCATTGATCATTGCCGTGTTCTATTTGCCCCTGTCGCAAGACCTGAAAAACCTCACGGCCACCGTGATGTTCGTGGTGTTCGCGCTGACCGACTGGCTCGACGGCTACCTTGCGCGCCGCTTGAACCAGGCTTCCTCGTTCGGTGCGTTTCTCGACCCGGTCGCCGACAAGTTTCTGGTGTGCGCCAGCTTGTTGGTGCTGGTCCACCTGGGGCGCGCCGATGTGTTCGTGGCCCTGATCATCATTGGCCGTGAAATCGCCATTTCTGCCTTGCGCGAGTGGATGGCGCAAATTGGCGCTTCGCGCAGCGTGGCCGTGCACATGCTGGGCAAAGTCAAGACCACGGTCCAGATGGTCGCGATACCCTTCTTGCTGTACGACGGCATGCTGTTTGGCTGGATGAACACCGGAGCTTGGGGCCAGGTCTTGATTTGGTGCGCCGCCTTGCTGACCGTCTGGTCCATGGTGTATTACCTTCAGAAAGCCCTGCCGGCCATCCGCCAGCACGCCAAATGAGCGCAGACGCGCAGCGCGAAAGCTGGGTGCGGGCCATGCCCGTGGTGTTCGTGCTGATCTGGAGCACCGGCTTCATCGTGGCGCGTTATGCCATGCCGTATTCGCCGCCCATGACGTTTTTGTGGGTGCGCTACCTCCTGTCCATCCTTGCGTTTTGGTTGTGGATCCGATGGGCGAGGGTGGCATGGCCGCAAAGCCGCGCCCAGTGGTGGCACCTGGGGGTGACGGGCGTCTTCATGCATGCGGGCTACCTGAGTGGCGTGTGGGTGGCCGTGAAAGCAGGCATGGGCTCAGGCCTGTCGGCCCTGATTGTGGGCTTGCAGCCCGTGCTGACGGCCATTTGGCTGTCGTCCCAAGGCGGCCAGGTCTCGCGCCGGCAGTGGGGCGGCTTGTTGTTGGGATTCATGGGCTTGGTGTTGGTGGTTTCTCGCAAGCTGCAAGACACGATGGAAGTGACCCCCTGGACGCTGTCTCTGGCGGTGCTGGCGCTGTTTTCCATCACCATTGGCACCCTTTACCAAAAGCGCCATGTGCAGCCCTGCGATGTGCGCACCGCCAACACCGTTCAGCTCATGGCTGCCGCCTTGGTGACCTTGCCGCTGGTGGCGCTGGAGTCGGAGGCGGTACAGTGGCATCCTTCGTTGCTGGGTGCCATGGCCTGGTCGGTGTTGGGCATGACGCTGGGGGGCAGCTCCTTGTTTTACATGCTCATTCAACGCGGCGCGGCCGCCAGCGTCAGCAGCCTGATGTACCTGGTGCCGCCTTGCACAGCCATGCTGGCTTGGTTCCTTTTTGACGAGCCTGTCACCGTGACCACTTTGGTGGGCATTGTGTTGACGGCCTTGGGCGTGAGCCTGGTGGTGCGCGCGCCGGCGCCTCAGCGCTGAACTTTTTTGAATTTTTGTGGGAGTCGTTGCTATGAGTAAGAAAAGAATCGCAGTCATCGCCGGAGACGGCATTGGCAAAGAAGTCATGCCCGAAGGCTTGCGCGTGGTGGACGCAGCTGCGCGCAAGTTCGGCATCGACCTGCAATTCGACCATTTTGATTTTTCCAGCTGGGATTACTGCGAAAAGCACGGGCAGATGTTGCCCGACAACTGGAAAGACCAAATTGGCGGACATGACGCCATCTTCTTTGGCGCCGTGGGTTGGCCCGAAAAAATCGCTGACCATGTGTCCTTGTGGGGTTCCTTGCTGCTGTTTCGCCGCGAGTTCGATCAGTACATCAATTTGCGTCCCGCAAGGCTCATGCCCGGCATCATCGCGCCGGTGGTGCGCCGCGATGGCACGCCACGTCAGCCCGGTGAAATCGACATGTACATCGTGCGTGAGAACACCGAAGGGGAGTACTCCAGCATTGGCGGGCGCATGTTCCCCGGCACAGCGCGTGAGATCGTCATGCAAGAAACCGTGATGTCACGCGTGGGCGTGGACCGCGTGCTGAAGTTTGCTTATGAGTTGGCGCAATCGCGCCCCAAGAAACATTTGACCAGTGCCACCAAGTCCAATGGCATTGCCATCACCATGCCTTACTGGGACGAGCGCGTGGCTGAGATGGCCAAGGCCTACCCGGGTGTGCGCACCGACAAATTCCACATCGACATTTTGACCGCGCACTTCGTGCAGCGCCCCGACTTTTTCGATGTGGTGGTGGCCAGCAATTTGTTTGGCGACATCCTGAGTGACTTGGGGCCTGCTTGTACCGGCACCATTGGCATTGCCCCTAGCGCCAACCTCAACCCCGATCGCACGGCGCCTTCGCTGTTTGAGCCGGTGCACGGTTCGGCCCCCGACATTGCGGGCAAGGCCATTGCCAATCCGATTGGCCAGATCTGGTGTGGTGCCATGATGCTGGAGTTCCTGGGGCACAAGGCCGCGCACGATGCCATCCTGGCAGCGATTGAGAAAGTGCTGGATCCCAAGAGCGGCGCGCCGCGCACACCGGATATCGGTGGCACAGCAGGTACGTCCGATCTGGGGCGTGCCATTGCGCAAGCGCTCTGACAATTAACACAAATTTGTCATAAATATTTTTGAAAAATGATTGTTAAATCGGTCTAGAATCCGCCTCCGCGCTGTGTCTGCCGTTTGTCATGATTGACATGCTGCAGGCCATTGGTTTAAATGCCAACAGCAGCGCGACTGCCCTTCAAGCCTAGGTGACTTTCTTTGTGCACCCAGGCTGGACCCAGACAAATAGACCATCATTTCACCTGACTGTTAGGGGACTTTTGTGAACAAAACCGAACTGATCGAACACATCGCCAAGCACGCTGATATTTCCAAGGCCGCAGCCACGCGCGCTTTGGAGGCCACCATGGGCGCTGTGAAAACCACCCTGAAAAAAGGCGGCTCTGTGTCGCTGGTGGGCTTTGGCACCTTCGCCGTGACCAAGCGCGCTGCGCGCACCGGTCGCAACCCCCGCACCGGCGCTGCGATTAAAATCAAGTCTGCCAAGGTGCCAAAGTTCCGTCCGGGCAAAGCCCTGAAAGACGCTTTGAACTGATTCATCTGTTATCGGTGGGGTGCTTAGCTCAGTTGGTAGAGCGGCGCCCTTACAAGGCGTAGGTCGGCGGTTCGAGACCGTCAGCACCCACCACCCACTGAAGGCGAACCTGGTTCGCCTTTTTTGTTGACTTCCCTAGAGGGGCCACATGTTTGATTTTGTCCGCAAGCACACCAGGATCATGCAGTTTCTGCTGTTCTTGTTGATCTTCCCATCCTTTGTCCTGTTCGGCATTGATGGCTACAACCGCTTTCAAGAAAAGGGCGAGGTTGTGGCAACGGTGGATGGCCAAGGCATCACTCAATCAGAGTGGGATGCGGCCCATCGCAATGAGGTGGAGCGCCTGCGCGCCAGCATGCCCGGCATCGACATGAAAATGTTTGACACGCCGCAAGCCAAGTACGGCTCGCTCGATCGCCTGGTGCGCGAGCGTTTGCTGGTCGTGGCGGCAGACAAATTGCAGTTGAACGTCAGCGACCAAAAATTGGCCAGCGAGCTGCAACAAAATCCCACCATTGCCACGTTGCGTCGCCCGGATGGCTCGATGGACATGGAGCGTTACAAACAGCTCGCAGCCGCCCAGGGCATGACGCCTGAAATGCTGGAGGCGCGTATTCGTGCAGACCTGAGCACCCGCCAAGTCATTGGCGCCGTGGGCAGCTCCACCGTGTATCCTCCTGCCTTGGCCGATGTCACCCTCGGCGCTTATTTTGAGCAACGTGAAATCCAGGTTGCGCAATTCAGCGCCTCGGCCAAGATGGCCGCGCTGAAGCCCTCGGCAGAAGCCTTGGAGGCTTACTACCAAAAGAATGCGGCGCAATACCGCTCTGCCGAGCGCGCCGATGTGTCTTATGTGGTGTTGGATCTGGCCGCTGTCCAAAAGGGCATCGTGTTGCAAGAGTCCGACCTGAAAACCTACTATGAGCAAAACCTCAGCCGCGTCGCGGCCCAAGAGGAGCGTCGCGCCAGCCACATTTTGTTCACCGTTGCCAAAGATGCCTCGGAGGCTGAGCGTGCCAAGGTCAAGGCCAAAGCGCAGGACGTGCTGTCTGAGCTGAAGAAAAAACCTGCGCAGTTTGCAGAGCTGGCCAAAAAACATTCGCAAGATCCCGGCTCGGCCAACCAAGGGGGCGATCTCGACTTTTTTGGCCGTGGCGCCATGGTCAAGCCTTTTGAGGATGCCGCATTTGGCCTCGCCAAAGGTGAGACCAGTGACTTGGTGAGCTCTGAGTTTGGCTTTCACATCATTCGCGTTACCGATGTCAAGCAACCCAAGCAGCGCAGCTTTGAAGAAATGCGCCCTGCCATAGAGGCCGATGTACGACGCCAGCAGGCCCAGCGCAAATTTGCCGAAGCGGCAGACCAGTTCACCAACCTGGTGTACGAGCAGTCTGACAGCTTGAAGCCAGCCGCCGATCGCCTGAAACTGGAGGTTCGCCAAGCTACTCAGGTTTCGCGTCTGCCAGCGCAAGGGGCGCAAGGCCCCTTGGCCAACCCCAAAGTGCTGGCTGCCTTGTTCGCGCCTGACGCCATTGAGAAGAAGCGCAACACCGAAGCGATCGAGATCGGTCCTAACCAACTGTTGGCGGCCCGCATTGATGCCTTCACGCCTGCCAAGACACTGGCCTTGAGCGAGGTGAAGGACAGGGTCACCTTGGCTTGGCAACGCGAGGAGGCCGCCGCCATGGCGCGCAAAGAAGGAGAGGCCCAATTGGCCGCCTGGAAAGCGAAGCCGGAGGGCAGCAATGTGGGTTCAACGGTGGTCATCGGTCGCGATCAACCGGGCAAGCTGCCTGCTGCTGTGATCGATGCGGCTTTGCGTGCGCCGGCTGACAGTCTGCCTGGATGGGTTGGCGTCGATTTGGGCCGCGAGGGTTACGCTGTGGTCAAGGTCAACCGCGTGCTGCCACGTGCGGCGCAGTCAGACCGTGCACGCGAGCGCGCGCAGTTAGGCCAGTCATTGGCAGGTGCGGAGAGCATTGCTTACTACAACCATCTGAAAGAACGCTTCAAGGCCGAGATCAAGGTCGCCAAACCTGCTGATACCGCGCTATAATCTTTGGCTCACGGTGGCTGTAGCTCAGTTGGTAGAGTCCAGGATTGTGATTCCTGTCGTCGCGGGTTCGAGTCCCGTCAGCCACCCCAAAACTCCCCCAAAAAAGGCGCCCTAGGCGCCTTTTTTCATTTGGGGTCAGGTC
>CAINMN010000364.1 GCA_903850735.1 uncultured Burkholderiales bacterium | reverse complement strand
GGGTGGGCCACACCCGCACCGCGCCGGCGGCAGACGCTGCCGTCAAACAACTGCGCATCGCGCTGGCGTCCTGCCAGCATTTCGAGCAGGGGCACTACATTGCCCATCGTGACATTGCGCAGCAGTCGCTCGACTTCGTGCTGTTTGTCGGCGACTACATTTACGAGAGCTCCAACCCGCGGTATGCGATTCGACAGCACACGGGTGGCGAGCCCATGACCTTGCCGGCCTACCGTGACCGGTATGCGCTGTACAAGAGCGATCCCTTGTTGCAGGCCTCGCATGCGGCCCATCCCTGGGTGTTGATGTGGGATGACCACGAGGTGGTCAACGATTACGCCAACAACCAAGATGCGCGCTACACCGACCCGGCCGTTTTCCTGGCCCGTCGCGCCGCAGCTTACCAGGCCTACTTCGAGCATCAGCCCTTGTTGTTGGGCCCCGACCCCGCCAGCCCGCAAAAGGCGTCCATGCGCTTGCATGAGCGCTGGGCCTGGGGCCAACTCGCCGATTTGTGGACCCTCGATTGCCGCCAATACCGCGATCCCCAAGCTTGCCCCGACCCCCTCAAAGGTGGCGGTCGTGTGGTGACCACCTGCGCCGAGCTGGACAATCCCGCCCGCAGCATGTTGGGCCATGCGCAGGAGCGTTGGCTGTCGGAGGGCTTGAGCACCTCCACCCGACGCTGGAAAATTCTGGCGCAAGCCACCCAAATCAGCTCGACCCGTGTGGACACGCCCTTGGGCCGCACCACTTACACCGATGCCTGGGATGGTTACCCGCTGGCGCGGCAGCGCCTGTTGCAAACCATTGCCGATGCGCGCTTGCAAGACGTGGTCACCCTGGGTGGCGATGTGCACATGAACGTGGCCGCACCGCTGCGCATGCAAGCCAACGACCCGCAATCCCCCGCTTTGGCTTCAGAGTTTGTCACCACCTCCATCACCTCGCGCGGCTTGACCGAGGGCCCGCTGTCCATGATTCGCAGCAGCAACCCCGATTTGTTGCATGCGCGCTCCGATGAGCGTGGCTACACCTTGCTCGATGTCAGCCCTGAAGCCATGCGCGCCGAATTTCGAACCACGCCTTTCCCGGCGGGCACGCGCGACACTTTGTCGACCCAAGCGGTGTTTCAGGTGCTGCGGGGTCAGGCTGGCCCGCTCAAGGCTTGAGCCCAGGCGCCCCGCGAGGCGCGCAGCACGGCCTGGCGCAGCCACAGGTGGGCGCTGGCATCGCGTGTGTGTCGCCGCCACAGCATGTCGATGTGAATTTTCGGCACATCAAAGGGCAGCTCTTGCACGTGCAAAGACTCGGCCATGCCCGTCACGCGCAAGAAGTGCCTGGGCAAGACGGTCAATAAATTGGATTGCGCCACCACCCGTCCTGCGGTGGCAAATTGGTTGACGGTGAGCACAATCTGGCGCTGATGACCCAAGGCGCCCAGGGCCTCGTCGACAAAGCCAAAAGGGCGCCCTGAAAAACTGACCAGCAAATGGCGCGCTGCGCAGTAAGCCGCCAGCGTCAGTGGGCTTTGGGCCAGCGGGTGATCGCGCCGCATGACACAGACGTATTCGCCCTGGAACAGCCGCAGATGGTCAAAGCCGATCGGCTCGCCGGCCTGGGCTTTGGCCGTCAGGTCGGCCAACACGGCAGGGAAATAGCCGATGGCCAGGTCCACGCTTTCTTGCGCCAGCATGTTGCGCGGATCGCGCGTGGTCAAGGGCAAGACCCGCAAGGCCACGGCGGGGGCCTCTTTTTCAAGAATGTCGGACAAGCCGGGGATCAACTCGGCTGCGGTCGCATCGGCCATCGCGAGCACAAAGCTGGAATGGGCAAGCGCTGGGTGGAACTCACCGGGCGTCAGCGTCAGCTCCAACTGCTGCAGGGCCTCGCGCACCACCGGCCACAGGGCCAGAGCCCGGGGGGTGGGGGCCAGGCCCTGCCCTTGACGTTGTAGCAAAGGGTCGCCCAAAGTGTCTCGCAAGCGCCGCAAGGCATTGCTGACCGCCGGCTGGGTCAGGGCCAACACGCTGGCGGCACGTGTCAGGCTGCGTTCCGACATCACCACATCAAACACCCGGAGCAAATTCAGATCCAGGGTTCGGAAGTTGATGGGGCGAGGGCTATTCATTGATTTTATGAATGATACACATCATCAAACATAATTTGAAGAATATCAGTGATAACCCTATATTCGTATCCAGGCAGCTTGGCTGCATTGATATTGAAAGGACTTCACATGACCACCTTTGTTCACACCGACTTCCCCGTCCAGCACCCCGGCGTGGTGCGCGCAGAACATGCTGTGGAGAGCTTCAAGCAAGCCACACAGTCGTTTGACGGCGCACGCGGCGTGGCCTCCCTGTTGTTGGCCGCCCTGGTCTCCGCCCTGGTGGTGGTGGCCAACCAAGTCATTGAAACCTGGTCCGATGGCCACCTGCTGGCTGCCTGGATTGCGCTGTGGCTGGTGGCCTTTGCCGGCATCGCGCTGCTGGCCCAGCCCGTGCGTCGTTTCTCGCATGGCTTGCGCCCTGCCTTGTTGCGCTGGCACCAAGCCCGCGAGGAAGCCCGTCAGACGGCCTTGATGTGGCAATACGCCCAGATCGACCCCCGCGTGATGGCCGACATTCAGCGCGCCTTGAGCGCCAAAGAAGCTTGAAGAAGTTTTCACCGCGACCATGAAAAACGCCCACAGCTGTGGGCGTTTTTCATGGTGCGGCGCAAGCCCTTGTCAAAGGGCCTTGCAAGCTCAGGCTGCCAGACGTTTTTCCAATTCGGCTTTGGCGGCCGACAAGGCGCTGGGCAAATGGTAGGCCAATTGCTCGAAGAGTTCGCTGTGCAGTTTCAACTCGGCTTGCCAGGCGGCTTTGTCGATGCTGGTCACGGTTTTGAACTGGTCCGCTGTGAAATTCAGGCCGGTCCAGTTGAGCTCTTCGTAGGAAGGGCTGATGCCGAAAATATGCTCCTGGCCCTGGGCCGAGCCTTCAATGCGGTCGATCATCCACTTCAGCACGCGCATGTTTTCGCCATAGCCGGGCCACACAAACTTGCCGTCCTCGCCTTTGCGGAACCAGTTGGTGGTGTAAATGCGCGGCAACGTAGTGCCGGACTGTGCCAATTTCTGGCCCAGGTTCAGCCAATGCTGGAAGTAGTCGCTCATGTTGTAGCCCGCGAAGGGCAGCATGGCAAACGGGTCACGCCGCACCACGCCTTGGGCGCCAGTGGCGGCGGCGGTGGTTTCCGAGCCCATGGTGGCCGCCATGTAGACGCCTTCCACCCAGTTGCGGGCTTCGGTGACCAGGGGCACGGTGGTGGAGCGGCGGCCGCCGAAAATGAAAGCATCGATGGCCACGCCTTTGGGGTCGTCCCAGGCGCTGTCCAGGGCCGGGTTGTTCACGGCGGCGACGGTGAAGCGGGCGTTCGGATGGGCCGCCTTGGCGCCCGTTTCCTTGGCAATGGCGGGGGTCCAGTCTTTGCCTTGCCAGTCGATGCAGTGGGCGGGGGCGTCGCCCATGCCTTCCCACCACACATCGCCATCGTCGGTCAGGGCGACGTTGGTGAAGATCACGTTCTCGTTCAGGCTCGCCATGCAATTCGGGTTGGTCAGCGTGTTGGTGCCAGGGG
>CAINMN010000363.1 GCA_903850735.1 uncultured Burkholderiales bacterium | reverse complement strand
CGCGACATCGAGTCGCTGGACAGCCACACCGCGTTTTTGTTCGACAAAATCAACTTCTTGATGGACGCCACCGTGGGTTTCATCAACATCAACCAGAACAAGATCATCAAGATCTTCTCTGTGGCCAGCGTGGCCTTGCTGCCCCCGACCTTGATCGCCAGCATCTACGGCATGAACTTTCAGTTCATGCCCGAGTTGAGCCAAAGCTGGGGCTACCCCATGGCCCTGGCCCTGATGGTCGCCAGCGCCCTGGTGCCCATGTGGTATTTCCGCAAGCGCGGCTGGCTGAAGTAAGCCTGGCTCAGGGCCGCCGTGCGGCCAGGTGTTGCAACAAGGCGTTCATCACCTCGGCGCTGTAATGCGCGGCAATCTCGCGAATGAAATGCAAAAAGTCGATGGTGGCATCATCGTCCGCGCGATCGGAGATGATGCGCACGGCGGCAAAAGGCACTTGGTAGTCGTGGCAGACCTGTGCCATCGCCGCGCCTTCCATTTCAACCGCCAAGGCCGCAGGCAGTCGCTGCTGCAAGTCTTGGCTTTCGGCTTGGCTGGACACGAAGCGGTCGCCACTGACCACCAAGCCCGACAGCACACGCGCCTGGTCCAGCGGCAAACCCAGCCTGGAGGTCATGGGCAATTGCGCCAGCAAGCGAGGCAGCGCTTGTTGGGCCGCATCCAACAGCGAAGCGGTCAAGGTCGCATCGACTGAAAAATGCGCGCGGCCATACAAAGGCACTTCGTAACGGGGAAAGAGGGGCGAGGCATCCAGGTCATGCTGCAAAAATGCATTGGCCACCACCACATCGCCCACGCGCACCTGCGGCGACAAGCCGCCGGCCACCCCTGTGAAGACGATGCGCGACACACCGAAGCGCTCGATCAAGGTGGTGGCCGTGGTGGCTGCCGCCACTTTGCCAATGCGCGACAAAACAGCCACGACCGGCTCGCCATGACAAACCCCGCGCCAAAACGTGCGCCCTGCCACTTCCTCGGGTTGCGCCTGCAGCAGGGGCAGAACCGCTGACAGTTCCTCCTGCATGGCGCTGACAATCGCCGTGGTCATGACTCGCCTCTTGGCAACGATGGGTTATTTTTTGTCACGCAGCTCACGGCGCAGTATTTTGCCAACGGGTGTTTTGGGCAGGTCTGCGCGGAACTCGATCAGCTTGGGCTGCTTGTACCCGGTGAGGTTGATTTTGCAGTGCTCTCTCACCTGGGTTTCGGTGAGTGCCGAGTCTTTTTTGACAACCACCAGCTTCACCGCCTCCCCCGACTTGTCGTCGGGGACGCCAATCACGGCGCACTCCAGCACGCCCGGCAAGGAGGCCACCACGTCCTCGACCTCGTTGGGGTACACATTGAAGCCACTGACCAAGATCATGTCCTTCTTGCGGTCCACGATCTTGAAGTAGCCACGGGCGTCCATGATGCCGATGTCACCTGACTTGAACCAGCCGTCAGGCAGCATCACCTTGGCGGTTTCATCGGGCCGCTGCCAGTAGCCGGCCATGACTTGCGGGCCCTGAATGGCGATTTCACCCGGTTGTCCGAGGGGCACCTCCTGGCCATCGTCGTCAATGATTTTGAGGCGCGTGTTTGGCAACGGCACGCCAATGGTGCCACTGAACTCGGTGCTGTCGGTGGGGTTGCAACTGGCCGAGGGGCTGGTTTCGGACAAGCCATAGCCTTCGCACACAGGGCAGCCCGTTTTCTCCAGCCACTGCTTGGCCACGGCGGCCTGCACCGCCATGCCCCCGCCCACTGAGACCTTCAGGTTGGACCAGTTGACCCGACCGAAATCAGGGTGATTGGCCAACGCGTTGAAGAGGGTGTTGACTGCGGGGAAGCTGTGGAAGGTGTGCTTGGAAAGCTCTTTCAACACCGCGGGAATGTCACGCGGGTTGGGGATCAGGATGTTCTTGCCCCCGGTGCGCATGGACAGCATCATGTTCACCGTGAACGCAAAGATATGGTACAGCGGCAAGGCACACACCGAGGTAGGCTGCTCATCGGCCGGCACGCGCGCCATCACCGGCGCATTCCAAGCCTCGGATTGCAGCACATTGGCAATCAGGTTGCGGTGCAACAGCACCGCGCCCTTGGACACCCCGGTGGTGCCGCCGGTGTATTGCAAAACGGCCAGGTCGTCCGGCCCCAAGGTCGGCTCTTGCAGCTTGGCGCCTTGGCCCAGAGACAAGGCCTCATTGAAGCGAACCGCCAGCGGAAGCTCAAAAGGCGGCACCATTTTTTTGACGTTGCGCACCACATGGTTGACCAGCAAGCCCTTGAGCCACCCGAGACGGTCGCCCATGGCGCACAACACCACATGTTGCAAAGGCGTATTGGCCAGGCACTGCTGCAAAGTGGCCGCAAAATTTTCGATGATGACGATGGCTTTGGCGCCAGAATCCTTGAGTTGGTGTTCCAGTTCGCGCGCGGTGTACAGCGGGTTGACGTTGACCACCACGAAGCCCGCACGCAAGATGGCCGCCACGGCCACCGGGTACTGCGGCACATTGGGCAGCATGATGGCAATGCGGTCTCCCCGCTCCAGTCCCAGGGACTGGAAGTAAGCCGCCAAGGCCTGGCTTTGCTGGTCCAGCGCCGCGTAGCGCAAGTCTTTGCCGAGAAAGCTGTAGGCCACCCGATCGCCGTAGCGATCGAAGCTCTCCCGCATCAGCGCCACCAGGGAGGGATAGGCTTGAAGCGGCAGATCGGCCGGCACCCCCTCGGGGTAAGCGCTCAACCAGGGTCTGTCGTCTGTCATGGGGCCTCCCGTCGCATTACTCGATGGCTTTCACCATGTCTTCCACAACCTTTTTGGCGTCGCCAAACACCATCATGGTTTTGTCCATGTAGAACAACTCGTTGTCCAGGCCGGCATAACCGGCGGCCATGGAGCGCTTGTTCACGATGATGGTTTTGGCTTTGTAGGCCTCGAGAATCGGCATGCCATAAATCGGGCTG
>CAINMN010000362.1 GCA_903850735.1 uncultured Burkholderiales bacterium | reverse complement strand
GGGCGAAGAGATAGGCGTCGATGTCTACGAAGATTTCAAACACTGGGACTTGGGCGACATCGTGGGCGCTGAAGGCCATGTGTTCAAAACCAAAACCGGCGAGCTGTCGGTGCATGTCAGCAGCATCCGTATGCTGACCAAAAGCCTGCGCCCCTTGCCCGATAAATTCCATGGCATCAACGACCAAGAAATCAAATACCGCCAACGCTACATCGACCTGATCACCGACGACACCTCACGCCAGCGCTTTGTGGCTCGCAGCAAAGCGGTCAGCAGCATTCGCGACTTCATGGTGAACTCGGGGTTGTGGCGCACCGAGATGCCTTCATTGCGGAAGTTGCGGTTGATTTCAAACACCCGCTCGAAGCCGCCCACGATCAGGCGCTTGAGGTACAGCTCGGGCGCGATGCGCAAGAACATTTCCTGGTCCAGCGCATTGTGGTGGGTGATGAAGGGCTTGGCATTGGCGCCGCCCGGAATCGGGTGCAGCATGGGCGTCTCGACTTCCAAAAAGCCGTGCTGCACCATGAACTCGCGAATGCCGCTGACCGCTTTGCTGCGCGCGATGAAGCGCTTGCGCGCAGCCTCGTCGGTCATCAAATCGATGTAGCGCTGGCGGTATTTGACTTCCTGGTCGTTGATGCCGTGAAACTTGTCGGGCATGGGGCGCAGGCTCTTGGTGAGCAAGCGAACTTGGGTGGCGTGAATCGACAACTCGCCAGTGCGGGTCTTGAACAGCTTGCCTTCGGCAGCCACGATGTCGCCCAGGTCCCAGTGCTTGAAGTCGTTGTAGACACTTTCGCTGACGTCATCGCGTGTCACGTAAATCTGGATGCGACCGGTGCTGTCTTGCAAGGTGGCAAAGCTGGCCTTGCCCATCACGCGCTTGAGCATCATGCGCCCGGCCACGCGGGCCAGTTGGCCTTCTTCCACCAGGTGCTCGGGTGTTTTCTGGCCATGCGTATCATGCAGCGTGGCGGCATGGTGGGCCGGTTTGAAATCGTTGGGGAAGGCCACGCCCAGCCCCTGCTGCTGGCGCTCGCGCAGCACCTTGAGTTTGTCGCGGCGCTCGGCGATGAGTTGGTTTTCGTCTTGAACGGGGGCTTCGGTAGCGGGGTGTTGGGCGTCGGTCATGGGAGGGGTCAGATCACCGCATCAGCGGGTTGGCGTTGCAGCATGGCCAGCAGGTTGGCCACGGTCTTGCGCAGGTCACGGCGGTCGCAAATCATGTCGATCGCGCCTTTTTGTTGCAGGAATTCGGCGCGCTGGAAGCCATCGGGCAGGGTCACGCGCACGGTGTTTTCAATCACGCGCGGGCCGGCAAAGCCAATCAAGGCCTTGGGCTCGGCAATGACCACGTCGCCCACAAAGGCGAAGCCCGCAGACACGCCGCCCATGGTCGGGTCGGTGAGCACGCTGATGTAGGGCAGGCCCTTTTTAGCCAGGCGTGTGAGGGCCGCGTTGGTCTTGGCCATTTGCATCAGCGACAGCAAGCCCTCTTGCATGCGCGCGCCACCGGTGGCGGTGAAGCACACAAACGGCACTTTCTGCTCGATGGCGGTGTGCACGCCGCGCACAAAGCGCTCGCCCACCACCGAGCCCATGCTGCCGCCCATGAAGTCGAATTCAAAGCAGGCGGTCACCAGGTTGATGCTGTGCACCGCGCCGCCCATGACGATCAGGGCGTCGGTTTCACCGGTGTTGTCGATGCCTTCTTTCAGGCGCTCGGTGTACTTGCGGCTGTCCTTGAATTTCAGGGCGTCGACCGGCACCACTTCCTGGCCGATCTCATAGCGGCCTTCGGGGTCCAGAAAGGCGTCCAGGCGGGCGCGCGCGCCAATGCGGTGGTGGTGGCTGCAACCCGGGCAAACGTTCTGGTTTTGCTCCAGGTCGGTTTTGTACAAAACCGTTTCGCAGCTGGGACACTTGACCCACAGGCCTTCAGGCACGCTGCGGCGATCGGCGGGGTCGGTGTGTTGAATTTTCGGGGGGAGCAGTTTCTCGAGCCAACTCATGGTCGTCTCCTTCCAGGCAATGCCGTGATTATCCTACGTCAGAGGCCTTGTCGAGCGCCTGGCGAATCTCGGCCAGAAAATCTCGGGCCGCGGCCACCGCGTCGCCTTGGGGCGCCGCTTCCAGCAGCTGGATGATGCGTGAGCCAATCACCACCGCATCGGCCACCCGGCCTACGGCGCAGGCGGTGGCGGCATCGCGAATGCCAAAACCCACCCCCACCGGAATGTGCACATGTTGGCGGATGCGCGGCAGCATGGCTTCGACCGCATCGGTGTCGAGGTGGCCCGCGCCGGTCACACCCTTGAGCGACACGTAGTACACATAGCCGCTGGCCACGCGCGCCACTTGCTCCATGCGCTCGGCCGTGCTGGTCGGGGCCAGCAAGAAAATCAGGTCCATCTGGTGGGCACGCAGGGTGGCGGCGAATTCTTCGCACTCTTCGGGCGGGTAATCGACCACCAGCACGCCGTCCACGCCGGCTTGCGCGGCATCGCGCACAAAGGCGTTTTTGCCGTGGCGCAGGTCATAGCATTCGATCGGGTTGGCGTAGCCCATCAGCACCACGGGGGTGGTGGCGTCTTGCTGGCGGAAGGTGCTCACCATGGCCAGCACTTCGCCCAGGCCAATCCCTAGGCGCAAGGCCGCTTCACCGGCTTTTTGAATCACCGGGCCGTCGGCCATGGGGTCGCTGAACGGAATGCCCAGCTCGATGATGTCGGCACCGGCTTGCACCAGGCCGTGCATCAAACTCGGTGTGATGTCCGCTTGCGGAAAACCGGCCATGACATAAGGAATCAAGGCCTTGCGGCCTTCGCTCAGACGCTGCTTGAGCGTGACATCGATGCGGCTCATTTCACCACCTTCACAATCTGTTCTTGTTGTCCCTTGACCGATTGGCCCTGGCAGCTGGGGCGGCAATAGAAGTCGGCGTTGCTCAAGTCGGCCACGGTGCCGATGTCCTTGTCGCCGCGCCCAGAAAGGTTGACCAGGATCGATTGTTCCGGCTTCATGGTCTTGGCCAGCTTCATGGCATAGGCCACGGCATGGCTGGACTCGAGCGCAGGGATGATGCCCTCGGTGCGGCACAGGTAATGAAAGGCTTCCAGCGCCTCGCCATCGGTGATGCCCACGTACTCGGCGCGGCCGATGTCTTTCAGGTAGGCGTGCTCCGGGCCCACGCCCGGGTAGTCCAGGCCCGCGCTGACGCTGTGCGTCTCGGTGATCTGCCCATTCGGGTCTTGCAAGATATAGGTGCGGTTGCCATGCAACACGCCCGGCGCACCGCGCTGCAAAGAGGCCGAGTGCCGGCCGCTTTCCAGGCCTTCGCCAGCGGCCTCGACGCCAATCAGGCGGGTTTTCTCATGCGGGATGTAGGGGTAGAAGATGCCCATGGCATTGCTGCCGCCGCCCACACAGGCCACCACCGCATCGGGTTGCTGGCCATGGTGCATTTCGGGCATTTGTTTCAGGCATTCTTCGCCAATCACGCTTTGAAAGTCGCGCACCATCATCGGGTAGGGGTGCGGGCCTGCCACGGTGCCGATGATGTAGAAGGTGTTCTCGACATGGGTGACCCAGT
>CAINMN010000361.1 GCA_903850735.1 uncultured Burkholderiales bacterium | reverse complement strand
TTGCGATCGTAGACCACCACGTCGGTATCGTGGGCCACGCCTTGCGACCCCAGCCAGGCGGCAAAAATCTCGCGATGGGGCAGGGGGTGGCGGCCTGCGTTGACCGCTTGCGCAGCGCTGTGCGCACTGAGCACTTCGTTCAGGTTGGCATAGCGCGCACCGGCGATGTGCACTTCGGCGTAGCCGTTGGGGCCCTTTTGCGGGTCCATCAGGTCAAAGCTGGTGTCAAACAGCACCATGGGGCGCTTTGCCGCGACCCAGGATTGCAGGGTGGCGACCGAAATCAGGGGAGAGGTCATAAGCTGCTCAGAAGTTGAGTTGACGGCGGTACCACTCGTGGAAGTGCTGCATGCCATCTTCCATGGGGCTCTGGTAGGGGCCGACTTCGTTGTCGCCACGTTGCATCAAGGCGAGGCGGCCGGCGTCCATGCGTTCGGCGATTTCATCGTCCTCGATGCAGGTTTCCATGTAGGCGGCCTGTTGGGCCTCTACAAATTCGCGCTCGAAGGCCACAATTTCTTCGGGGTAGTAAAACTCCACCATGTTCAGGGTCTTGCGCGGCCCCAGTGGGTGCAAGGTGGAGACCGTCAGCACATGGGGGTACCACTCGACCATGATGTGGGGGTAGTAGGTGAGCCAAATCGCGCCTTGCTCGGGCAAGCGGCCATTGCGGTAAGCCAGCAGGGCTTTCTTCCAGCGTTCGTAAGTGGGGCTGCCGGCTTTGCCAAACTGCTGGGCCACGCCCACGGTTTGCACCGAATACTCTTTTTTGAATTCCCACTGCAGGTCTTCGCAGGTCACAAAATGGCCCAGGCCAGGGTGGAAGGGGCCCACATGGTAATCCTCCAGGTAGACCTCGATGAAGGTCTTCCAGTTGTAATTGCACTCATGCAATTCCACGCGGTCCAGGGCATAGCCTTCGAAGTTCAGGTTGTGACGCGGGCCCATGTCAGCCAGGTCGGCGGCAATATCGCGGCCATTGTCTTCAAACAGCAGGCCGTTCCAGTTTTGCAGTTTGTAATTGTTCAGGTTCAGGCAGGGGTCTTGCTGAAAATGCGGCGCGCCCAACAATTGGCCCGATGGGGCATAGGTCCAGCGGTGAAGCGGGCAGACGATGTTGCCCCCTGTGCCCGAGCCGGCAGCATTCAGGTTGCCGCGCCCTTTGAGCATGACCGCCTGGCGATGGCGGCACACATTGGACACCAGTTCCACCCCCTGCGCGGTGTGCACCAGCGCCCGTCCGCCGCTTTCTTGCGGCAGGGCATGATAGTCACCTTGTTCGGGAACAGCCAAGCTGTGCCCGACATAGCGTGGGCCATTCTTGAACAGAACGTCAATCTCGCGCTGGTAAAGCGCTTCGTCAAAATAACTGGAGACGGGAAGTTGGCTCGAGGCCTGCTGCAGTTGAAGACTTAAATCAGACATGGGTGACCTGACCTAAAGACTCCCCACAGGGAGAAACAGGAAAAAAAACCGGCACTCAGGCCGGGAGGGACACCGATTGTACCCGGGTTCTAGGATAATGTTGCTTTACCCACAGAACCACAATTTCACGCCATGGCCAAGGCTTCTGCCCCCCAAGCTGCCCTTGAGGCACCCCCGAACTACGAAACCGCCTTGAGTGAGTTGGAGCAGTTGGTCAGCCAAATGGAGTCCGGGCAAATGCCCTTGGACCAGTTGCTGGGCGCCTACCAGCGCGGGGCTGTCTTGCTTGCCTATTGCAAAGACAAGCTGGCAGCGGTCGAGCAGCAAATCAAAGTGCTGGACGAGGGCGCATTGAAACCCTGGACGCCCACCTGATGCAAGCGAACTTTGACTTTCAAGCTTGGACGGCCGCGCGTTTGCTGACCGTCGAACAGGCCCTGGAACGTTGGGTCCCTGCCCAAGCGCCCGCGGGCCTGGGAGACGCCATGCGTTACGCCGTGCTCGATGGCGGCAAGCGCCTGCGCCCTTTGCTGGTGCTGGCGGCACGCGAGGCCGTGGCCCAAAGCGTGCCCGATGCTGCGCTCGATGAGGCGGCCCTGCGGGCTGCCTGTGCGGTGGAGTTGATCCATGCCTATTCCCTTGTTCACGATGACATGCCCTGCATGGACAACGACGTGCTGCGCCGTGGCAAACCCACGGTGCATGTGAAGTTTGGCGAAGCCGCCGCCTTGTTGGCTGGCGATGCCTTGCAGGCCTTGGCCTTCGAGTTGTTGACCCCTGATGACACGTCCATTCCTGTAGCGGTGCAGCTGCGTTTGTGCCAGCGCCTGGCACGGGCTTCGGGTCATGCGGGCATGGCGGGTGGGCAAGCCATTGATTTGGCCAGCGTGGGCGTGGCCTTGAACGAGGCCCAACTCCGTCAGATGCACCGCCTCAAAACGGGTGCCTTGCTGGAGGGCAGTGTGCTTTTGGGCGCCGATTGCGCGTTGCAGCCTGCCGCGGCCTGGCCCGCCCTGCAGACTTATGCGCAAGCCTTGGGCATTGCGTTTCAGGTGGTGGACGATGTGTTGGACGTGGTCTCCGATGCCGCCACCTTGGGCAAAACCGTTGGCAAAGATGCTGCCAATGACAAACCCACTTTTGTCTCCATCATGGGGCTGGAGCGGTCCCGTGCCTACGCGCAAGAATTGCTGGCGCAAGCCCTGCAGGCGCTGGACCAAAGTGGTCTGACACGCACGGCGGCCCTGCGCGCCCTGGCCCACATGGTGGTGAACCGGAACAACTGACATGACTTCTTTGCTGCAAACCATTCAATCACCGCAAGACCTGCGTCGCCTGGGGCGTGGGCAACTCAAGCCTCTGGCTGACGAGTTGCGTGCCTATTTGCTGGACAGCGTTTCTAAAACCGGCGGTCACCTCAGCTCCAATTTGGGCACGGTGGAGTTGACCATTGCCTTGCACTATGTGTTCAACACGCCGCACGACCGGCTGGTTTGGGATGTGGGCCACCAAACCTATCCCCACAAAATTCTGACCGGACGACGTGACCGCATGGCCAGCTTGCGCCAACTGGGCGGGCTCAGCGGCTTTCCACGCCGCGTCGAAAGCGAATACGACGCCTTTGGCACGGCCCACTCGTCCACCAGCATCTCGGCGGCCTTGGGCATGGCCTTGGCAGCCAAGCAAAAGGGTGAGAACCGCCGTGCTGTGGCCATCATTGGCGACGGCGCGATGACCGCCGGCATGGCCTTTGAAGCCTTGAACAATGGGGGCGTGTCCAACAGCAACCTGCTGGTCATCCTCAACGACAACGACATGTCGATCAGCCCACCTGTGGGTGCCCTCAACCGTTACCTGGCCCAGTTGATGAGTGGTCGTTTTTATTCGGCCGCCAAAGAAGTTGGCAAGCAAGTGCTCAAGGGCGCGCCGCCCTTGTTTGAGCTGGCCAAGCGCTTTGAAGAGCATGCCAAAGGCATGGTGGTGCCCGCCACCCTGTTCGAGAAGTTTGGCTTCAATTACATCGGACCCATCGACGGCCACGACCTGGACTCTCTGATCCCGACCCTCGAAAACATCCGCCATTTGGAGGGCCCGCAATTCCTGCACGTGGTCACGCGCAAAGGACAGGGCTACAAACTGGCCGAGGCCGACCCGGTCATGTACCACGGCCCCGGCAAGTTCGACCCGGCGGTCGGCATTGTGCCGTCCACCGCCCCCGCCAAAACCACCTTCACCCAGGTGTTCGGCCAATGGCTGTGCGACATGGCCGCGCAGGACCCCCGCGTGGTCGGCATCACGCCTGCCATGCGCGAGGGCTCAGGCTTGGTGGAATTTGAAAAACGCTTTCCGGAGCGTTACTACGATGTGGGCATTGCCGAGCAACACGCCGTGACCTTTGCCGCCGGCCTGTCCTGTGAAGGCCTCAAGCCTGTGGTGGCGATTTACTCCACCTTTTTGCAGCGCGCCTACGATCAACTCATCCATGATGTGGCATTGCAGAAATTGCCCATGGTGTTGGCACTCGACCGTGCCGGCATTGTGGGCGCCGATGGGGCCACCCATGCCGGCGTGTACGACATCCCCTTCTTGCGCTGCATTCCCAACGTCAGCGTGGCCTGCCCCGCCGATGAAAACGAATGCCGCCAGTTATTGACCACCGCCCACCAGCAAGACCATGCTGTGGCGGTGCGTTACCCCCGAGGTGCGGGTGCCGGGGTGCCCGTGCAACCGGGCTTGCAGGCCTTGCCCTTTGGCAAGGGGGAAATCCGCCGCCAAGGCCAGGGTGTGGCCATTTTGGCCTTTGGCACGCTGCTGTACCCGGCCCTGAGCGCTGCGGAGAAGCTCAACGCCACCGTGGCCAACATGCGCTGGGCCAAACCCCTCGATATTGAACTCGTGCTGGAATTGGCGCGCACCCACAAAGCATTGGTGACGGTCGAAGAGGGCACGGTGCTGGGCGGCGCTGGCAGCGCGGTGCTCGAGGCTTTGCAAGCGGCGGGCGTGCAGTGCCCTGTGCAAGTGCTGGGCATTGCCGATGTGTTCACCGAGCATGGCGACCCTGCCAAACTCCTGGCCGAGCTGGGGCTGGATGCGGCAGGCATCGAGGCTTCGGTACGCCAGCGTTTTGGGGACCTTTGCGACCAGTCTGCGGCTTCGAGCGGCGCCACGCTCAAGCGGGTGGTCTGACCCCCATTCAGCGACTGCTTTTGCCAAACCCCCGCAGTTTGTGGGGTGCAGATTGCTTACAATTCAGGGTTTCCCCG
>CAINMN010000360.1 GCA_903850735.1 uncultured Burkholderiales bacterium | reverse complement strand
TGTAGACAAAGCCTTTGGCGGCCACGTGCTCGGCGTATTCGTAGACGGCCTGCAGGTTGGTGGTGCCGCCTTTGGCGACCGCGCCTAGCGATTTTTCCAGAATGGTGGTGAGGCCGCCGGCTTTGTTGCCGGGCGAAGGATTGTTGTTCATCTCGCCCTGGTTGATCTCGGTGTAGTGCTCCCACCAGCGGATGCGCTCCACCAGTTTTTCGCCCACAGCGCGCGTCACGGCGCGGCGCGTCAGCAAGTGCTCGGCACCGTAAATTTCAGGGGTTTCGCTCAGGATGGCGGTGCCGCCGTGCGCCACCAGCAAGTCGACCGCCGCACCCAGCGCCGGGTTGGCGCTGATGCCGGAGTAGCCATCGGAGCCGCCGCATTGCAGGCCGACCACGATGTGCGAGGCGCTGCAGGGCTCGCGCTTGACGTCGTTGGCGGCGGGCAGCATTTGCTCGATGATCGCAATGCCCTTGGCCACGGTTTTGGCGGTGCCGCCGGTGTCCTGGATGTTGAAGGTTTGCAGCGTGCTGCCTTCTTTCAAGCCGCTGTGTTGCAGCCAGGCTGTGAGCTGGTTGGCCTCGCAGCCCAGGCCCACCACAATCACGCCGCCAAAGTTGGGGTGGGTGGCATAGCCGGCGAGCGTGCGCTCCAGAATTTGCATGCCTGCGCCTTCGCTGTCCATGCCGCAACCGGTGCCGTGGGTCAGGGCGACCACGCCATCGATGTTCGGAAAAGCGGCCAGGGCGGTGGGGTTGGTGCGGCGGGAGAAGTGGTCGGCAATGGCCCGTGCCGCGGTGGCCGAGCAGTTCACGCTGGACAGGATGCCAATGTAGTTGCGCGTGGCCACGCGGCCATCGGGGCGCACGATGCCCATGAAAGTGGCTTCCTTGCGCGTGGGCTCGGGCTTGACGTCGCTGGTGAACGCATAGTCGCGGGCGAAGCTGCCTTTCTCGGCGCCCATGTTCAGGTTGTGCACATGGATGTGCTCACCCGGCTGGATGGGCTGGCTGGCAAAGCCAATGATCTGGTTGTAGCGGCGCACCGGCTCGCCCACGGCGATGGCGCGCATGGCCACCTTGTGGCCGGGCGGGATGAGGCCGCGCACGGGCACGCCTTCCACTTGGGTGCCACTCATGAGTTGGCTGCGGGCGATCACCACATCGTCAGCGGGATGGAGTCGGATGAAGGGGGTCATGGGCGAAGTCCTTTTCAGAAAAAGAAGGCACTAGCGTGCCGGCGTGTGTCGCCAGCTGGCGCTGTAACGTTTGTGGGCTTGCCGCAGGTGCTTTTGCATGGCGCGGCGAGCGGCTTGGGGATCGCGCGCCTTGATGGCGGCGAGCACTTGCTCGTGTTCGGTGATGGCCGCTTGCCAGGCGGGCGGGTTTTCAAAATAGTCGCTCAGGCGCTCAAACAAGGGGCCGCTGCGGGCTTGCCAGAAGCGCTGCACGGTGTCGAGCAGCACACTGCTGCCGCAGGCCTGGGCCACGGCCTGGTGAAAGGCTTCGTCGCCATGGCGGGGCATTTCGCCGCGGGCGGTTTCTTGTTTCATTTGCTGCAGCGCTGCGGCGATGGCTTGCAGGTCTTGGCGCTTGGCGTGAACGGCGGCCAGGGCCGCGACTTCGGCTTCGACCAGCAGGCGCGCTTGCATGACTTCGAGCGGGCCCCAGTCGGTGGGGGTGTTTTCATCGGGGGCTTGCAGGGATTTGGCCCCTGCATGTTGTGCCAGCACATAAATGCCCGAGCCGGTGCGCACCTCGATGATGCCTTCGACTTCGAGCGCGATCAGCGCCTCGCGCACCGAGGGCCGGCTGACGCCGAGTTGACTGGCGAGCTCGCGTTCTGCCGGTAATCTGGCACCCACTGCAAATTCGCCAGACGCAATCAGTTGCCGCAATTGCTCGGCAATTTGGCGGTACAGGCGCTGCGGCTCGACGGTTTGCAAAGGCATGGCAGGGTGATCAGGGATTACGCGAATTGGACAAGTGGTCAGACCAGTTGCACAATCATGGCATGCAGTGTGTTGTGCGGTCAAGCAAGGCAAGATCCGCATAAACCCGAACCGATTCATTTTTTGGAAAGCCCGCATCATGAGACTTCAAGGTAAAACCGCCCTCATCACGGCCGCCGGCCAAGGCATTGGCAAAGCGGCTGCGCTGGCCATGGCGGCCGAAGGCGCCACCGTGTGGGCCACCGACGTCAACGGCGAATTGCTGAAATCGTATGAAGGTGTGGCCAATGTGCACACCGCGGTGTTGAACGTGCTGGACAAAGCGGCCATTCACCAACAAGTGGCGGCCATGCCCACGATCGACATCGTGTTCAACTGCGCAGGCTTCGTGCACAACGGCACCATCCTCGAGGCCAAGGACGAAGACTGGGAGTTTGCGTTCAACCTGAACGCCCGTGCCCAGTACTGGATGATTCAGGCGGTGTTGCCCAAAATGCTGGCGCAAGGCGGCGGCAGCATCATCAACATGGCCAGCGTGTGCTCCAGCGTGCGCGGCTTGCCCAACCGCTTCATTTACGGGGCCAGCAAAGCAGCCGTCATTGGCCTGACCAAGAGCGTCGCGGCCGACTACGTGGCCAAGGGCATTCGCTGCAACTGCATTTGCCCCGGCACGGTGGACACGCCCTCGCTGCACGACCGCATCAACAGCTACGACGACCCGGTGGAGGCCCGCAAGAACTTCATTGCCCGCCAGCCCATGGGCCGCTTGGCGCAAGCGCATGAAATCGCGCCCATCGTGGTGTTCCTGGCCTCCGATGAGTCGGTGTTTGCCACGGGCAACGCCTACATGGTCGATGGCGGCATGACCATTTAATTTCAACACGGAGAAACCATGAACCAACTCGACATGAAGGGCCGCCATGGGGTGGTCACAGGCGGCGCCACCGGCTTGGGCTATGCCATTGCCGACCGCATGCTGGCCTCGGGCGCCCGCGTCACCCTGTGGGACCGCGACATTGGCGGCATGGGCACCGCCGCTGAAAATCTGAAGAAAAAACACCCGAGCGGCCATGTGGCTTGCGTGTCGGTGGACGTGGCCGACCACGCCTCCGTGGTCAATGCGACGAAGCAGACCCTGGCCATTGCGCCGGTGGATGCGCTGGTGAACTGCGCCGGCATCACGGGCCCCAATACCAAGGTGTGGGACTACCCCGTGGACGCTTGGCGCCAGGTGATGGACGTCAACCTCAATGGCTTGTTCTATTGCTGCCGCGAGTTGTCCACCCACATGCGCGAGCGCAACTATGGCCGCATTGTGAACATCGCCTCGGTGGCCGGCAAAGAGGGCAACCCCAATGCCAGCGCCTACAGCACCAGCAAGGCGGCCGTGATCGGCCTGACCAAGTCGCTGGGCAAGGAAATGGCCGACACCGAAGTGCGCGTCAACTGCGTGACACCCGCCGCCGTGAAGACCGCTATCTTCGACCAAATGACGCCGGAACACATTCAGTTCATGTTGAGCAAAATTCCCTTGGGCCGCTTCGGCACGCCCGATGAAATTGCTTCGCTGGTGACTTGGCTGTGCACCGAAGATTGCTCGTTCTCCACCGGTGCAGTGTTCGACCTGTCGGGTGGTCGTGCCACTTATTAAACGCCTGCGTTCGCAACGAAGGCCATCTTTTTTTTAACGTGAAGAGGTAACTCATGAAACTGGTTCGATATGGCAACCCTGGCAAAGAAAAACCCGGCATGATCGATGCCGAGGGCAAGCTGCGTGACCTGAGCAAGGTCATCGCCGATGTGTCGCCCGACCAACTCAGCGACAAGGCCCTGGCCAAGTTGCGCAAGCTCAATCCGGCCAAGCTGCCGCTGGTCAAGGGTTCGCCGCGCATGGGCTGCCCGGTGTCGTCGGTGGGCAAGTTCATCGCCATTGGCTTGAACTATGCCGACCATGCGGCCGAGTCGAACATGCCCATCCCCAAAGAACCCATCATTTTCATGAAGGCCAACAGCTGCGTCCAGGGCCCGAACGACATCATCATGCTGCCCAAGGGCTCGGTGAAGAGCGACTGGGAAGTGGAACTGGGCATCGTGATTGGCACCGAAGCCAGCTATGTGTCTCAAAAAGACGCGCTGAACTACGTGGCCGGCTACTGCACGGTCAACGATGTCAGCGAGCGCGAGTACCAACTCGAGCGCGGCGGCACCTGGGACAAGGGCAAGGGTTGCGACACCTTCGGCCCCATCGGCCCCTGGCTGGTCACACGCGATGAAGTGCCGAACCCGCAAAAACTGAACATGTGGCTCGACCACAATGGCACCCGCATGCAAGACGGCAGCACCAAGACCATGATTTTTGGCGTGGCCAAGTTGGTGAGCTACTGCAGCCAGTTCATGACCCTCAAGCCGGGGGACGTCATCACCACCGGCACCCCTCCGGGCGTGGGCATGGGCGTCAAGAAAAACGGCAAGCCCGCACCGGTGTTCCTGAAGGCCGGCGACACCATGTCACTGGGCATCGAAGGTCTGGGCGAGCAGCACCAAAAAGTGATCGGCTACAAAAAGCGCTGATCCCTCCCACCGTCATCGCGAGCGAAGCGCGGCGATCTCTCTGCGGTGAGAGATTGCCGCGGCCCCTGCGGGGCCTCGCAATGACGGAGTTTTT
>CAINMN010000359.1 GCA_903850735.1 uncultured Burkholderiales bacterium | reverse complement strand
GTCAACAAACGGACCCTTTTTGAGAGAGCGAGTCATTTGTTACCCCTTACTTTTTACGACGCGACACAATCATGACTTGTGTGCGCTTGTTGTTACGGGTGCGGTAGCCTTTGGTCAGGTTACCCCAGGGATCGACAGCGTGGCGGCCTTCGCCTGTGCGACCTTCACCACCACCGTGCGGGTGGTCGATCGGGTTCATGGCGACACCGCGAACGGTCGGGCGAATGCCCATCCAGCGCTTCACACCGGCCTTGCCCAATTGGCGCAGGCTGTGTTCTTCGTTGGCGACTTCACCAATGGTGGCGCGGCACTCGATGTGGATCTTGCGAACTTCACCCGAACGCATGCGAACCTGGGCGTAGGTGCCTTCGCGCGCCAGCAGCGTGGCGGAGGTACCTGCAGAGCGCGCAATTTGTGCGCCCTTGCCGGGTTGCAATTCGATGCAGTGGATGGTGGAACCCACGGGAATGTTGCGGATCGGCAGGGTGTTGCCAGCGCGGATGGGGGCCTCAGAGCCGCTCATCAGCGTTGCGCCCACTTCCAGGCCACGCGGCGCAATGATGTAGCGACGCTCACCGTCGGCATAGCACACCAAAGCGATGTGCGCCGTGCGGTTCGGGTCGTACTCGACCCGCTCAACCTTGGCAGGAATGCCGTCCTTGTTGCGACGGAAGTCCACCACGCGGTAATGGTGCTTGTGACCGCCGCCCTTGTGACGGGTGGTGATGTGACCGTTGTTGTTGCGACCGGCCTTCTGGAATTGCGGCTCCAGCAGGGGTGCATAAGCGTCACCCTTGTACAGGTGATCGCGGCTGACCTTCACCACGCCACGCTGGCCGGGAGAGGTCGGTTTCATTTTGATGACAGCCATGATTACGCAGCCTCCCCAGACAGGTTCAGCTCTTGACCAGGCTTGAGCGTCACATAGGCCTTGCGCACATTGTCGCGGCGACCGATGGAGCGGCCAAAACGCTTGGTCTTGCCTTTGGTATTCACCACCGACACGCCTTTGACTTCCACTTTGAACATCAGCTCAACAGCGGCTTTGATCTCGGGCTTGGTGGCATCTTGCAGAACTTTGAAAGTCACGGCATTGCTTTTCTCCGCAACCATGGTGGCCTTTCGGACACGATGGGGGCGACCAGCACTTGCATCAGACGACCTTCGTCAAACTTGAGCTTGCTCATGCGAACATCTCCTTGAGCTTCTCGATGGCAGCCTTGGTCACGAGCACTTTCTTGTAGTGCACCAGCGACAAGGGGTCCGCGTAACGGGGCTCGAGCACCAGCACGTTGGGCAGGTTGCGCGAGGCCAGGTACAGGTTGTCATCGACTTCGTCAGCGATCACCAGCACGGATTCAAGGTTCATGGCCTTGAACTTGGCGGCCAGCAGCTTGGTCTTGGGGGCTTCCACTTTCAGGGAATCCACCACAGCCAGACGGCCTTCGCGGGCCAGCTGCGAGAAGATCGAAGCCATACCGGCGCGGTACATCTTCTTGTTGATCTTCTGGGTGAAGTTTTCTTCGGGGCTGTTCGGGAAGGTGCGACCGCCTCCACGCCAGATCGGCGAGGACGTCATACCGGCACGTGCGCGGCCCGTACCTTTTTGCTTGAACGGCTTCTTGGTGGAGTGCTTGACCTGTTCGCGGTCTTTCTGGGCACGGGTGCCTTGACGCGCGTTGGCTTGGTAAGCCACCACGATCTGGTGAACCAGATCTTCGTTGTATTCACGACCGAACACGGTTTCGGGGGCGTCGTATTTGGACGCGGCCTGGCCTTGGTCGTTCAGGAGTTCGAGCTGCATCAGTTCGCTCCTTTGGCTTTGACGGCCGGACGCACGGTCACGAAACCACCTGCAGAGCCGGGCACGGCGCCCTTGATCAACAGCAGTTGGCGCGCTTCGTCGATGCGGATCACGTCGAGGTTTTGGGTGGTCACAGTCACATCGCCGAGGTGACCCGACATGCGCTTGCCCGGGAACACGCGGCCCGGGTCTTGTGCCATCGAGATCGAGCCGGGCACATTGTGCGAGCGGCTGTTACCGTGAGAGGCACGCTGTGAGCTGAAGTTGTGGCGCTTGATGGTACCGGCAAAGCCTTTACCAATGGAGGTGCCTTGCACGTCCACTTTTTGGCCCACGGCGAACACATCCGACACAGGCACAGTAGCGCCAGCGGCGTACTTGGCAGCGGTGTCAGCAGTGACGCGGAATTCTTGAACGATTTCACCGGCTTGAACGCCCGCTTTCGCGAGGTGGCCAGCTTGCGGCTTGGTCACGCGCGATGCACGGCGCGAACCGAAAGTGACCTGCAAGGCCACATAGCCGTCGTTGTCCTGGGTTTTGACTTGCGACACGCGGTTGTTGGACACATCCACCACCGTGACAGGCACTGCGTCCCCGTCATCGGTGAACAGACGCATCATGCCCACCTTGCGTCCCAGCAAACCCAAACGGGTGCTTTGACTCATTGTTTTCTCCAAAACTTCCACCGGGGCCACTTCAATTGGCAACCCCGTTTGGTGTGTGAAAGAAGGTTGATAAAACTCTTCTGCCAAAAAGCAGAGAGCCCTCTATTCTAACGCTCTTTTTTCAAATCCACAAGACCTGGGCCTGTGAGGGACGTTCGCCCCCCACAGTTCAAGGTTTATTGCAGCTTGATTTCAACGTCCACGCCTGCCGGCAGGTCCAACTTCATCAGGGCGTCAACCGTTTTGTCGGTCGGGTCCACGATGTCCATCAGTCGCTGGTGGGTGCGGATTTCCATCTGGTCGCGGCTGGACTTGTTGACGTGCGGTGAACGCAGGATGTCAAAGCGCTTCATGCGCGTCGGCAGGGGCACGGGGCCCTTGACGATGGCGCCGGTGCGCTTGGCGGTGTCAACGATCTCGGCAGCAGACTGGTCAATCAGTTTGTAGTCAAAGGCCTTGAGGCGAATGCGAATTTTTTGCTTGGAAGACATGGTTTACTCCATGATCTTGGCAACGACGCCGGCGCCGACGGTCTTGCCGCCTTCGCGGATGGCGAAGCGCAAGCCTTCTTCCATCGCAATCGGGTGGATCAGCTTGACCGTGATCGACACGTTGTCGCCAGGCATCACCATCTCTTTGCCTTCAGGCAACTCGATCGCACCGGTCACGTCCGTCGTGCGGAAGTAGAACTGCGGGCGGTAGTTGTTGAAGAACGGCGTGTGACGGCCGCCCTCGTCCTTGCTCAACACATACACCTCAGCCGTGAAGTGCGTGTGCGGCTTGATCGAACCAGGCTTGCACAGCACTTGGCCACGCTCCACCTCTTCGCGCTTGGTGCCGCGCAGCAAAATGCCCACGTTGTCGCCCGCTTGACCTTGGTCCAGCAGCTTGCGGAACATCTCCACGCCCGTGCAGATCGTCTTGGCCGTGGCCTTGATGCCCACAATCTCGATTTCCTCGCCGACTTTGACGATGCCGCGCTCCACGCGACCCGTCACCACCGTGCCACGACCCGAGATCGAGAACACGTCTTCCACCGGCATCAGGAACGCGCCGTCCACCGCGCG
>CAINMN010000358.1 GCA_903850735.1 uncultured Burkholderiales bacterium | reverse complement strand
TGCCGACGCCCGGCATTTGGTCACCGACGTCTGGACATCGGTGGGCGTGGTGGTGGGCATCTTGCTGGTGTCGTTCACCGGTTGGCTGTGGCTGGACGCGGTCGTGGCCATCGGCGTGGCCTTGAACATTTTGAGAGAGGGTGCACACTTGATTTGGCGGTCTTCCCAAGGCTTGATGGACGAAGCCGTGGAGCCGGCGGTGCGTCAAGCCATTCAAGCCGTGCTCGATGGTTTTGTGGCGCGCAGCGCGGGTGGCGACACCCTTCGTTTTGACCATGTGACCACCCGCAAGGCCGGGCAGCGGCAGTTTGTGGACCTGCATTTGCACATGCCCGCAGCTTGGACCCTGGGCGAGGCGGCGGCCCTGCGCACCCAAGTCGAGCAAGCCCTGATGCAGGCCGTGCCTGGCTTGCGGGCCACCATCCAGTTGCTGCCCAGCGATGTCGAGGCGCATCTGGACGACCCCAGGGAGGCCGCATGATCAGCTTGATTCAACGCGTCAGCCAGGCCAGCGTGCGCGTCGAGGGTGAGGTGATTGGCGAGATTGGGGCCGGTCTGCTGGTGCTGCTGTGTGCCGAGCAAGGCGACACCGAGGCGCAGGCCGACAAGTTGCTCGCCAAGTTGTTGAAGCTGCGCATTTTCAGTGATGACACCGGCAAGATGAACCGCTCGGTTCAGGACCTGGACGGTCAGGGCACGGCGGGCGGCCTGTTGATCGTCAGCCAGTTCACGCTCGCCGCCGACACCTCGGGCGGTACGCGCCCCAGCTTCACCCAGGCCGCGCCGCCGGCCGAGGGGCGGCGTTTGTACGATGCGTTTGTCGCCAAAGCCCGCGCCGCCCATCCCCAGGTGGCCACCGGCCAGTTTGCGGCCCACATGGCGGTCGCCTTGGTGAACGACGGGCCGGTGACGATTCCCCTGCGGGTGCCGCCGCCTCAGCCCTGATAGGGGTTGCGAATGCCCAGGCCCGCTAGGATGTCAATTTCTCTGGCCTCCATGGCTTCGGCATCGGCGGTGCTGGTTTCATGGTCCCAGCCCTGGGCATGCAAGCTGCCGTGCACCAGCAAATGCGCATAGTGGTCACGCAATGACTTGCCCTGCTCGCGGGCTTCCTGGGCAATGACTGGCGCGCACAAGACCAGGTCAGCCATGACCACCGGGCTTTGCGCGTAATCGAAGGTGAGCACATTGGTGGCATAGGCTTTGTGCCGGTAGTCCCGGTTCAGGGCCAGGCCTTCTTCGGCGTCCACAATGCGCACCGTGATTTCGGCGGGCCGCGCCAAGGCGTGGCGAATCCAGCGCATGACCTGCGCCCGCGGCAAAGCGGCCCGGTGCGCTGCGGCATCGCTCAGGCGGCTGAATTGAAGCGACAGTTGAAGCGCTTGCAAACGGGCGGCCATGGCTCAACTCCGCACGGCCGTGCGCGGGCTGCGCTGCGCGTCGTAAGCGTCCACGATGCGGGCCACCAGGGGATGGCGCACCACGTCGGCGCTGGTGAAATGGCACATGGAAATGCCCTTGACCCGGCGCAAAACGCGCTCGGCATCGATCAGGCCACTGAGTTGGCCTTTGGGCAGGTCGATTTGGCTCACATCGCCGGTCACCACGGCCTTGGCGCCAAAGCCAATGCGTGTGAGGAACATTTTCATTTGCTCGGGCGTGGTGTTCTGGGCTTCGTCCAGAATCACAAACGCATTGTTCAAGGTGCGCCCGCGCATGAAGGCCAGGGGCGCAATTTCCAGGGCGTTGCGTTCAAAGGCTTTTTGCACCCGCTCGAACCCCATCAGGTCGTACAGCGCGTCGTACAGGGGGCGCAGGTAAGGGTCGACTTTTTGGCCCAGGTCACCGGGCAAGAAGCCCAGCTTTTCGCCGGCCTCCACCGCGGGGCGCGTCAGCACAATGCGTTGCACGGCGCTGCGCTCCAGCGCGTCCACAGCACAGGCCACGGCCAGGTAGGTCTTGCCGGTGCCGGCCGGGCCAATGCCGAAGGTGATGTCGTGCTGGGCAATGTTCTCCAGGTACATGCTTTGGTTGGGCGTGCGGGCGCGCAAGTCAGCGCGGCGGGTTTGCAACTGCATGTTGCCGTCCTCGCCTTCGACCATGGAGGCGTCGGTGCTGAGCATCAGCTGGACCTGGTCGGCCGAGACCGGGCGCGCAGCCCGTTCGTACAAGGCTTGCAACACCTCCAGCGCTTGCTCGGCTTTGGCTTTGGGGCCATCCACCTTGAATTGCTCATGGCGATGGACAATCTTGACCTGCAGGGCCTGCTCCAGGGTGCGCAAGTGCGCGTCCATGGGGCCGCACAGGTTGGACAGGCGGGTATTGTTCAGCGGGGTGAAGGCGTGTTTGAGAATCAAGTCGATAATCCGTGTAAAGGTGTTCCAATGATAGGCAAGTTGACCGGCATCCTCAGCGAAAAGAATCCACCCCAGGTCTTACTGGATTGTCATGGTGTGGGGTATGAAGTGGATGTGCCCATGAGCACGTTCTACAACCTGCCTGCGCTGGGCGAAAAAGTGTCCCTGCTGACCCATTTTGTGGTCCGGGAAGACGCTCAGATTCTGTACGGTTTTGCGTCGGCCAGCGAGCGTGAGGTCTTTCGCCAGCTAATCAAAATCTCCGGCGTGGGGCCGCGCACGGCGCTGGGCGTGCTCAGCGGCATGAGCGTGGCCGAGTTGACGCGTGCCATCAGCGAGCAAGAGGCGGGGCGTTTGGTGAAAATCCCGGGCATTGGCAAAAAAACCGCCGAGCGACTGTTGCTGGAGCTCAAGGGCAAGCTGGGCGCCGATCTCGGCCCCAGCGTGGCCCCCACGCACGATCACCAAACCGACATCCTGCAAGCCTTGATGGCCTTGGGCTACAGTGAGCGCGAGGCGGCCCTGGCCCTCAAAGCCTTGCCAACCGATGTGGGCGTGAGCGATGGCATCAAGCTGGCGCTGAAGGCCCTGGCCAAATAAAACTTTCTTCGACCGCCATGAGCATTCAAACTGACGATTTCGCTCCCTCGCCCCGCGTGGTGTCTGCAGAGCCGGTGTCGTCCAATGAAGAGGCGATCGAGCGCGCCCTGCGCCCCAAGCTGCTCGATGAGTATGTGGGACAGATGAAGGTGCGCGAGCAGCTCGAGATTTTCATTGGCGCGGCCCGCAAGCGCGGCGAAGCCCTGGACCATGTGCTCTTGTTTGGGCCGCCCGGTTTGGGCAAAACCACCTTGAGCCACATCATCGCCCACGAGCTTGGCGTGAATTTGCGCCAGACCAGTGGGCCGGTGCTGGAAAAGCCCAAAGACCTGGCCGCCTTGCTCACCGGCCTGGAAAAAAACGATGTGCTGTTCATCGATGAAATCCACCGTCTGTCCCCACTGGTGGTGGAAATTCTGTACCCCGCCTTGGAGGACTACCAGATCGACATCATGATTGGCGAAGGTCCGGCGGCGCGCAGCATCAAGCTCGACCTGCAGCCCTTCACCCTGGTCGGCGCGACCACCCGAGCCGGCATGCTGACCAACCCGCTGCGCGACCGTTTTGGCATTGTGTCGCGCCTGGAGTTTTACACCGCCGAAGAGTTGCAGCGCATTGTCATGCGCAGCGCCGGCTTGCTGACCACGCCCATCGATGTGGAAGGCGGCTTTGAAATTGCGCGCCGCTCGCGCGGCACGCCCCGCATTGCCAACCGCTTGTTGCGCCGGGTGCGCGACTATGCCGAGGTGAAAGCCAATGGCCAGATCAGCAAAGCCGTGGCCGATGCGGCCTTGGCCATGCTGGATGTGGACCCACAAGG
>CAINMN010000357.1 GCA_903850735.1 uncultured Burkholderiales bacterium | reverse complement strand
CGTCGTGCGGATTTTGGATATTCAACCTGGTTTTGGGCCATCGAATCAAGACTTCAGCGGCTTTGGGCGAAGGCTTGCGTATCGCAACGATCAGGGCTGGTTGACCCTGTGGATCGGGAGTATTGGGATCAAACCCTCGCTTCAAGAGGTTGTGAACGACTTGTGGTTGATCCAATTCAATCGCTCTGAAGAAATCTTCATAAGCACCAGCATTTGCTAGATTAAATCCAATGAAAACATATAGATATACAAGAAACTTAACGTTTCTTTGAAAACACTTTAAGTGGCCTGAAAATTTGAAAAAAAACATACTTGTAAAATATAATTTATTCAATCGAATCATGCTCTTATGATAATAAGTTAAAGTAAAATATAGAAACATTAAGTTGATTTGGGCATGCGAAAAAGTTGCTCTGTATTGTTCGTGGTAGCCAGCGCCACCTCTTCCACAGCAAGCTGTTTGATCTCCGCAATTTGTTTGGCAACCCATGGCACGTAAGAAGGGTTGTTGACCTTTCCACGGTAAGGTGTAGGCGCCAAATAAGGACTGTCGGTCTCGATCAGCATGCGATCCATGGGGACAAAACGCGCCACATCCCGCAAATCCTGGGCGCTTTTGAAGGTCAGAATACCCGAAAAAGAGATGTAAAAGCCCAAATCCAAGGCGGCACGGGCCACTTCAGCGGTTTCCGTGAAGCAGTGAAATACACCGCCCGCACTCTTGGGAGAGCCGTCTTCCCCCTGCTCTTTCAAAATGGCCAGGGTGTCTTCTGAGGCACTGCGCGTGTGAATCACCAGGGGCAATTGGGTCTGTTGCGCAGCCTGAATATGGACCCGGAAACGGTCACGCTGCCAGGCCATGTCGGCCACCGTGCGCTCGCCAAGGCGGTAATAGTCGAGGCCAGTTTCCCCAATCCCCAAGACTTTGGGCAGTGCGGCTCGCGTGAGCAAATCGTCCAGCGTGGGTTCTTGCGTATCTTCCTCATCGGGGTGAACACCCACCGTGCACCAAAAATTCGCATGCTCCGTGGCCAGGGCGTGAACCGCTGGAAAGCTCTCAAGACGCGTGCTGATGACCAGCGCGCGATCCACCCGTGACGCCGCCATGGCCTCTCGGATGGCGGGAAGGTTGTCGGACAGTTCGGGAAAATTCAGGTGGCAGTGGGAGTCGATGTACATGGAATCACCGAGGGCGGCGCAAGGCCTTTTGGGCTTGACTGACCAAAGACTCCAGCATCAAGCCTGCATTGAAGGGATGCTCAGCGCTACGAGACTCTTTGGCGAGTGATTTGGACCAGGCCGACAAGCTGCGAACGGTACCGCCTTCGGGCAGGTCTTGCCGTTCAAAGAATCGAGGCGCTGCACCCACCTGCAGGGCCAGCAAATCATGACAAAGCTTTTGCAACAGGCTGACCGCTTGGGCGGGTGTGACTTGGCTCAGGATGCCCGGATCCCCACGTTGAAGTGCTCTCGGCAAGGCCGCGAATTGCTGAGCGTGAATGCCATCGGATTGGCTCATGCGCAAGGCGTCATTTGGTCGCCCCCCGCTGGCACGCAACAAGGCGTTGGCTTCCGACGCAGCCAACCCGGCACCGGCCAGCCATGACTGTGCTTCGGCGCTTTGAGGCCATTCCAGGGTGTGTGTCAGGCAGCGGCTGCGAACGGTGGGCAGCAACAAATGCGCAGCTTCACTGGTCAGCACAAAACGGGTGTCCCCTGGGGGCTCTTCCAGGGTTTTGAGCAGCGTGTTGGCCGTGATGGTGTTCATCCGATCGGCAGGGTGAATCAGCACCACCTTGCCCTGCCCGCCCGAGCGTGTGGTTTGTGAAAAGCCCACCATGTCGCGCGCGGCATCGACCCGAATTTCACGGCTGGGTTTGCGCTTCTTGTCGTCCAGGTCCTTTTGGGTCTTCTCATCCAAAGGCCAATCCAGGTCCAGCATGAGGGTTTCGGGCATCAACAAGCACAGGTCAGGGTGGGTGCGCACCGAGATGGCGTGGCAACTACTGCATGTGCCGCAGGCCCCCTCGGGCGTGGGATGCTCGCATAGCCACGCCGAAGCCAGAGCCAGTCCCAATTCGTATTGGCCCAGACCCGACGGGCCTTGAATCAACCAAGCATGCCCCTTCTGACGCAGCAAATGCGTCAGCTGGCGCTGAATCCAGGGGGCCAGGGCGCTCATGGGGCAGGTGTTTGAAAGGCCTTGGGAATGGGCACCACGATGGACAGCTTGCCGCGCTGAATCAGCGCACGGGTCAATTGTTGCCACACTTGGTGACGGGTCTGGCTGGCGTCAATGGGAATGAAACGCTGGGGGGCTTGCGCGGCACGCGCTGCATAACCCGCATGGACTTGTTCGAAGAAGGCCACCGGTTGTGATTCAAAACGATCGGGAACGCGTGCGCCGGCCAGTCGTTGTGCGGCAATCGCTGGGTCCAACGCAAACCAGATGGTCAGGTCAGGTTGCCTGACCTTGCCGTCCTGCAGTTGTACCCATTGCTCCAACTGTTGCAGCACTTGCAGGTCAAAACCGCGACCACCGCCCTGGTACGCAAAGGTGGCATCGGTGAAGCGGTCGCACAGCACCACATCGCCGCGCGCCAAGGCGGGCTCGATGACTTGCTGCAAATGGTCGCGACGGGCCGCAAAGATCAGCAGGGCTTCGGTCAAGGGATCCATGGCCTGGTTCAGCACCAGGCCACGCAGCGTCTCCGCCAGAGGCGTTCCGCCGGGCTCGCGCGTGAGGGTCACGCGCCTGCCCTGTTGTTGGAAGGTTTCTGCCAGGCCCTCGATGTGGGTGGACTTCCCTGCCCCATCGATGCCTTCAAAACTGATGAACAAACCGCTAGTCATGGGCTGATTGTCGGTCATGGCGGGGTGCTGCTGCGCTTGCGTTGAAAACGATCCACCGCCGCATTGTGCTGGTCCAGGGTCTCACTGAACTGGCTACTGCCATCCCCACGCGCCACAAAATACAAAGCCCGGGTCTGGGCGGGCTGTACTGCTGCCAGCAAGGCCGCTTTGCCGGGCATGGCGATCGGGGTGGGCGGCAAACCCAGGCGGGTGTAGGTGTTCCAAGGGTGGTCGGTGCGCAAATGCCCGCGCTTGAGGTTGCCATCGAACTGGCTGCCCAAGCCGTAAATGACCGTGGGGTCGGTTTGCAGGGGCATGCCCAATTGGAGGCGGTTGTGAAAAACGGCGGAAATCAGACCCCGGTCGCTGGCGCGGCCGGTTTCCTTCTCCACAATGCTGGCCAAAATCAGGGCGGCGTCTGCGCTTTGAAGCTGGCTGTCGTTGCTGCGCTGCTTCCAGGCCAGGGCGAGCTGGCGGTCCATGGCACGCAAGGCGCGCTGCAAGATCCGAACGTCGGCGCTGTCTTTGCCATAGGTGTACGTGTCGGGGTAGAAACGGCCTTCGGGCATGAGGCCGGGGCGACCGAGACGGGTCATCAGCTCGTCATCGGTCAGCGCAGCTGTTTCATGTTGCAGGCCATCGGCCTTGGCAAGCGCTGTGCGAAACTGGGCAAAGGTCCAGCCTTCCACCAGGGTCACAGCGCGCAAAGACTCATCCCCTCGCACCAATTTTTGCAACAGGCCCCAGGCACTGGTGCCGCGCGCAATTTCATAGCTGCCAGCGCGGATCAGCCGCGCCTGGCCGCTCCAGCGAAACAAGGCAAACAAGAGGCCAGGCGAGACTTCCATGCCCGAAGCCACACTGAGCTCGGCGATGTTGCGCACCGAGGTGCCGGGTTCGATCGACAAATCCACAGGGTCGCGTGCCAGGGGCATGGGGCGCAGCACCCAGTAAGACGCCAGCCCTGCCAGCAGGAGCACGACGATCAGCAGTCCTGTCAGCAGCTTTTTCACCACAACCTTGTTCCCATCCCGATGATTCGAGGAGGATGATAATTCACCCATGAACTCTGCAGCGAATCTCCCCGATCATGCCCCTGTGCCCCCGTTGCGGCTCGAGGGCGTCTGCCCCCTGCCCCATCTGGGCATTCTGCGATGCAGCGGCGAAGATGCGGCCACGTTCTTGCACAACCAGTTGACGCAAGACGTGGCCTTGCTCAAGCCCGACCAGGCCCGGCTGGCGGGCTTTTGCAATGCCAAAGGCCGCTTGCAGGCCAGCTTTGTGCTGTTCAAACGCTCGCCGACCGAGATTTTGCTGGTGTGCCGCCGCGACTTGCTGGCCACCACGCTCAAACGCTTGTCCATGTTTGTGTTGCGCGCCAAGGCCAAGCTGAGCGACGCCTCGGAAGAGTTCGCGCTTTGGGGTGTGGCCGGTGCCTGTGCCAGTGACCTGGCACCTCAGGCCTTGCCCTGGGCCCGTGTTCCTTTGAGTGATGCCGATCTGATCACGTTGTACCCCGCCCAAGGCCAAGCGCGCGCAATGTGGGTCGGGCCCCCAGGACAAGCCCCTCAGGGGCCAGCGCTTTCACCAGCGCTTTGGCTGGCTGGTGAAGTGTTGAGCGGCGTGGCCGATGTGCAGCAAGCCACCTATGAGGCCTTTGTGCCCCAAATGCTGAACCATGAATCCGT
>CAINMN010000356.1 GCA_903850735.1 uncultured Burkholderiales bacterium | reverse complement strand
CGATGCCGCGCAGAATTTGTTGCTCGGCTTTGGCTTCCCCGGCAACGTGCGCCAATTGGAAAACATTTGCCACTGGCTGACCGTGATGGCGCCCGCGCAAGTGATCGAGCCCAAGGACTTGCCGCCGGAAGTGCTGATGCCCGTTGCTCACTTGCCCGACAGCGTCTCGGCGCAAGAGGCCGGTAGCGTCCTCACAAGCTTCAGCCCAAGCACCGCGGAGGCCGACGCCAAAGCGGTGGCTTACAGCAGCACCAGTGCCACTGTGCCCCCCGTGGCCTTGAATGTGCCCGGCGCCGATTGGGAGTTGGGCCTGGAAGCCGAAGCCATGGCCTTGTTGGTCTCGGGCTGCCCCGATGTCTGGGATGTGCTGTGCCGCCGCTTTGAAGCCAAGCTGATTCTCACGGCGCTGGCCAACACCCGGGGGCGTCGCATCGAGGCGGCCCAAAAGCTGGGCATCGGCCGCAACACCATCACCCGCAAAATTCAGGAACTCAACCTGGAGTGAGACGCCTCAGAGTGCGAGCGTGACGATCACCGGTGTGTGATCGCTGGGGCGCTCGTTTTTGCGCGGCGCTTTGTCGATCACGCAGGCTTGCGTGACTTCTTTGAGGGATGGGCTCACCAGCACGTGGTCGATGCGCAGGCCGCGGTTGCGGCGAAAGGCCATCTCGCGGTAATCCCACCAGGAGTAGCTTTTCTCGGGTTGCTCGAACAGCCGAAATGCATCGCACAGGCCCAAATCCAACAGGCCCTGGAAATGCGCGCGCTCTTCGGCCGTGCAATGGATGGTGCCAGCCAGGCCCACCGGGTCCCACACATCGCGGTCGTCGACCGTGATGTTGAAGTCGCCCATCAGCACCAGTTTGGGGTGTTGTTGCAATTCTGTGTGAAGCCAGGCGCGCAGCGCGTCCAGCCATTTCATCTTGTAGACGAACTTGTCGCTGTCGGGGGCTTGCCCGTTGGGGAAATAGGCGCCGATCACGCGCACCCCTTGCACCGTGCCGGTGATCACACGGGCCATGTCATCCTCAAAGCCAGGGATGTTGCGCACCACATCGCTCGCGCCTTGCCGGCTCAGCAAGGCCACGCCGTTGTAGGTTTTCTGGCCAAAAAAATCCACCTGGTAGCCCGCCGCTTCGATGGCTTCGCGTGGGAACTTGTCATCGGTGGTTTTGGTCTCTTGCAGCACCAAGGCGTCGATGACCTGCTCGGCGGCTTGTTGCTGCAGCCAGTCCAGCACTTGCGGCAAGCGCACGGACAAAGAGTTGACGTTCCAGGTGGCGAGTTTCATGGCAGCACTGTATCAGCTCGCAACCTCGTATGATCCGCCAATGAAACTTTCTCCCCGCGCCACGGGACTCACCGCTGCCGTGGTCACGGTGATGATCTGGACGTCCTTCATCATCATCGCCCGCGCCTCCACCGCATACACCCTGCGTCCGCTGGACATTGTGTTTGTGCGCACCTGCGGCGCTGCCGCTGTGCTGCTGCCTTGGGCCTGGTGGCTGATGCGGCCGGCACGCCAGCGCGGCGAAAAAGTGGGCTCTTTGTGGGGCCTGTCGCCCTTGCCCTGGCGCATCACGGTGCTGACCGGTTTTTTTGGCAGCATGATGTACGGCCTCTTGGCTTATTCAGGCTTCTTCTTTGCCCCGGCGGCCCATGCTTCGGTGCTGATGCCCGGCAGCTTGCCCTTGTGGACTTCGGTGCTGGCCTGGGTGTTGTTGCGCGACCGCATTGGCAAAACCCGCGCGCTGGGCCTGCTGTGCATTGTGGGCGGCGACTTGCTGGTGGGCGGCGCGAGCTTGCTCAAAGCCTTCGAGGGCGGCCAGGTCTGGGTGGGCGATGTGTGCTTCATGACCGCCGCTTTTTGCTGGTCAGTGTACGGCGTGCTGGTGCGCCGCCATGGCCTGGACCCGGTGCGCGCCACCATGGCCATCACGGCCTTCACCACCGTGGCCTTTTTGCCGGTGTATGGCGGCTTGGCTTGGGCCGGCTGGGTCGAGAGCGGGCTGGCGCTGGCCTCTTGGCAAGAGCTGCTGTTTCAGCTCATCTTTCAGGGATTGGGCACAGTGGTGATTTCAGGCATCACCTTCACGCTGATGGTGCGCCACTTTGGGCCGGTGCGCTCCACCATGATCACGGCCATCGTGCCAGGCTTGTCGGCATTGGGGGCCGTGCTGTTGCTGGGCGAGCCCTTGTACTGGAACCTGGTGGCGGGCTTGGCGTTGGTGACCGTGGGCATTTTGTTCGGCGTGCTTTCCACCCTGAAAGCCACGCCGAAATGACCATGCCTTAAATGTGCATCACGGCGGCACCGCCGATGACCACACCCACCGCTCCCACTGCGTACATGGCTTTTTTCAGCCAGTCCTTGCGGGTCAGCAGGGCAATGGCTGCCAGCGCAATCGAGACTTGCAGCGCTGTGGTGGCCTGAGCCCAGCGGTGGTGCTGGTGCATTTGCTGGTCTGACTTTTCATCCCATGATTTGGCTTCGGCTTCGAGCTTTTCAGCGTCTTTCTTGATGTCGCCTTTTTCACCCTTGTAGCGCTTGATCTCGCTTTCGTAGAACTCTTTCTTGGCCGGGGGGGCCAACTCCAGCGCCAATTCGCTCAGGTTTTGCTTGCTGCTCTTGGCCTGATAGTAGTTCCACTGATTGGAGGCTTCGGTCTTCTTGATGGCCGCATTGTTTTTGTACAAACCGGCATTGGCTTGGGTGGCGCCGCCCATGTAACCAAAGATGGCACCCACCGTGGCAATGATGGCCGTGAACATGGCGATCTGGTTGGTCATGCCCGAGTTGTCGTCGTGGCCGTGGCCGCCTTGGCCCGCATGCTCGAGCTCGTGGTCGTGCGGGCCGTGTACGTGAAAACCGTGTCCGGACATGTCAATTTCCTTTGCGTTCGAGGGTGATGAAACTGTAGGGCAGGCCTTGGGCAGACACATGGTCTTCGCGAGCGGTTTCCCGCCATTGCGGACCGAATTGTGGCGCAAAAGCGTCCCCGCCATCTACCGTGATGTCGATGTCTGTGATGACGGCTTTGCAGGCATAGGGCAGGGCTTGTGCATAAATTTCTGCGCCCCCGATCACCCAGACCTCTTGGGACGGGTCACACAGGGCTTGGGCTTGGGCCAAGGAATGGGCGACTGTGGCTCCTGCGGCCTGCCAGTCGGTTTGGCGCGTCACCACCAGGTTGGTACGCCCTGGCAGCGGTCGAAACTTGGGCGGCAGCGAGTCCCAGGTTTTGCGGCCCATGATCACGGGCTGTCCCAGGGTGGTGCGTTTGAAGTGCGCCAGGTCTTCCGGCAGGTACCAGGGCAACTGGTTGTCTTTGCCAATCACGCCGTTGCGCGCGCGCGCAAAAATCAGGTTGATAGGCATGGCTCACACAGCCACGGGCGCCTTGATGGCTTCGTGGCAAACATAGTCACGCACTTCGAAGTCTTCGTACTGGTAATCAAAGAGGGTTTCCGGGCGGCGCTTGATGTGCAGCTTGGGATAGGCGTAGGGGGTGCGCGACAGTTGCAGGTCCACCTGGGACTGGTGGTTGCTGTAGATGTGGCAGTCGCCGCCGGTCCAGATGAAGTCGCCCACATCGAGGTCGCACTGCTGCGCCATCATGTGCGTCAACAGTGCGTAGCTGGCAATGTTGAACGGCACGCCCAAAAAAATGTCGGCACTGCGCTGGTAAAGCTGGCAGCTCAGCTTGCCACGCTCACCGGGTGCTTGTCCGGGCGCCACATAGAACTGGAAGAAGGCATGGCAGGGCATCAGGGCCATCTTGGACAGCTCGGCCACGTTCCAGGCGCTGACAATGATGCGGCGCGAGTTCGGGTTGCTTTTCAGGGTTTGAATGACCTCGGAAATCTGGTCGATGTGGCCGCCATCCGGCGTGGGCCAGCTGCGCCACTGCACGCCATAGACCGGCCCCAGGTCACCATCCTCGCGCGCCCACTCGTCCCAAATCGTGACGCCGCGCTCGCGCAGCCAGTTGTTGTTGCTCGACCCCGTGAGAAACCACAGCAACTCCTGAATGATGGAGCGCAGGTGCACCTTCTTGGTGGTCACCAGCGGAAAGCCTTCGTTCAGGTCAAACCGCATCTGGTAGCCAAACACGCTCTTGGTGCCCGTGCCCGTGCGGTCCCCTTTGGTCACGCCTTGCGAGTTCACATGGCGCATGAAATCTTCGTATTGAGAACGGACAGGACGTGGGCTCATGATGCTTCAGAAATGAGAAATAGGGGTCAGAGACCGATTATCGTTGCTTCAGACGCGCACCACGCGACCGGGGTTCAAGGTGTTGTGCGGGTCCAGGGCGCGCTTGAGCGTGGCCATCAGGGCCAGGGCGGTCGGGTCTTTGTAGTCGGGCAGGCTGTCCACTTTCATGCTGCCCACGCCATGCTCGGCAGAAATGGAGCCATTGAAGCGACGCACGTTTTGGTAAACGATGTGGTTGACCCGCTCTTCCTGTGTTTCCAGAAACACTTTGGTGTCGCCACCTTCGGGTGCCTGCACGTTGTAGTGCAAGTTGCCATCGCCCAAGTGGCCAAAGTCGACCAACCGAACGCCAGGAATTTCGCGCGTCAGCTCGGCATCGGTGGCTTCCACAAACGCGGGAATGGCCGACACGGGCAAAGAAATGTCGTGCTTGATGTTCAGCCCTTCTTCGGCTTGCGCCAGGGTGATGCTTTCGCGGATGTGCCACAAATTGCGCGCCTGGGAGAGGCTCTCGGCTACCACGGCATCGGTCACGCAGCCTTGTTCAAACGCGGTTTCCATCAGCGCTTCAAAGCGTGTGCGGGCATGCTCCTCCGATTCGCTGTCAGCGTTCTCCAGCAGCACACACCACGGCGTTTCCTTGAACAAAGGCACGCGCAACTGGGGGTAATGTTTGTCCACCAGGCTCAGGGCAAATTGGCCCATCACCTCAAACCCCGTCAGGCCCGCGCCCAGGTGTTGGTGTGCCAGGCCCAGCAATTTCACGGCATCGCGCATGCTGGGAACGGCAGCCCAGGCGGTGAGAGAAGCGGCCGGCAGCGGAAAGAGTTTCAAGGTGGCCGCGGTGATGATGCCCAGCGTGCCCTCGCTGCCGATGAACAAATCGCGCAGGTCATAGCCGGTGTTGTCTTTGCGCAGCCCTGTCAGCCCTTGCATGATGTCGCCTTGCGCGGTCACCACTTCCAGGCCCAGACAAAGTTCGCGGGTGTTGCCGTAGCGAACCACTTGGGTCCCGCCGGCATTGGTCGACAGGTTGCCGCCAATGGTGCAGCTGCCTTCGGAGCCCAGGCTCAAAGGGAACAAATAGCCAGCTTGCTCGGCCGCTTGCTGCAGGTTTTGCAGCACGCAGCCCGATTCCACCGTGATGGTGAGGTTCTCCCCGTCCACCGCGCGCACCGCGTTCATGCGCTGCAGGCTCAGCAGCACCTGACGGCCCGAATCATCCGGGATGGAGCCCACCACCAGGCCGGTGTTGCCGCCTTGCGGCACGATGCTGACGCCAGCCGTGGCGCAGGCCTTCACCACCGCGGCCACTTGCTCGGTGCTGCCCGGGCGCACCACGCACAGGGCCTTGCCCTGGATGCGCTTGCGCCAGTCCATTTCATAGGCGCTGAGGTCACCCTCGGTCAGGACATGGGGCGCGCCCACAAGGTGGCGCAGGGTGTCGATCAGTGTGGTCATGGTGGGGTTTCAGAAACAGGGGCAGATTCAGAAGTCGCCAAAAGGGCCGCGTGCTTGAAGCGCAGCCGCACATGCAGGGTCGTGGCCACAAACAGCACGAGGCACAGCAGCACCTCGGCCATGGCAAAGTAGCTGCTGGGGGCGCGGTCGGAGGTGGCGCGCACCACCCCTTCGGTGAAATACAGCCAGACCAGCAAGCTGACCCAGCGGTAGGTGTACATGCGGTTCTTCAGCAAGCCGGCCAGCGGAATGCACAAGGGCAGCACCTTGAGGGCGAGCAAGGAGCCGCCGGGCTTGACGGGGGCCAGCCACAGCTCCCAGGCCAGGCCCAGAACAATCAGGCCGACAAGGCTGCCCACAGCCAGGCGGCGGGTCAGCGCCACATGGGGGGGCGTGAGGGGGAGGTCAGAGGATGGCATCATGGAGGGATGATTGTCCCGCAAGTCCAGCGTTTTCTCCCAGCCTGCCGCCGATTTCCCTGGCTCACCCTGTTTCGCACCCTGCACCAGCGTTTCCGCGAGGACCGCTTGGGCCAGACCGCCGGCAGCTTGACCTTCACCACCACCATTGCCCTGGTGCCCCTGTTCACTGTGGCGCTGGCGGTGTTCACGGTGTTTCCCATGTTTGGCCAGTTCCAGAACGTGCTGCAACGCTGGCTGATTGAAAGCCTGGTGCCCGACAGCATTTCGCGCCAGGTCTTGGGCTACCTGACCCAGTTCTCCAGCAAGGCCAGCCGACTGGGCGTGGTGGGCGTGCTGTTTTTGCTGGTGTCGGCCATCACCCTGGTGTTCACCATTGACCGCAGCTTGAACGCCATTTGGCGCGTTCGCACACGCCGTCCCTGGGCCCAGCGGGTGCTGTTGTATTGGGCGGCCATCACCCTGGGCCCCTTGCTGATGGCGGCCAGCGTGATGATGATGTCCTATGTGGTGTCGGTCTCCCGCGGCGTGGTGAGTGCCATGCCCAGCCAGTTGCATGTGTTGCTCGACGGCTTGGAGTTCCTGCTGCTGATTGGCGGCGTCAGCGCCTTGTACAAGTACGTGCCCTATGTGCATGTGCCTTGGCGTCATGCGCTCTTGGGCGGCACGCTGGTGACCCTGGTGACCGAATTGGCGCGGCGCCTGCTGACCCTTTACCTGGCCTCCATGCCCGCTTACTCCACCATTTACGGCGCTTTCGCGACCTTGCCGATTTTGCTGATCTGGATATACACCGCCTGGGTCATCGTGTTGGCCGGTGCCGTCTTTGTCGCCAACCTGCCCAGCTTGTTGGGCGGGGGCTTGCGCCAGGGTGACACCCCGGGTTGGCCGTTTCAGTTGGCGCTGGAGACGGTGCAACGCCTGGTCCTGGCCCGCGACAGCCGCGAGCGCGGTGTCAGCCTGGAAGATTTGGGCCACGACTTGCAGGTCGACCCGCTCGACCTGGAGCGGGTGCTGGCAACCTTGGTGGACCTGGATTGGGTGGGCCAACTGAAAGAGGAGGGTGTGCGCTCGCCGCGCTATGTTCTGCTGGCACGGCCTGAAGCCACCCCGCTGGCGCCGTTGATGCACAGGCTGATGTGGACGCCCAGTGCGGTGACGCCTGCACTGTGGTCGCGCTGGCAAGGGCTGACCCTGGCCGACGCCTTGTAAGGCGCCTGCTCACATCCGCGACAGGTTCCCAGCCAGGCCTTAGGCTTTCAGAAACTCCTTCAAGGCCTTCAGGGTTTCTTCCGGGGACTCGTTCATCTGGTGATGGCCCATGGGAACGTTCACCACCTGGAAGGTTTTGCCGCTCTCACGCGCTTGTTGCACCAGGCTTTGCGCGGCCTTGGGCGTGGTCATCTGGTCTTGTGCACCCAGCAGGAACAGCACCGGGCAGGTCACGGCCGCCATGGCCTGCAAGCCGTTGGCGTATTGGTCGCAAGCGTTGAAGCCGCGGTGAAACACATTCACCTTCGTGTTGCTGGCCAGCACCCGTTTGTTCAGGGCCATGGAAGCCCCATAGACCCAAGTGCCAGGGCCCAAGGCCGAGGGCGGCGCCGCCAAGGTGGCACGTGAAAACACGTTGATCATCTTCATTGCCTGCAGGGGCGCGTTCAGCGAGGCCTCCAGCAAGGCGGGCGTCACCTTCATCGGGAAGGCCGTGCCCACCAGCACCAGGTGCGAAATGCGCGCTTTCAGGCGTGAGGCTGTTTCCAGCGCAATCAGCGAGCCCCAGCTGTGCCCCACCAAGGCGGCCTGGGCCACCCCCGCCGCATCCAGCAAGGCAGCAATGAAGTCGGCCGCGGCTTCCACGCTGGCGGGCGCTTCGCCGGCACTGCGGCAATGGCCTGGCAAATCCACGGCCAGCACATTCCAGCCGTGGTGGGCCAGGTAGCGGCTTTGCAAAATCCAGACGCTGTGGTCGTTCAGCACGCCATGGATCATCACCACCGTGGGCTTGGCGGGGTCAAAGGGCTTGCCGCCGGTGTACGCATAGGCCTCGTGGCCTTGAACGCTCAGTTTCATGCCTTGCCTCCTTGGGGCGCTTTGCTGGCGCCGGCTTTTTCTGCGGCCTTGAGGGCGCGTTTGAGGTCATCGATCAGGTCATCGGCGTCTTCCAGCCCGATGGACAGGCGGATGGTGCCCGGGCCAATGCCAGCGCCTGCCAAGGCCTCGTCGGTCATGCGGAAATGGGTGGTGCTGGCCGGGTGGATCACCAGCGAGCGGCAATCGCCCACGTTGGCCAGGTGGCTGAAAATTTTCAAGGCCTCGATGAAGGCGCGGCCTTGCTCGCGGCTGCCCTGAATGTCAAAGCTGAACACCGAGCCCGCGCCTTTGGCGCCAAAGCGCAGCAGCTTGTTGGCCAGCGCATGGCTGGGGTGGCTTTCCAGCAGCGGATGGCCGACACGCGCCACCAGCGGGTGGCTGGCCAGAAACTGCACCACTTTTTCGGTGTTGGCCATGTGGCGTTCCATGCGCAGCGGCAGGGTTTCAATGCCTTGCAAGATCAGCCAGGCGGTGTGCGGGCTCATGCAAGCGCCAAAGTCGCGCAAGCCTTCGCGGCGGGCGCGCAGCAAGAAGGCGCCCACGGTGCTTTCCTCGCTGAACACCATGTTGTGAAAGCCGTCGTAGGCCTGGGTCAGCTCGGGGAATTTGCCGCTGCGCTCCCAATCAAAAGAACCGCCGTCCACCACCACGCCCCCGATCACGGTGCCATGGCCGCTGAGAAACTTGGTGGCCGAGTGGTAGACCAGGTCGGCGCCGTGTTCCAGCGGCTTCAACAGGTAGGGCGAGGTCAGGGTGGAGTCCACCAGCAAGGGCACGCCCGCCTCATGGGCGATTTGCGAGACCGTGGGGATGTCCAGCACGTCCAGCCCTGGGTTGCCTACGGTTTCGCCAAACAACAAGCGGGTGTTGGGGCGAATGGCCGCCTTCCAGCCGTCGATGTCGCCCGGTTTCACGAAGGTGGTTTCAATGCCGAAGCGGCGCAGGGTGTAATGCAACAGGTTTTGCGAGCCGCCATACAAGGCGGTGCTGGCCACAATGTGGGCGCCAGCGCCCATCAGCGTGGCCACCGACAGGTGCAGCGCGGCCTGGCCACTGGCCGTGGCGATGGCGCCAATGCCACCTTCCAGGGCGGCCACCCGCTGCTCGAACACCGCATTGGTGGGGTTGCTGATGCGGCTGTACACATGGCCGGCCCGCTCCAGGTTGAACAGGGCCGCGGCCTGGTCGCTGGACTCGAAAACAAAGGAGGTGGTCAGGTGAATGGGCACAGCCCGCGCACCCGTGCTTGGGTCGGGTGTGGCGCCCGCATGCAGCGCCAACGTGTCGAAATGGGGGTCGGAATAGCCAGACATGTCATCCTCGGCAATGAAAATGATTCAGAAGCCTACATTGTGGGCTATATTGGTGGCTGAGTGATTTAGCGGACAACGGAGGTTTGCCATGAAAGTCAGTGACATTTTGCGCGTCAAGGGGGGGACCCTGTTCACGGCCGACCCCGAGGAGTCGCTGATGCACGCCACCCAGATGATGTCCGAGAAAGACCTGGGCTCGCTGGTGGTGATCGATCGTGGCGCTGTGGTGGGGATGCTGACCTTTCGCGAAGTCATCCAGGCCATTGTCAAGAACAATGGCAGCATTGGCAGCACGGTGGTCCGCGCTGCCATGGACAGTGCGCCTCTGGTTTGCACCCCCGAGACCGAGCTCGACGAAGTGCGACGCATGATGCTCGAGCGCCACGCCCGCTACATGCCGGTCATGAGCGATGGCATGTTGATGGGCGTCATCAGCTTTTACGACGTTGCCAAAGCTGTGGTGGACAGCCAAAACTTCGAGAACAAGATGCTCAAGGCTTACATCCGTGACTGGCCCAGCGAAGCTGGCGCCAAAGAAGGGCAAGCCCCCAACCCCTGAGCGGCCTCGCCCTCTGGGATAATCGCCCCATGAGCGGCAATACCTTCGGAACCTTATTCGCAGTCACCAACTTTGGTGAATCCCACGGCCCGGCCATTGGCTGCGTGATCGACGGCTGCCCCCCGGGCATGGCCTTGTCGGAAGCCGACATCCAGCCCGAACTCGACCGCCGCCGCCCGGGCACCAGCCGTCATGTGACCCAGCGCCAGGAGCCGGACCAGGTGCAAATACTGTCCGGCGTCTACGAAGGCCGAACCACGGGCACCCCGATTGCGCTGCTGATTCAGAACACCGACCAGCGCAGCAAAGATTACGGCAACATCCTGCAAACCTTCCGGCCGGGGCATGCCGACTACACCTATTTTCAGAAATATGGCATTCGCGACCCGCGCGGCGGTGGCCGCTCCTCGGCGCGTCTGACCGCTCCCACGGTGGCCGCGGGCGCCGTCGCCAAAAAATGGTTGCGCGAAAAATTCGGCACCCGCTTCCACGGTTGCATGACCCAGTTGGGCGAGCTGCCCATTGCCTTTGAAAGCTGGGACCATGTGCCCCACAACCCTTTCTTTGCACCCTGTGCCGATGTGCAAGCCCTGGAAACCTACATGGACCAGTTGCGCAAAGCGGGCGACTCCTGTGGCGCGCGCATTCGCGTGGTGGCTTCAGGCGTGCCAGTGGGTTTGGGCCAGCCGCTCTACGACAAGCTCGATGCCGACATCGCCTGGGCCATGATGGGCCTGAACGCCGTCAAAGGCGTGGAGATTGGCGCGGGCTTTGCCAGCGTAGCCCAGCGCGGCACGGTGCACGGCGATGCCCTGACGCCGCAAGGCTTTGAAGGCAACAACGCCGGGGGTGTCTTGGGCGGTATCAGCACCGGCCAAGACCTCGAAGTCAGCATCGCCATCAAGCCGACCAGCTCCATTCTCAGCCCGCGCCCTTCGATTGACATGAATGGGCATCCGACCGAGGTGGTCACCAAAGGCCGCCACGACCCGTGCGTGGGCATCCGGGCCACGCCCATCGCCGAGGCGCTGCTGGCGCTGGTGGTGATGGACCATGCCTTGCGCCACCGGGCCCAATGCGGCGACGTTCAGACCGCCCTGGCCCCGATCGCCGGCCAGGCACCGGCCTGACCCCATGACCGACACCGCGCGACGTGCCTCGCGTCGCCAGTTGGTGCCTTTTGCGGCCCTGTCGGCCAGCTACTTTGCTCACATCGGGTTCTTCAACCCCTACCTGTCGCTCTGGCTCAAAGAGTTGGGGCTGACAGTCTGGGTCATTGGCCTGCTGGTGTCCCTGCAATCGTTCACGCGGCTGTTTGCGCCTTATGCCTGGGGTTGGCTGAGCGACCACACCGGCGAGCGCGTCAAACTGCTGCGCTGGAGTGCGGGCGTGGCCTTGCTGTGCTCGCTGGGATTGGGTTGGCAGGGTGGCCTGGCCTGGTTGGCGGTGGTGCTGTTGCTGATGTTCACCCACACCAGCTCCATGATGCCCATGAGCGAGGCCGCCATGGCGCACCTGGTCAGCCAAGGCGGCGCTTTTGACACCCGGCGCTATGGCCGCATTCGCCTGTGGGGCTCGATCGGCTTTTTGGTCACGGTTTTCTTGGCCGGCGCCTGGTTCGAAAGCCATGGCATGCAGCACTTCCCAGCCTGGACCTGGGTGACCTTGCTGGCGGTGAACCTCAGCGTCTGGCTGATGCCCAATGTGCGCGAGGCCGTGCAAACCGAGGGCTCGCACCCGCCGGTGTGGCCTGTGCTGACCCAGTCGCACAACCTCTGGTTTTTTGTCACCCTGTTTTTTCATGTGCTGTCGCACATCTGCATCTATGTATTTTTCTCGCTCTACCTCGACAGCCTGGGCTACAGCAAGCTGATGATTGGCGTGCTGTGGGCGGTGTCGGTGGTGGTGGAAATCCTGGGTTTTTACACGCAAAGCCGCTGGCTCCACCATTTCACCCTGGCAGGCTGGCTTTTGTTGTGCAGCGTGGTGATGGTGGTGCGCATGGGCATCACCAACTGGGGCGCGACTTCCCTGGGCTGGCTGGTGCTGGCGCAGTCGCTGCATGCGGTCACCTTTGCGGTGCACCACACGGTCTGCATTGCCTGGCTGTCGCGGCACTTCCCCGAGCGTTTGCGCGGGCGTGGCCAGGCCTTGTATTCGGTGATCGGGTATGGCCTTCCCGGTTTTCTGGGCGCCACCGGCGGCGCGGCCTTGAGTGCCCGCTGGGGGCTCGAGGTGGTCTATGCGGTGTCCATTCCGATCGCGGCCTTGGCGGTGCTGTGTGCTTTTGGGCTCAAGCGCAGCTTGCAGCGCAGCCCGGTCCACGCATAATCGGCTTTTTTGCCGAGGACCTCTGAGACATGCTGAGCCAAGAACTTCGCCAACAAGCTGCCGACGCCCTGTACGATGCCGACACCCAGCGTCACCTGATTCCCCAACTGAGCAAGAGCTATGAGGGCATCGAGCTCGAAGACGCTTATGCCATCCAAGACCTGTGGCTGGAGAAACGCATCGCCAAGGGCGCGCGCCTGATTGGCCGCAAGATCGGCCTGACTTCGCGTGCCATGCAGATGGCCTCCAATTTCAACGAGCCCGACTACGGTTATCTCACCGACGACATGCTCTTGCATGATGGCGCGCAAATCGAGGCCGCCAAGTTTTTGTCGCCACGCCTCGAGGTGGAATTGGGCTTCATCATGGGGCAAGACCTGCAAGGCGCAGGATGCACCGTGGCCGATGTGATGCGTGCCACCGAGTTCGTCACGCCCGCCCTCGAGCTCATTGCCTACCGCACCCATGTGCCGCGCGCGATTGTGGACACCATTGCCGACAACGCGGCCGCAGGCGCCATGATCATTGGCGGGCGCTTGGTGCGCCCCTTCGACCTGGACATACGCTGGGTGGGCGCCACCCTGAGCAAGAACGGCATCATTGAAGAGTCGGGCGTCTCCGCCGCCGTGATGGGCCACCCCGCCGCCGGCATTGCCTGGCTGGTGAACAAACTGTCCCGACATGGCGTGGGCTTGAAGGCCGGGCAAATGGTGTTGGCCGGCTCCTTCACCCGCCCCACCAACATCGCCCCTGGCGATGTGGTGCAGGCCGACTACGGGCCCTTGGGAACCTTGGGCGTTCGCTTCGTTTGACCCACTCAACAGGAGACCAACCCATGCATTCCATTCAAAAACAAGTGGCGTGGATCACGGGCGGTGCCACGGGCATTGGCCTGGCCGCAGCCCGTGCGCTGGCCAAAGAGGGCGCCGTGGTGGTGATTTCTGGTCGTCGCAGCGCAGAAATCGAGTCTGCGGTGGCCGCCGCCAAAGCCGATGGCCTGACGTTGCATGGCCTGGCCACCGATGTGTCCGATGCCACCCAAGTCGAGCGCTCTGCGCAACAAATCGCGGCCCAGCACGGCCCCATTTCGATTCTGGTGTGTTCCGCCGGCACCAATGTGCCCAACCGGTTTTTGAACAAGCTCACCCCGGCAGATTTTGGCAAGGTGATCGACATCAACCTCAAAGGCGTGGCGCAGTGCGTGATGAGCGTGTTGCCCGGCATGCGGGCCCAAGCCAACGGCGTCATCGTGGTGGTGTCGTCCTGGGCCGGCCGCGAATTCCTGCCCTTCACTGGCATGGCCTACAACAGCGCCAAAGCGGCCCTGACCATGTTGGCGCGCAGCGTGAACCACGACGAAGGCCGGCATGGCGTTCGCTGTACCTTGGTGCAACCGGGTGAGGTCTACACCCCCATCCTCAAGACACGCCCGCGCCCGCCAAGCACGGCCGATTGCGAAACCATGTTGCGCATGGAAGACCTGGGCGACCTGGTCCGTTATGTGGTGACCTTGCCACCGCATGTGTGCCTGAACGAAGTGCTGATTTCGCCCACGCACAACCGCTTTGACATTGGCGCGGACGATTTGAAGCCGGCGCTTTGAGGCCGGGTGGCGCCTGCGCGCTTTAATCGCGCGGGCGGAAAGTGATGACCATGGGTGAGGGCACGCGCCCGTCGGTGTCGCGGGGCAGCTTTTCGGTTTTGTCCAGGGCCTTCAAGACGGCCTCGTCCCAGCCCTTGTTGCCACTGGACTTGAGCAGCTTGCGATCGACGATGGTGCCATCGGGTGAGCACTTCACTTCCACCTCGGCGGTCGGATTGCCCACCACATCTTCTGTGAAGGTGATGTTGGGCTTGACCTTGGCGCGGATCATCCCGCCGTAGCTTGCCGAAGGCCCAGAAGCTTTCAAGGCCGTGCCTGAGGCGGTGGGGCCACCCGATGCGCCGGCCATGCCGGCAATGCGCTTGAGGTTTTCCTGGCGTTGTGCTTCCATGCGCTTTTCAGCTTCGATACGCTCTTTGGCTTCTTTCTCAGCCTTGGCTTTCTTATCGGCCTGTTCGCGCTTCAACTTCTCTTTGTCTTCTTGCTCGCGTTTGGCGGCTTCTTTGCGGGCCTCTTCACGCTTGGCTTCTTTTTGTTTGCGCTCTTCTTCCAGCTTTTTCTCTTTCTCTAGCTTTTCTTTTTCGAGCTTCTTTTTCTTCTCGATGGCCAGATCGGCGTCGCGCTGGGGAGTGGGTGCGGCCTTGGGCGGTGGCACAGGTTTAGGGGTGGGCTTGGGCGTTGGAGCGGGCGGCGGCGGTGGGGGCGGCGGGGGTTCGACTGCCTTGGGGGCTGCCGCCTGGGGAATGGCAGACCACAGCTCGGCCTCGGCCTCCGAGGCGGTGTCTTGGCTGTTCCAGGAAATGCCCCAGGTGAGGGCGGCCACCAACAAGGCGTGCACCAGCAAGGCCAGAACCAGGGAGCGCCGGCCGCCGGGGTCTGGCGGCGGCGCGAACTCCAGGTGTTGCGGCGTGGTGGTGGCTGCGACGGTCATGGGGCCAATTGAACCGACAAGCCCACGCGCTGCACACCGGCACGCTGCAAGCTGTCCATGACTTTCACAACAGTTTCATACTGAATGGTGCGGTCGGCGCTGATGATGACCGGCGTGGCTGCATTGCCGCCTTGCAATTGCAAGGTTTGCTGGGCCACGGTGTCCTGGGTGACAGACAGTTGCGTGTCCGTCCCTTTTTGGGTGGTGGCGCGGGACTTCAGGCTGATCTTGCTGTCCTTGCTGATTTCGACCGTGATGACCTGATCGGGCACGGAGGCCGCCTTGCCCACGCTGGGCAAGTCAATCACGCTGGGCGAAATCAGCGGGGCGGTGACCATGAAGATGATCAGCAGCACCAGCATCACGTCGATGAAGGGCACCATGTTGATTTCGTTCATGGTGCGGCGGCGGCTTCCAGAGCGGGAGGCGAGGGCGGCCATGCTGTGTGTCCTTCAGTGGCCTGAAATCGATTGCGCGCCCACATTGCGCTGCAAGATGTTGGAGAACTCTTCGATGAAGGTTTCCAGCTTGATGGAGACGCGGTCGATGTCGCGCGCAAAGCGGTTGTAGGCCAGCACCGCGGGAATCGCGGCAAACAAGCCAATGGCGGTGGCCACCAGGGCTTCGGCAATGCCAGGCGCCACTTTGGCCAGGGTGACCTGCTGCAAGGCCGCCAGGCCGGTGAAGGCGTGCATGATGCCCCACACCGTGCCGAACAAGCCCACATAAGGCGAGACCGAGCCCACCGAGGCCAGCATCGACAGGTTGGACTCGATGGTGTCCATCTCGCGCTGGAAGCTCGCCCGCATGGCCCGACGCGCACCGTCCATGAGCAAGCCGCTGTCGCTGATGCGGCGCTCGCGCAGCTTCTGGTACTCGCGCATGCCGCTGGCAAAAATGCGCTCCATGGGGCCGGCCATCTTGGCGTTTTGGGTGGCAGCGCCAAACAATTCGTTCAGGCTTTTGCCGGACCAGAAGTCGCGCTCAAATTCATCGTTCAGGGCGTGCACCCGCTTGAGCGCCACCAGCTTGCGGAAGATGGCCGCCCAGCTGGCCACCGACACGCCCATCAACAGCAGCACCACCAGCTGAACCACCCAGCTGGCGTTGAGTAACAAATGAATGATTGAAAAGTCTTGGCTCATTGAAGTCGTTCCAGTATGGAAGAGGGGATTCTCGCAGGCTTGAGGCTGGCGGCATCGACCCAGCCGATGCGAATGCTGCCCTCGCACAACAATGTTTCACTGTTGTCCGAGGCCACGCGCCAGGCCTGTTGTCCGATGACCAGGCTGGCCCGCCCGGATTCCATCAGCCCGGCGGTGACGCGCACAGTGTCGTCGAGCACGGCGGGGCGATGGTATTTGACCTGGGTTTCGCTGACCACGAACATGCCGCCCGTGTCCACGCGCAGTTGTTGCTGGCCAATGCCCAGCGAGCGCAGCCACTCGGTGCGGGCGCGCTCAAAAAACTTCAGGTAGTTGGCGTAAAACACAATGCCGCCGGCATCGGTGTCTTCCCAGTAAACCCGGATGGGAAACTCAAAACTCATGCGGCCTCCAGCATCTGTTGCAAGCGCTGCACGGCCTGCTGCAAAGCCGGCATCGAGCTGGCGGTGGAGAAGCGCACAAAATGCTCGGTCTGGGCCTGGCCAAAGTCACGCCCGGGGGTGATGGCCACATGGGCCCGCCGCATCACCTCGAAAGAAAAATCCCAGCTGTCGCGCAGGCCCAGGCGTTGGCAGAGTTCTCGGCAATCGGCCCAGGCGTAAAACGCGCCATCGGGCATGACCGGCACCGACAGCCCCAATTGCCGCAGGGCTGGAATGAAGAAGTCGCGGCGCGCCTTGAATTCCTGGCGTCGCTGTTCGTAAAGCGCCAGGCTGTCGCTGTCAAAACACGCCAGGGCCGCATGCTGCGCCACGGTGCTCGGGCAAATGAACAGGTTTTGCGCCAGGCGCTCGATCACCGGCACCAGGCGCTCGGGCACCACCAGCCAACCCAGGCGCCAGCCGGTCATGTTGAAGTACTTGGAGAAGCTGTTGATGCTGATGATCTGGTCATCCAGCGCCAAGGCACTTTGGCCGTAGGTGTCGTCGTAACTCAGCCCCAGATAAATTTCATCCACCAAAGTGATGCCACCGCGCGCGCTCACGATGTTGTGGATGCGACGCATTTCATCGGGATGCACCGAGGTGCCCGTCGGGTTGGAGGGGGATGCCAGCAACACACCGCGCGTGCTGGCCTGCCAATGCGATTGCACCTGTGCCGCACTCAGCTGAAACCGCTCTTCGGCGCTGGTGGGCACAAGCACGGCACGCCCGTCGGCCGCGCTCACAAAATGACGGTTGCAGGGGTAGCTGGGGTCGGGCATCAAAATGTCGTCGCCCGCTTCAATCAAGGCCAGGCAGGCCAATTGCAAGGCGGCCGATGCGCCGGCCGTGATGACGATGCGGCGCGCCGGAATGTCGAGCTGAAAGCGCTGGCGGTACCAGTCGCTCAAGCGTTCGCGCAAAGGCTCCAGCCCGGTGGCATGGGTGTATTGGGTGCGGCCCTCGCGAATGGCCCGCGTGGCGGCTTCCTGCACCGCAGGGGGGGCGGTGAAATCCGGCTCGCCAATGTTGAGAAAAATCATGGGCTTGTCGCCCTGGGCCACCTCGCGCGCCAATTGGCTGGCCGCCTTGGCCACTTCCATCACGTAGAACGGCTCGATGCGCTCAGCGCGACTGGCCAGTCGCATCACGCCTGCGACTTCCCATGTTGGCGGTCGGCCGCCACTTCGGCGGCGCGCAGCACGGGCGCCAAGCCGTTGAGCACGCCGTTCACATACTTGTGGCCATCGGTGCCGCCAAATTGTTTGGCCAGCTCGATGCACTCGTTGAGCGCGACGCGCCAAGGCACGTCGACGCAATGCTTGAGCTCGTAAGCGCCCATCCACATGACCGCATGTTCGATGGGGGAGATCTCGGCCAGCTTGCGGTCCAGCAAGGGCTCGATCAGCGCGTCCAGCTCGGCGGCTTGCTCGGCGCAGCCGTGCAGCAGGGCATCGTAGTGGGCCGAGTCGGCTTTGTGAAAGCCCACCAGGTCGCGCGTGAAGGCGTCAACGGCAGCGGGCTCGTTGCGGCCCACCAGCACCTGGTACAGCGCTTGCAGTGCAAATTCGCGGGCGCGGCTGCGCGCCGATTTGGCGCTGCTTTTGCGCGCCGGGGCGGGCGGCTTCACGGAGTCGGGCGTTGTGCTCAAGCCAGTTTCTCCAGGAGGCGGGCCATTTCCACCGCGACCCGTGCCGCATCGCGGCCTTTGTCGGTTTGGCGCGCCACGGCCTGGGCCTCGTTTTCGGTGGTGAGGATCGCGTTGGCGATGGGGATGTGGTAGTCCAGCCCAACGCGGGTCACGCCGGCGCCCGACTCGTTGGCCACCAGTTCGAAGTGGTAGGTTTCGCCACGAATGATGCAGCCCAGCGCGATCAGCGCATGAAACGGGTTCTCTTCCTGCTGCGCCATCGATTGCAGGGCCAGCGGCACTTCCAGGGCGCCGGGCACCGTGGCATGCACGATGTCCTCGTCTTGCACGCCCATGGCCTGGAGTTCGCTCACACAGGCGCTGAGCAAGGCGCCGGTGATCGGGTCGTTGAAACGCGCTTGCACAATGCCGATGCGCAGGCCTTGGCCTTGCAAGTCGGTGGTGGATCCGAGGTTGGAGACAAACATGTTTTATTCCTTGGCCAGATAGCCTTCAATTTCCAGGCCATAGCCCGCCATGCTGGGCATGCGGCGGGGGTTGCCCAAGAGGCGCATTTTGTGCACGCCGCATTCACGCAAAATTTGCGCGCCCACGCCGTAGCTGCGCAGGTCCATGCGGCCGCGCTCGGGGCCATGGGTGGCGCGGGCCGTGCCTTCAAACTGGGCCAGCAGTTGTTGCGCGCTTTCGCCGCAGTTCAGCAGCACCACCACGCCTTGGCCTTCTTGCTGGATGCGTGCCAGCGCGGCATCGAGCCCCCAGGAATGCATGCCACGTTTGGGCTCCAGCGCGTCCAGCACCGACAGCGGTTCGTGCACACGCACCAGGGTCGATTGGTCGGGCTTGACCTCGCCCATGACCAAGGCCAGGTGCACGCCGTTGCTGGGCAAGTCGCGAAAGGCGTGGGCGGTGAATTCGCCGTGGGCGGTGGCCATGGGGCGGCTGCCGATTTTCTTCACCAGCGACTCGGTGCGGCTGCGGTGCTCGATCAGGTCGGCAATGGTGCCGATCTTCAGGCCATGCTCGGCGGCAAACAACTGCAGGTCGGGCAGGCGCGCCATGGTGCCGTCGTCTTTCATGATTTCGCAAATCACCGACGAGGGCGAGCAGCCGGCCATGGCCGAGAGGTCACAACCGGCCTCAGTGTGGCCGGCGCGCATGAGCACGCCACCGTCCACCGCTTGCAGCGGAAAGATGTGGCCCGGCTGCACCAGGTCGGCGGGCTGTGTGTTGCGCGCCACCGCCACTTGCACCGTGCGGGCACGGTCTGCGGCCGAAATGCCGGTGGTGACGCCCTCGGCTGCCTCGATCGAGACGGTGAAGGCGGTGCTGTACACCGTGCCATTGCGTGCGGCCATGGGGGGCAGCTTGAGGTATTCGCAGCGCTCGCGCGTGAGCGTGAGGCAAATCAGGCCCCGGCCAAAGCGCGCCATGAAGTTGATGGCTTCGGGCGTGACATGGTCGGCGGCGAGCACCAGGTCGCCTTCGTTTTCGCGGTCTTCTTCGTCCACCAGAATGACCATGCGGCCGGCTTGAAGCTCGGCCACGATCTCTTCCACGGGGGAAATCGGCACAGGGGTGAGGGCAGCGGTCATTGCGGCGCTTTCAAAGAGGTGTCGACGCGCAGCATGCGCTCCACGTAACGGGCGACGGTGTCAATTTCGAGGTTCACGCTGCTTCCTGCTTTCAGGGTGCCCAGCGCCGTGTTCTCCACGGTGTGCGGAATCAGGTTGATGCTGATTTCGGCCCCATCGGATTGGTCTACCACCTGGTTCACAGTCAGGCTCACGCCATTGACCGTGATCGAGCCCTTGTAGGCCAGGTAGCGCGCCAAGGCCAGCGGGGCCAGCACGCGCAGCTCCCAGCTTTCGCCCACTTGGCCGAAATGGCTGACCTGGCCGATGCCGTCCACATGCCCGGAGACGATGTGGCCGCCCAAGCGGTCGTTGGCGCGCAAGGCTTTTTCCAGGTTGACGCTGCCTTGCTGGTCCAGCCCGCTGGTGCGGGCCAAAGACTCGGCAGAGATGTCAATCGTGAATTGGTGGCGAGCAACGTCCAGGGTGGTGACGGTCATGCAAGCGCCATTGAGCGCGATGCTGTCCCCCAGTCCGACGTCGTCGAGGTACCCGGCCGGCGCCTGCAGGGTGAGGCGCTTGCCATGGTCTAAAGAGCTACCCAGGTCGTGGACGGCGACGATGCGCCCCACGCCGGTGATGATTCCGGTGAACATGCGGCTATTTTCGCAGAGAACCCAAGCAAACCGCTGTCGCCTGGGATGTTTCTGTCAAAAAGAAGGGGTTAGTGGCGAATTCGGGCGCGCAGGCGCAAGTCCGGGCCCACGGGCGTGACTTCTTGCCAGGTCAGCGGGATGGCCTGGCCCAGGGCTTCCAGCGGCCCCAAATTGCTCAGGCCCCGGCCTTGCCCGATCAGCAGGGGGGCCATGTAGAGCAGCACTTCGTCCACCAGGCCTTCGCGCAGGAACGAGCCATTGAGCTTGTGTCCGGACTCCAGGTGAATTTCATTCAAGCCGCGCTGACCCAGGTCGCGCAGCAGGCCCTGCAAATCCACCTTTTGCTGCTCGCCGGGGCACAGGGTGACATGGGCCTTTTGGGCCTCCAGGGCTTGTTGCCGGCCGCCGCTGTCAAAGGCGCCGTAAATCCAGACCGGGCGCTCGGCCAGAAACAGGTTGGCGTCCAGCGGCGTTTCCAGCCGGCTGTCCACCACCACCAAGGTGGGTTGGCGCGGCGTGGGCACGGCCCGAACATCCATGCGCGGGTCGTCTTCCAGCACCGTGCCAATGCCCGTGAGCACCGCACAGGCTCGGGCACGCCAGGCATGGCTGTCTTCGCGTGCCGGCGCCGAGGTGATCCACTGGCTGATGCCATTGAGCAAGGCGGTTTGCCCGTCCATGGAGGTCGCCACTTTGAGGCGCACCCAGGGCAAGCCAGTGGTCATGCGCTTGAAAAAACCGATGTTGAGCTCGCGCGCTTCTTCCGCCCCCAGCCCCACCTCGACTTGAAGCCCGGCAGCGCGCAGTCGCGCCAAGCCCTGGCCCGCCACCAGCGGGTTGGGGTCTTGCAGCGAGGCCACCACCCGTGCCACGCCGGCGGCCACCAGTGCGTCGCAGCAGGGGCCGGTTCGGCCCTGGTGGGCGCAGGGCTCCAAGGTGACATACGCCGTGGCGCCTTGGACATTGACGCCGCGCTCTGCGGCATCCCGCAGGGCCATGACTTCGGCGTGCGCCTCACCCGCGCGTTGGGTATGCCCTTGGCCCAAGACCTCACCGCTGGCGGAGGCCAGCACGCAGCCCACGCGCGGGTTGGGTGAGGTCAGAAACAGGGCCTGGCGCGCCAAGGCCAGCGCCTGGTTCATGAGGGTGTGGTCAAGCGGAGAGAACGACATGAGGCTGAATTATGCGGCCTCATGGCGACCAACAATCGGCCACGCTGATGCGCGCATCGCGCACGCCGCGCGCCCCGGTGTCGCTCAGGGTGAAACTGCCGCAGGCGTCGCCTGTTTGCTGTCGCCAGGGGCTGGCGGTCAGCACATAGTGCACGCCGTCGCTGACCAGGCTCAGCTGGTAATTCAGCCCCTCCTGTTGCCACACGCTGCTGGGCAGTACCAGTGGGTAGCTGCCCTGAACGGCGGCACTGCGCTCCAGCCAGTGCGCCGTCTGCATCAGCAGCACCCGGGCTTGCGAGCGTTGGCTGCGTTGCATCAGGGCTTGGTAAGAGGGCCAGGCCAAGCTCGCGCACAGCCCCATCAGGCCAAGCACCATCAACAACTCCAGCAGCGTCCAGCCGGTTGGCAAAGTGTTGCGCGGGCTCATTCGCTCAGCTTTCGCCAACCCACGGCGTGGCCTGCCACCCCAGGGGCTCGGGGGTCGCCATCGTCCTGAAACCACAGCACTTGCTCGACTTGCATGGCACGCTGGGGCGTGGCTGGCAGCCAAACCGTGATTCTGTACAAGAGGGCCGGCGACAAAGGTTCCGGGCCGCCACGCACCCGTTGGCTGGTGTCATAGGGCAGGCTTTCCAGCCAGTACCTCGCATGGACCAACTCCCCCTGGGCCAGGGGCGAGGTTTGTGTGGCACTGGCTTCACCAAAACGCGCCCCCTCGCTGGCGCGGGCAGCCCATTGGGTGGCGCCCCACTGGCTGGTGTCGATGTTTTTGCAAATGCCCGCCTGGCAACCTGTGGCTTGGGTGTTTCGGTTCCATGCTGTGCCGCTTTGCAGATCGCGTTGTGCATCGCGCAACAAGGCTTGCATGGCTTGACGGGTTTGCTGCCGGGCAGCGTCTTGGCGTGTGGTCCAGGTTTGCAAGCGCACCTCCCGCCAGGCCGCCACCAGGCTGACCCCCATGGCCAACACCAGGCCCAGCACCGTGGGCAAAGCCATGCCTTTGACAGACTCAAGGCGTGGCATGCGGGAGCCGCCAAAAACCACGCCAAACTTTGCGGTAACGCCCATCACGGGCCACGGTTTCCCCTTGGCAACCGGTCAAGCTGTCACTGCCTTGAAAAATTTTCAAGGGGCTGGCCAGGCGCAGGCAAACTTCGGCGCCTTGCACCCGAGACCAATCCGTCACTTGTGAGGCGCTTCGCCACTGCCAGCGCGGGTCTGCCAGGGTGCCGCTGCGTTGAACGTACAAGACCTGCAGGTCTTCCACCCGCTCGGCCAATGCCTGAAACAGGCTGCCGCTGCGTTGGGTGTCTTTGCAGGTCAGTTCTTGTTTGCTGCTGAGCTTGAACTGGTTGCTCAGAGCCACGGGGCCTGTGAGTTGGTTGCCCTGGCAATCCGCAGGAAACCCTGCGCGCTCCTGGGAAAGGGTGAAGCTGTCGCCTTGGGTGCCAGCACCATCGGTCCCAGTGATGGGTCCCAGGTAGGCAGACAAGCGTGCGTCTTGGCCCCAAGCGGTTTGCAAGGCGCCGCTGCCCGCCTGGTCGGACAACTGTTGCCACAAGGCCGCCAGCGGCCGCGCATTCTGTTCCCAGGCGGTGGCGGCGCGCAAACTTTGCAGTGTCCAGCGCAGCCCAGCCCAAGCTTGCCAGGCCAACAACATCACCCCCAGGCCCAAAGCCAAACCCACCAGCGTTTCCGCCAGGGCCAGACCTTGGGGACGTGCCGTTGTCATGGCAGAACCCACAAGGCGTGGCAACGCTGGCCCGTCGCGCAGGCCGGCACCTGCACTTGCGTGGGAGCGGGTATCCATGCCGAGGCGGTGGGCGCCGTCCAGGTGAGCCAGACCAAGCGTTGCATCGGGTCGCTGCTGGCTGGCAAGACTTGCGCATCGCCTTGTGGCAACTCGCTTTGCACACGTCTTTTCCAACGGGCCACATCGGCCTGTGCCCATTGGGTGGCGGTGCACGCGGTGCTGCTGCAATCGAGGCTGGCAGGTGTTTCGCCAAGCGCCAGTTGGTAGGCGCTCAAGCCTTCGCGGTTGATGGCCATGCGGGCGATCAGGTCGTCGCTCAGATGCACCGCCTGTGCCCAGGCACTGCTTTCACGCTGCTCTTGCAAGGCTTGGGTCGCCGATCGGAACGCCCCCCACAAGCCAACACCCAGAACGCACAGGGCCAGCAAGGCGTCCCACATCACCCAGCCCCGGTGCAAGACGTTCATGAGCAGGCCTCGCCTGCTTGCACATGCAAACGCCCCGCGATGTTCAAGCACACGGTGCTCGACAAACGGGTGTCGGGCGCTTGAGGGGCGCGAAACTTCATGCTCGCGCCAGCGCTTTGCGGCTCGCCCCGTGGGTTGATGCGCAAGCGCTCGCTGCTGCTGAACTGCACCTGCACATCGCCGCGCAAGGCGGTGCTGAAACTCAGGGCCTGGGTGTCGGATCGGCTGACTTGCCAGCCGCAACTCCAATCGCGGCTGTCGCCCAGCCAAGCGCAATCGGTGCGGCGTGTCAGCATGACTTCAACACCCGATTGCAAGGCCTGCGCACGGGCGGCTTGCAAGTCGCTGAGCCAGGTTTCGCGGGTGGCGTCGATGCGGGTGCGCAGCACCCAGGTGTGCAGGCTTGGCAAGCTCCAGGTGGCCAGCATGGCCAGCAAGGCCAGGCTGCAAAGGCATTCCGCCAGTGACAAGCCCCGCACGCTGGGGCCAAGATGGGAAGGTGTGTGGCAACGCATGGCGCCATCATCTGCGCCAGTGCCTTGCAGCGGGTGTGATGTGCTAACGGCGCCTCAGCGCCGGACTTCGTCCACCAGGTTTTTGAAATCGTCGATGTCTTCGAAGCTGCGGTACACGCTGGCAAAGCGCACGTAGGCCACTTTGTCGAGCTTCTTGAGTTCGCGCATCACCAATTCGCCAATGCGGGTGGAGGCCACCTCGCGCAGCCCCAGGGACAGCAACTTTTCCTCGATGCGCTCAATGGCGCCATCGGTTTGTTCAGTGCTCACCGGGCGCTTGCGCAGTGCCAGGTTCATGGAGGCACGCAGCTTGTCGCGTTCGTACTCGATGCGGCGCCCATCTTTTTTGACGATGGCCGGAAACGTCACGTCCGGCCGCTCGTAGGTGGTGAAGCGTTTGTCGCAAGCGCCGCACTGGCGACGCCGGCGCACCGAGTCCCCTTCTTCAGACATGCGTGTCTCCACCACCTGGGTGTCGGCATGGCTGCAGAAAGGGCACTTCATGGGGCTGGTTTGGCTTAACGGTAAACCGGGAAACAGCTGGTCAGCGCGTGCACTTTGGCGCGCACAGCGGCCAGGTTGGCTTCGTCGCGCGGGTTGTCCAGCACATCGGCAATCAGGTTGGCCGTGAGGCGCGCCTCTTCGTCCTTGAAGCCACGGGTGGTCATGGCGGGGGTGCCAATGCGCACGCCGCTGGTGACCATGGGCTTTTCCGGGTCGTTGGGGATCGCGTTTTTGTTGATGGTCATGTGGGCGCTGCCCAGCACCGCCTCGGCTTCCTTGCCGGTGATGCCTTTGGAGCGCAGGTCCACCAGCATCACATGGCTTTGGGTGCCGCCGCTGACGATGCGCAGGCCGCGCTGGGTCAGGGTCTCGGCCACGATGCGGGCGTTGGTCACCACCTGTTGCTGGTAAGCCTTGAACTCGGGGGCCATCGCTTCTTTGAAAGCCACGGCCTTGGCGGCAATCACATGCATCAGCGGGCCGCCTTGCAGGCCGGGGAAGATGGCGCTGTTGATGGCCTTCTCGTGCTCGGCCTTCATCAGGATGATGCCGCCACGCGGGCCGCGCAGGCTCTTGTGGGTGGTCGATGTCACGACGTCGGCATGCGGGACCGGGTTCGGATAGACGCCGGCAGCGATCAGCCCGGCGTAATGCGCCATGTCGACCATGAAATAGGCGCCGACTTCCTTGGCGATCCGGGCAAAACGCTCGAAATCGATCTGCAGGCTGTAGGCGG
>CAINMN010000355.1 GCA_903850735.1 uncultured Burkholderiales bacterium | reverse complement strand
TTTTCACTGCTCTCCAGATGGTGTTGTTTGAAAAAGGTAGCGCAGGCCACACACAGCAGCAAGATGCCCAACAACACTTCTTGATGCTCCACCCAGAAAAAAGGGCGCCGATCGATCAGCACATCACGCAGGGTCCCGCCACCAAATGCCGCCAGAAAACCGCAGACGCAAATGCCCACAATGTCCATGCGCTTGCGAATGGCACCCCATACCCCAGAAACAGCGAAAGCAGCGGTGCCAACATATTCCAACGCGACCAGCGTATGTTGTCGGATCGATTCAATGTTGCTCACAGCACGACCCTTTGCGGCATTACTCGGGTTGCAAGTTGATGGCCTTGGCGATCGCTCGGTAGCGTGTGATGTTGTCGCCGTAAACCTTGTGCATGGCGGTCAGCGGCTGGGGGCGAGGCACCACCATGGCCTGCGCTTCCAGTGCAGCGCGCACCGCGGGATCGTTGGCCACTTCACTCAAAGCTTTGTGCAAGGCTTGGACGACAGCTTCAGGGGTGTCCTTGCGCACGAAATAGCCTGACCACATCTCGAACACGAACCCCTTGAGCGCTTTGCTTTCATTGAGCGTCGGCGCTTTTTTGAACATGGCCTGGCGTTCAGAAGAAAGAACACCCACCACCTTCAGCTTGCCCTCCTCTACCAACTGGCCGTGGCTCTTGCCAAAGGGCGTCATGAAAATATCCACCAAGCCCCCCATGAGGTCCTGTTGTGCGGGCGCGCCCCCTTTGTAGGGCACGTGCGTCATCGAGATGCCCGTCTGCTTGGACATGTGTTCGCCCAGCAAGTGGTACATGGACCCTGACCCCACGCTGGCATAGGTCATCGGCGTGCCCGCCTCCGCGGCTTTTTTGGCGTAAGCGATGAGCTCATCGCCATTGTTCACAGGCAGGTCCTTGCGCGCGAGCACCGCCATGGGATTGATGGTGATCATTTGAACCAGACGGAACTCTTCGCTCTTGTACTTCACGGCAGAGTTGGACAAGGGCGCCAGAATCAGTTCGTTGGGGCCCCCTTGAAAAATGATGTGGCCGTCGGCAGGTGCATTGAGTACCTTTTGCGCCGCAATGGCGCCACCCGCCCCACCCAAGTTCTCCACGATCACGGGCTGCCCCAAATGCTTGGACAGTGTCACGTTCAAGGTTCGTGCGATCACATCCGACACGCCGCCTGCGGGATAGGGCACCATCAGAGTGACCGGTTTGGCGGGGAATGTTTGGGCAAGGGCTGATCCAGCGAGCAGCAGGCCAACGACCGTGCCGCCAAAGAGTTTCAGAGAGAACTTCATCAATGTCTGCTTTGTGGATAGGAAATATCCAGCAGATGCTAAGCGTACTAATTTATGCTGTCCAATGCATTTTTATTCACTTCATGATGATTACAAATGCATGAATGACTGGCTTACCCAGACATCATCTTCATTGACTGCGCCACCTGCGACTGCAAAGCCTGCGCCAAGGCCTGGTCTGTGAATCCCGTGCGCAAGCGGCGGTAAAGAATATCTTCCGCATGGCAGGCTGCCTCCTCTTGCACGGCGCTTTGAACGATTTTTTGAAGCTGGTCTTCGCTCCACTGCCCTTGCGTCAGCCAGGCATTGTCCAGCACGGGATTGGGGCTGAGCCTCAGTTGCGCCGTGCTGCATGCCATGGCCTTGGGCAACATGCCATGTGCGATCGCTGCATCCAGCGCGTCTTGCGCCATGCGGCGATACGTGGTCCATTTGCCGCCCACCACACGCAAGCTGCGAGCCGACAAGCGTTCCACAAGATGCGCCCGGGACAATTGTGAGGAATTCTTGCCAGTTTGGGACCTGTGTACCAAGGGTCGGTAGCCCACAAAACTGGCGGTAACTTGGTGCGCTTCCAGCGGCTTTTGAAGCACTTGGCTGGCCGTTTTCAGTAACCATGCGATGTCATCTTGCGGTGCCTGGTGACCATAGTCAGGCCGGGACACACTGACATCGGTGGTGCCAATCAAGGTATGCCCCAACCAAGGCAATAGGTAGAGCACACGGCCGTCTGGCGTTTTAGGCAACAAGACACCACTGGCGAGGCCAATGTCTTTCAAGACAATGTGGCTGCCGCGCGAGACAGCCACCCGCTCCCCACTCCAAGCACCGGTTGCAACAATGGTGCAACGGGCACGCAAGGTGTGCTGTGCGCCCGTGTCCTTTCGGGACAGAAGGATCAAGTCAGCCCCCTCATCGGCTTGGCCCTGGATCTCGGCACGGCAGTAATTCATCAACACGGCGCCGCGCTCTCTGGCACTGCGCGCAATGGATTGCGCCAATCGGGCATCGTCAAAAAGCCCGTCGTGGTACTGAATGCCGTGAGCGTGGGCTTTCAAGGCGCCCACTTGCGCGCCCATCGCCTTGGATGAAATGTAGTGAGACCGGCCGACGTTGTGGCTACCAGCCAGCAGGCCATAAAGCTTGAGACCGCTGCCGTAAAAAGCCGCATGCGCCAGGCTTTCGCAAGGAATGACAAAGGGCAACACCTGGGCCACATGGGGTGCATTCGCCAATACTGTGGCTCGTTCTTCCAGCGCTTCTTTGACCAGCGCAAAATCCATTTGCTGCAGATAGCGCACACCGCCATGCAACATTTTGGATGAGCGAGAGCTCGCACCGCTGGCAAAGTCTTCGGCTTCTGCCAAAACAACGCTGTAGCCTCGCGCAGCGGCATCCAGCGCTATGCCCAAACCTGTGGCACCGCCACCCACAACGCAAACGTCCCACGTCGCTTGGCCTTGCAGGGCTTGCCACGTAGGTTCGCGGCGCCAGCCTTGGGTGCTGGTTGGTGCAGCACGGGTGGAATGGGCAGACATCTTGGAAATTAACGAGCCAAAACAGACCGAAAGAAGATAGAGGTGAATTGCTCTATAGGCTCCAAACTGCGCATCAGTTTTGACCGCAAGATAGCGCCTTCCCATCCCACCCAAAAAAACCGCGACAGTGCTTGAGGGTCTTGACCAGGCGCCAACTCACCCAGGTCGATGGCTTCGCGAAGGCAGTCTGCAACACGTTTTTCCCATGACACCAAGACCCCCTCCAGTCGCTCACGAAACTGTGTATCCAGTGCGGCCAACTCTTGGCCCAAATTGCCGATCAGGCAGCCGCGCTTGAAGTCGAATTTGACCATGCCATTTTTGGCATTCACGGTGAAATTGACCAGTCGCTGAAGCGGTGATTGCGTGGTGTCACCAAAAATGCGGTCCATTTTTTTCGCATAGTAGGCTTCGTAGTTGTCGATGACGGCATGTCCGAAATGATCTTTGCTTTTGAAGTAATGGTAAAAAGAGCCTTTGGGGACGCCAACGCGTTTGAGCACCTCATCGATCCCTGTGATTTGAAAGCCACGTTCGGTCAACAGTTCGGTGCCACACCAAACCAAAGCGTTGCGTGTATCGGTTCTGTTGGCAGCACGATTTCCGCGTGGGATGGCATTCAAGGAAAGATGACGGGTGTGGTTTTCTGACACGTGAGGTTCTCCTACGGACATAGCAGTGGGGTCCAAGGCTTATTGAGGCCAATAACGTTGTTTGACCAATTTTTTGTAAAGCTTTCCCGTTGGCAACCGAGGGAGCTCCAAGTCGAAATCGATCGAACGTGGACATTTGAAGTCTGCCAATTTTGTGCGGCAAAAAGCCTTCAACTCATCCGCCAAAGCCGGGCTCACATCGCTTGCATGCATGGGTTGGATGACGGCTTTGACTTCCTCACCCCAATCACTGTTGGGGACACCCACCACCGCAGCATCCATCACTTTGGGATGTTGCAACAAGACGTTTTCAATTTCTTGCGGGTAAATATTGACGCCCCCACTGATGATCATGAAGGCCTTGCGGTCTACCAAATAAAGATAGCCTTCCTCATCCAGGTGGCCAATGTCACCTAATGTCGTCCAACCCAAGGCATTGCGTGTTTGTGCAGTGGCCCCAGGGTCGTTGTGATAGGTGAACTGGGGCCCTTCCGAAAAATAAACAGCGCCAACCTGCCCGACTTCCAGGGGTACACCCTCTTCATCACAAATATGTAATTTCCCTTGTGAGGCGCGGCCGACCGAGCCCTTGTGTGCCAGCCATTCTGTAGGGGTGATGCTGCAAAAGCCATTGTTTTCAGTGCCCGCGTAATACTCGTGCACGATGGGCCCCCACCAGTCCATCATTTTTTCTTTGACATCCACAGGGCAAGGCGCAGCAGCGTGCACAGCCATTTTCATGGAGGAGAGATCGAAGTTCTCGCGCGTCGCGGGGTCAAGCTTGAGCATGCGCACAAACATGGTGGGGACCCATTGGCTGTGGGTGATGCGACACCGCTCAATGGTCTGCAAGGCCAGCAGCGCATCAAATCGCTCCATGACTGTGACCGTCCCGCCCATTTTGATCACCGTCATGCTGTGGCGCAGAGGTGCTGCATGGTAAAGCGGTGCGGTCGACAGGTAATGGCTGTCGGCATCGTAGCCAAACAGCGGGGCCAACAATTTCACCAACATGGTCTGTTGGCCTGCAGCTGTCTTGGGTAGCGGCCACAGCACCCCTTTGGGTCGTCCCGTGGTTCCCGAAGAGTAAAGCATGTCGCTGCCTTGCAATGCATGGGCTATGGGCGATGTCGGCTTTTGTGCACATTCAAAAACCCAGTTGCCATGCGCGCTTTGTCCATCGCCTGCACCAAGGCTCATGCACTGCAGCGTGCTGGGCAGCTGAGAAAGCAAGCCTAGTTCAACCGCTTCCACAGTTGGCGCGTAGACAAACAAGCGGGCTTCACAATCCCGAACGATGTAATCAATCTCGTCGACAGTCAGGCGGGTGCTGATCAGTGTGTAGTACACGCCGCATCGATCCAAGCCAAAGCAAAGCTCCAGCAACTCACGGCAGTTGTTCATCAGCACGGCCACATGCTGGCCGGGAAGAATGCCCAAGTCAGAGACCAAATGTGCCACTTGATTGGCGCGGGCTTCAAGTTGCGCATAGGTGACTTGCTCGCCGCTTTCGCACATCTGAAATGCAATTTTTTCAGGATCCACGCGCAGTGGACGGATAGGAATCAGCATCAAGCCCCCATTGAAAAAACACCCATTTAGCCAGCGCCAGGCCTAAATCTAAGCTCATGTGCCACGCGCTCGAGCAGCATCGCCGTGGAACCGTCGGTCAAGGAAGCGGCATGCGCTGCCGTGAGATGCCTTAAGAACGCATAGCGATCCAAGAATCCCTCTGCACCCATGGCGTGTAACAGGGCCCCCAAATGCGTCTGTGCCATGCTGGTGGCGTACAGTTTGGCTTGAGCCGCAGCAGATTGAACATCCAGGCCCTTGTCAATGCGGTCGCAAGCATCGCCCACCATCAACTCTGCGGCTTGTAAAGCAGTTGCTGCTTGCGCGACTTGCCATCGCCAACCTTGAAACTGATCCAAAGACTGGCCAAAAGCAGTCCGCTTCTGACCATAGGCTCGGACATCGCTCAAGGCTTGGGACACCATGGCGCAACACATGGCGGCCACATACGCTCGCGCACGATTGATCGCTGCCATGATGTCAACAAATGACTCGCCGGGCGCATAAACAAGGTGAGATTCATCGCAGTAGACATTGGTCAAGCGAAATCCGCCAAGGCCCATGCTGCTCAACGCCGTATCGGTTGCTAGGGCAACACGTTCGAAGCCCGGCGAGTCCGCAAGCACAAAAAATGCCGCAATCCCTTTCACGCCAGAACCACTTTGGGTTTGGGCGTACACCACGACACCGTCAGCGTGTGCGGCATTGATGATCCAGGTCTTCGCGCCATTCAGCAGCCACCCCTTCCCCTGTCGAATGGCCGTGGTTTGGATTTGTCCTAAATCCGAGCCAGCGCCAGGCTCCGTCAGCGCCGTGCACGCCACGATGCTTCCACGCATCAAACGTTCAGCATAAAGAGGCGCCAGGGTCTGGGGTGAAGCTTGGGCCAACTGTGCCACCACATTGTGAGAATTGACCAAGGCCATGGCTGCGCTGAAGTCAATTTTCGCCAGCTGCTGCAGCACCTTGGCTTTGTCTGCAAAAGACAAACCCAAGCCACCCCATTCACGCGAAACTTGCAGGCCCATCAAACCGGCAGCACCCGCTGGCTCAAACAACGCCTTGCGGTCAAAAAAACCTCTCCCCCAGTGCGCTGCATGCGGCAGCAGGTGCGCCTGAGCAAACAGGTCCGCCGCTTGCATGATGCTGCCTGCACCCTCAGGAAATTGTTCGGTGTTCAGGGCCATTGTTTCACGCCTTGCTGGTAGGCTTGTGCTCCGCGACCATCGGTTGGCTGGCACGCAAGCGCCGCCACAAGGTGGCCATCAAGGGCACCAGACCTTTAGGCAAGAAGATGGTTGCCACCACCAAAATCAAGCCATAGGTGATCAGGCGGAAGCTGTCGGCAAAGCGAAGCAACTCAGGTAAAAATGTGACCGACACCGCGCCCACAATGGGCCCCGACAGTGTGCCGCTACCGCCCAAAATCACCGCCAAAATAATGTTCAAGGATTGGTCAACGCCAAACGGTTCTGGGTTTAAAAAGCCGATGTAATGGGCATAAAGAGAGCCCGCCAAGCCAGCCAGAATGGAGCTCATCACAAACGCAAACAGTTTGTAACGTGATGTCACGACTCCCATGGCCTCGGCAAGATCCTCGTTTTGACGAATTGCCAACATCACCCGCCCGACCCGAGAGTGCAGCACGAAGGCACAGCACGTGGTCGTCAAAACTGCGGCTGACAATGCCAGCGCATAAAAATTGAGATTGCTGCGCCCTTCGAAACTGAAAACATGCCCCCCAATGGTCAACTCACTTGGACGCGGCACATCAGGAATGCCTGCTTCGCCACCGGTGAGCGCGCTGAATGTCATCAACACAATGAAGATGACCATGTTGTAGGCCAAGGTGACGATGGAGAAGTAATGTCCTTTGACGCGCAGGCTGGGATAGCCCGCCACAATGGCCATGACCCCCGTCAGCAAGGGCGCAATCACCAACATGGCCCAGACCGAAACCCCCAGCTTCATGGTCAAGAGCGTGGATATGTAGGCGCCTATCCCCATAAAACCAGCTTGGGCGATCGACACATAACCGACAAATCCTTGCGTTAAATTTTGACCCTGTGCGAGCACCACCCAAATCAGTGCCAAGGTCATCAAATGAATGTAATAGGGAGACTTGAAAAGATGTGGCAATGCCAAAGCAACGGCCACAACAGCAACGCTCAGCATCCAACGATGGCTCATCAGCTGTTTCATTTTTTTCCCATCAAGCCTTGTGGCATGACCAACAAGACCAAGATCATGATCAAGAAGGAGATCACATCCTTGTAGGCAGAAGATAAAAAGCCTGCGGCCAAGGACTCACTGACACCCAACACCAGCCCACCCAAAATAGCGCCTGGCAAAGATCCCAGCCCCCCCAATATCAGCACCGCAAAGCCCTTCACCGCAAAACTTTCGCCCACGCCAGGTGCCAGCGCCAGCAAAGCGCCAATCAGGGCGCCTGCTGCAACGCCAAGGGCTGAAGAAATGGCAAACACAACCGATGAGACAAAGTTCACATTGACACCCATCAGCACTGCTGCATGGCGGTTTTGAGCTACAGCACGCACAGACTTTCCTGTTTTCGTTTTCAAGAGAAGCCAAGTGACCGCAGCGACCAAGCTGACCGCTGTCACGATCACCACCAACCGCAACTGTGCGACGAAGATGCCACCAAAATCAAACACCTGCTGATAAGGCGTTTGAATGATCACCTGATCAGCGCCAAACAACAGCAGGTTGCCGCCTTCCAACATCATGGTCAAACCCAGCGCGATGATGAACGCATTGATGTGCGGTGCATCACGCACTGGCCGATAGGCCAAGCGCTCGATGAGCATGCCCATCACCGCCCCCACCGGCATGGCCAATGCAATGCTGGCAAAGAAGGAAAGGCCCATTGACGTTGAAAATACAAAGGTCAAATAGCCTCCAAACATGGCCAAAGAGCCATGCGCGAAATGCGCGATGCCTAAAATTCCAAAAACAACGGTCAAACCTAGCGCAACCAATGTGTACACAGACCCAATGGCCAGCCCATTGAGTATTTGTTGCAGTAATTCATTCATCGCTTTTCACCGTTTGGGGTAGCCTGCTAAAGAGACCGCAACCCTCGCGACTCAGTGGGGAACTGAGTCGCGGGTGCGTGGCAACTTAAGCTCTGTCGTTATTTGCGAATACTGCGCAAAAATTGCGAATACGCCTTGTTATCCGATGGCAACTCGGACACAAAGACCCACTTGCCCTTCTGCCACTGGAACGCGCCGTTGGAGGTATAGGCCTGACCGTTCTGGTCGAACATGGCATTGCCATCGTTGGCGATGTACTTCATCACAGCCTCTTTGGGAATAGGCAGGGTACGGACGGCGTCGGCAACCTTTTTGGCATCATTGGCGCTGCCTGCGCGCTCGATCGCGTTTTTCAGCACATAAACCTGGTCATAGGCATAAGGCGAGCTGGGTGTGGGCGATTGGTTGAATTTTTTTCTGTAATTGGCGTCATAGGCTTTGGCCTGGGGCCCCAAAGCCTCCACGGTCAGTTCTGTGGGGCGCAAATCCCAAACGCCTTCCATTTGCGCACTGGTGACAACCTTCAAAAACTGCTCTTCACTGCCGCTGGTGAAACCGTAGCGCGGCACATTGAGGCCCAACTCCACCGCTTGGCGGTACACAAAGGCAGCAGGTTCTACGTAGCCGACGACCAAAATGGCATCTGGCTTGAGCCCGCGAATTTTCGTCAATTGCGGCGTCATGTCGCGGTCACGAAGTCCAAAGGCTTCTTTTGCGATGATCTTGCCGCCCGCTTTGTTCAACTCTTTTTCGAAGGCATCCACATATTGGGTGTAAAAGCCCACTTCCAAAGCGCCAATCACCGCAACATTGCGGGCACCCTTTTGGGCGACAAACGTTCCTGCAGCAGCGCCCGTGAAGTCTGCTGGCGGACGTGTGCGAAAGACATTGGGAATGCCCTGTGCCGTGATGGCGCGCTCCGCAGCATTGCCCACCAACATGACGGCATCCTCTTTGGCAATGAAGGAAGCCACTGCACTGGTAGAGCCCGAGCAACAGAAACCCAGCAGGTATTTCACGTTGTCACGGTCGATCAGCTTTCGCACGCTGTTGGTCGCCTCTGTGGGGTTGGCTTTGTCGTCCGAGGTGATGACCTTGAGTTTGTAGTTGATGGCACCGGCCTTGATGCCGCCGGCTGCGTTGATCTCATCGGCGGCCATTTGCACTGCGTTGGCCTGAGGCAAGCCGTAGACGGCGCCGCCACCGGTCAGGGCATCGTTCACGCCGATCACCAACACTTCGTCAGCTGCGTGCGCGACAGGCATCAAGGCAGCACTCAAGGCAAGTGCAGCCCAAGTCAAAGGTGTCTTCAGTTTCATTTGTTGTCTCCGGTTGATAAAAATCGTCTTTGCAGCAAGCCCTTGGCAGGCGGCTGCTTTGACCTCAATAGCCTAAATAGGCTTTGCTCACTTGCGGATCGTTTTTCAGTTCCTGGCCCGTGCCATGCAATACCACCTCGCCCGCTTCCAACACATAAGCACGATCGGCCAAGCGCAGGGCCATGGCCGCGTTTTGCTCTACGAGAACGATGGTCGTTCCCATCGCCTTGATGCGCAGTAAGATTTGTTCAACTTCTTCGACAATTTTGGGTGCCAAGCCCAACGAGGGCTCATCAAAAATGCAGAGCTTGGGCCTGGCCATCAATGCCCGCGCGATGGCCAACATTTCTTGTTCGCCGCCAGACAGTGTTCCTGCGCGTTGCTTTGCGCGTTGGCGCAGGACGGGAAACAGGTCAAGCATTCGCTCAATATCGCTGAGTTGTTCGCTATCCCTGCGCGTGTGCGCACCCATTTCGAGGTTTTCCAGAACGGACATTTCCGCAAACACTTGCCGACCTTCGGGACACATGGTGATGCCTTTGCGCACAATGGCATGCCCGCTCAAACCATTGAGCTGCTCTCCCATGAATTCAATGCGACCCGAGCGCACTTCGTTGAGGCCGCAAATACAGCGAAGCGTGGTGCTTTTGCCGGCGCCGTTGGCACCAATGAGCGCCACGCATTCACGCTCGTAGACATCCAGGCTGATCCCGTGCAAGACATTGACTTTTCCATACCCAGCGGTCAGATTCTGAATGTGCAGCATCAATGCACCCCACCCAGATAAGCCTCAATGACGGCCGCGTCGCGCTGAATGTCCGAAGGTCTGCCTTCCGCAATTTTCTCACCGAAGTTCAGCACCACAATGCGATCACAAACCTCCATGATCAGCCCCATGTGGTGCTCGATCACCAAAACAGCCAAGCCTCGGGCTCGAATACGCAGAATCACATCGGCCAATTCTTTTCGTTCTTTGGCCACCATACCTGCGGCGGGTTCATCCAGCAAGATGAGTTTGGGATCGGAAGCCATGGCAGTGGCGATCATCAGCAAACGCTGCTGAGCGGATGAAATCGTGGATGTTGGATCGTTCATCACCTCACCCAAACCAACAAACTCCACCAACTCTTGCGCTTTGGTGAGTTGCTGAGCATCTTGAGATTTGGCGTCCTTCGTTCTTAAAACTGAGCGCCAAGCTGAAACGCGGTAACTGGTGTGGCAGGCCGTCAAAACTTGGTCCAACACACTGAATTCAGCGAGCAAACTTGTGGTTTGAAATGTCCGCGCCAAGCCCAGCGGCACACGTTGGCTGATAGGCAGATGGTTGACATTTTGGTCAAGCCAAACAATATCGCCTGAGCTTGGCGGCACAGCCCCTGAAATCAAATTCACTGAGGTGGATTTGCCAGAGCCATTGGGGCCAATCAATCCCACAATCTCATGTGAGTTCACATCAAAGCTCAAATTCTTGACAGCTTGCACGCCACCGAAATTTTTGCTGACTTGATGCAAAGTTAACAGTCGCTCGTGCTCAGGCATTGGGGCAGGGTCTTTCCTTGGTGGCACTTGAAGTGTCTCTACTAACATTTTTGTGCAACCGGACTTGAGCCGAGCACAAAACCATGCAAGTCAGTTTAATATTAGACCGGTCGTCTAGTGCTGGGGTATTCCCTGCTAATGGAGCACCGCAGGAGAGCACTGGGTCAGGGCAAGAGATGCCCAGTCTTGACAAAGATGGTGCAACCTTCCCTGCTGAAAGGCTGGTGCAGGCTCATGTGAGGGCTTCGGATCCAGGTCCCCGCTGGGTAGCGCCCATGCTCGTCTTCGAAGACGCCCGACACCACAAAAATTTCCTCTCCGCCATAGTGCCTGTGGGGATTGAAATAAGTTTGGGGCGCCCATTTGACCAGTGTCGATCCACTGCCCTGCTGCATCAGTGGCATGACGTTCAGGCCAGGCACCATGCCCTGGAACCAAGGCGCCGTGGTCGTGTCGATGACCTCTCTGACAACTTGCTCCGGCCCAAGATGGCGCAACTTGACAAACAGGGTGCACCCCTGCGCACTGAAGGGCGCGTGGGACGAGCCTGGCGGATTCATGAGGTAGCTGCCCGCAGGGTAGTGGCCTGTCTCGTCGCTGAAGACGCCCTCCAGCACCAAGATCTCTTCACCCAGGTCGTGGGTGTGCGTCTGAAACTTGGCGCCTGGTTGGTAGCGAACCACCGTCGTGGCTTTGGCAAGCTCTTCACCGACACGCTCGAGCATGCGCCGCTCAACGCCGGGTTCGGGGCTGGGCGTCCAGGGCAAATCGGGGTGGTGAATCACAACCCGTTGCGTGAGATCAGCGTGGAGGTTCATGGTCTTTGCATTGTGCCGTCACAGGCTCTTTCAACGTCTCAGGCGCCAATTCCGAAACACCCTGAAAATGGCTAAGGTACACCCGACCGCTCAAGTGCGCAAGAAACGCCGTCCCTTGCAGTCGGTCCATGACCGGGCCTTTGACTTCACTCAGGTGCAACCGCATGCCAGCCTCCACCAATCGCTGGTTGATGGCTTCCAAGCTTTCCAATGCGCTGGCGTCGATGTCGTTGATGGCCGAGCACTGAAGCACCAGGTGCTGAAGCTGCGGCCGCTCGGCCACCAATGCATTGACACGATCTTCCAGCACGCGGGCATTGGCAAAGTAAAGGCTCTCGTCTACGCGCAAGCTGGCCAAGCGCGGGCTGATCTGCACCTTATGGCGCAATACGTTTCTGAAATGCTCGGTACCGGGCACCAATCCGACCTCGGCGATGTGCGGTCGGCTGGTTTTATAGAGGTACAACAAGAGAGAAAGGGCCACGCCTGCAACCAAACCCTCTTCCACGCCGGCAGCCAAGGTCACCAGGAGGGTCACCACCACAGCCGCGAAGTCTGATCGCGAGTAGGCCCAAGTGCTGCGCAGGATGCTCAGGTCCACCAAAGACAGCACCGCCACCACAATGGTGGCAGAGAGCGTGGCTTGTGGCACAAAATAAAGCGCCGGCGTGAGCAGCAAGGCCGCCAGCAAGATTCCCACCGCGGTAAAGACGCCTGCCGCTGGCGTTTGCGCACCGGCATCGAAGTTCACCACCGAACGGGCAAAACCGCCGGTCACGGGGAATCCGCCCGTGAAGGCCGCGCCCAAGTTGCTCGCCCCAAGCGCCACCAACTCTCGGTCTGGCACAATGCGCTGGCGTCGTTTGGCTGCCAACGTCTGCCCGACCGAAACTGACTCCACAAAGCCGACCACGCTGATCAACAGTGCGGGCATGGCCAGCGCCTTCCACAATGGCATGTCCCACTGCGGCCAAGTCAAAGGCGGCAAGCCTGCAGGCACGCTGCCCACAATTTTGACGCCAGCCAGGTGCCATTCAAAATGCCAAGTGACCAACGCTGTCACGGCAATGCCAGCCACCGGTCCTGCCTTGGCCAACACGTCGGCCAAGCGCACAGGCAAGCCCAAGGACAGCAACAAGGGTTTGAGCCCTCGCCTGGCCCAAAACAAGAACGCTACCGTGCTTAATCCTAGACCCGCCGTGACGGCATGGACCTGGCCCAACTGTTGGACCAATGCCCCCACCAACTCAAAAAAATTGTGTCCCTCGGCCTTGACGCCCAAAATCACTTTGAGTTGGCCGGCTGCAATCAACAGGGCCGAAGCAGTGATGAACCCCGAAATGACAGGATGGCTCAGGAAGCTTGCCAAAAAGCCCAAGCGCAACAAGCCCATGACAAGCAACATGGCGCCCGACAGGAATGCCAAAGTGATGGCCACGCCCCAGTACGAGGGCGAACCAACAACCGCAAGCTCACCAACGGCCGTGGCCGTCATGAGCGACACCACGGCCACGGGCCCCACGGCCAACACTCGGCTGGTGCCAAAAATCGCGTACAGCAACAAGGGCGCTATGCTGGCGTACAAACCCACCTCGGGCGGCAAACCCGCCAACGAGGCATACGCCAAGCTTTGGGGGATGAGCATGATGGTCACGATCAGCGCGGCCACCAGGTCGCTGATCAGCGTCTCGCGATCGTAGTGGCGGGCCCAATCCAACATGGGAAGAAAAGCGCCTAAGCCGCTGACGCGCGCTTCTTTCATGGCATCAAACGGCGGGCACAGTGCGGCGGCCCAGCCGATCCATCCATTCGAACACCAGCATGCCAGCGAGCATCGCAACGACAAAGACGGCGGCCTTGGGCTGCCCGGCAGCCATGCTCACGATGCCAGGGCCTGGGCAAAACCCAGCCAGTCCCCAGCCGGCACCAAACAGCAATGCCCCCAGAATCAACCGCTTGTCGATATCGCTTGAGGTCGGCAAGTGCAAGGCACCGCCCAAGAAATTGCTGGTGCGCTTTTTGGCAGTGCCAAAGGCAAAAAAACCAACGGCGATCGCGCCGCCCATGACCAAGGCGAGGGACGGGTCCCATGACCCGGTCAGGTCAAGAAAGCCAATGACCTTGCCGGGATCGGTCATGCCAGAAATCAGCAAGCCCCAGCCAAACAGCAGGCCCACGATGAATTCAATCAAACGATGTGTGGTGGAACGGGTCATGACAATTCCTTTAAAACAGGTGACGCATCACATAGACCATGGCAAAACCAGCAGCCATGAAACTGCCCGTGGCCACCAAAGAGCGCGGTGACAGGCGTGACAGCCCACAAACGCCGTGACCACTGGTGCAGCCTGAACCCAGGCGGGGTGCCGAAGCCCACCAGCAAACCCGCGATGACCACCAACGCATAACTCGCGTCAATGCGCGGGGCGCTCAGCAGGTCGGGCGGCGCCACCCAGGAGAGTGTGGCCGGGGCAGCAAGCATGCCCAGCATGAACGCCACACGCCAGCCGGCCTCGGAGGGCTTGAGCGTCAGCAAGCCGCCCAGGATGCCGCTGATGCCCAGAATGCGGCCGTTCACCAAAATGAACAACGCCGAGGCCAGGCCCAGCAAGATGCCACCGGCCAAAGAGGCCCATGGCGTGAAATGGCTCCAATCGATCGTCATAAAGAGTTCCTTAGGTTGAAATGAATTCAGCTGTCTTGCTGAATGGAATCGCTGCAAAAATGTTGGTACAAGGTCTGGATGACTGCCAATGCCTGAGGGCTGTTGACGCTGTAGTAAATGCCCTTGCCTTCGCGCCGTGTGCTCACCAACTGTTCTTCTCTCAGCACGGTCAATTGCTGCGACAAGGTGGGCTGCACGATGCCCAGCAATTGCTCCAGCTCGCCCACCCGTTTTTCGCCTTGCGACAGCTGACACAAAATCATCAGTCGGTCTGGGTTGGACAACACTTTCATCAAGTTGCAGGCTCGGCTGGCTGCCAGACGCATGTCGCTCAGCTCGAATGTCACATCGCTCATCTCGAACACCTCCTTACGCTTTCTTATCCGATAGTCTATTGACAAACAATCTATTTGTCAATAGACTATTAAATACATAATCGAAGGAGTGTCCATGAACAGTGCAGCCCCCACCCTCGCCAAGCCCCAAGTTCAAGGCTTTTTTGACAAGACCACGTGGACCGTGACCTATGTGGTGCACAACGGCCCCGGCTCTGACTGCGCCATCATTGACTCTGTGTTGGACTACGACCCGAAATCAGGTCGCACCCGCACCATTGCGGCAGACAAGGTGATTGCGTTCGTGAAGGCGCATCAATTGACCACGCAGTGGATCCTGGAAACACACGCCCATGCCGACCACCTGAGCGCCGCGCCCTACCTCAAAAAACACCTGGGCGGTCAGATCGCCATCGGGGACCAAATCACGCGCGTGCAAAAGGTGTTCAAAGGCATCTTCAACCTCGAGCCCGAGTTCAAACAAGATGGCTCGCAGTTCGATGTGCTGCTCAAAGACGACGAAGCTTTCCAAATTGGCGAACTGACCGCCAAAGTCTTGGCGGTTCCCGGCCACACCCCCGCTTGCGTGGCTTACCAGGTGGGCGATGCCGTCTTCGTGGGTGACACCTTGTTCATGCCCGATGTCGGCACTGCGCGTTGCGACTTTCCGGGTGGCGACGCCAAAACCTTGTACGCCTCCACCCGCAAGCTCTTGGCACTGCCAGCGCAAACGCGCTTGTTCATGTGCCACGACTACCCGCCCACCGATCGCCCCATTGCCTTTGAGACCACAGTGGCCGAGCAGCGTGCCAAGAACATCCATGTGCACGACGGCGTGAGCGAGGCGCAGTTCGTGGAGATGCGCACCAAGCGCGATGCGACACTGGAAATGCCCGTGCTGATTCTGCCGGCGGTGCAGATCAATATTCGCGCGGGGGAAATGCCCCCCAAAGAAGCCAACGGCATTGCTTACGCCAAGATCCCCCTTAACGCGCTTTGAAATCACTGGCCGATCAACCCCTTGAAGATGCGGAATTTGGGAGAAAAACATGAACACCCTCCATTTGGTTTGCCCGCATTGCAACACCACCAACCGTGTCCCTGCGGATAAGTTGCAGGCAGCGCTGAGTTGTGGAAAGTGCCAAGGGGTTTTGTTGGACGATCACCCAAACAGCCTGGATGAGGCCGCCTTCCATGCGCAACTGAGCAAGAGCGACTTGCCTTTGGTGGTCGACTTTTGGGCGCCTTGGTGCGGGCCGTGCCGCATGATGGCCCCCGCCTTCGAAAAGATCGCTCAGGATATGCGAGGTCGCGCCAGGTTCATCAAGGTCAACACCGAAGATGAGCCTTCGCTGGCGGCTCGCTACGGCATTCGCAGCATTCCGACCTTGGCGGTCTTTGCGGGGGGACGTGAATTGACCCGACAGCCTGGCGCCATGTCGGCCCCTGACTTGATGCGCTGGGTGAGCGCCGGCTTGGCCAAGGCCTGATCAGAAAGACCCATAAGGACACATCATGGAAGCACTTGACCCGCTTATTCTGGCTCGCTTGCAATTCGCAGCCAATGTGACTTTTCACATTCTGTTCCCGACCATCAGCATCGCCATGGGGTGGTTCTTGCTTTTTTTCAAGACGCGTTTTGTGGCCACAGGCGAACAACACTGGATGGATGCCTACCAGTTTTGGATCAAGATTTTTGCCTTGACCTTTGCACTTGGCGTGGTCAGCGGCATCACCATGAGTTTTCAGTTTGGCACGAACTGGCCGGGCTTCATGAACGCGGTCGGCAATGTGGCTGGGCCCTTGCTCGCCTATGAAGTGCTGACGGCTTTCTTTTTGGAAGCTACTTTTTTAGGGATCATGTTGTTCGGTCGAGGTCGGGTGAGCGAAAGGATACACACCTTGGCAACCTGGCTGGTGGCCTTAGGAACAACGGCTTCAGCATTTTGGATTTTGGCCCTCAATTCCTGGATGCACACGCCCGCGGGGTTTGAAATGATCAATGGGCAGGCGCACGTCACCAACTGGTTCGAGGTGATTTTCAACCCTTCCTTTCCCTACCGCATGACCCACATGCTGCTGGCATCAGGGCTGACGGCCTCCTGCCTCATAGCGGGCATCAGCGCCTACCGCTGGCTTCATCACGACCGAGCCAAAGATGTGATGGCCGCCCTGCGCACCGGTGTAATGGTCGCCGCAGCGTTGATTCCATTACAGATCGTGGTGGGCGACATGCATGGCCTGAACACCTTGAAGCACCAACCTGCCAAGCTGGCTGCCATGGAGGGTATTTGGGAAACGCAACAGGGTGTCGCGGCTGTTCTATTCGCCCTACCGAACAAGGAAACGCAATCCAACGACTATGAGCTATCCATTCCGAAATTGGCCTCGTTTTATTTGACGCATGACTGGAATGGTGAAGTCAAGGGCATCAAGGAATTTGGCGACCAACACCCACCGGTAGGGCCAGTATTTTGGGCGTTTCGAATCATGGTTGGCGTTGGCTTTCTCATTTTGTTGGTCAACTGGTACACCTGCTACGGGCTCATCTTCAAAAAAACCTTGTCTCGCCCAACCGCGCGCGTGTTGGTGGCCATGACCTTTGCAGGTTGGGTTGCACTTGTTTCGGGCTGGTACGTCACTGAAATTGGGCGACAGCCTTGGCTTGTACAGGGCGTATTGACGACAGCGCAGGCGGCATCACAAGTGTCTGCGAAGAACATTGCCATGTCCTTGGCCATGTACCTCACACTTTATGCGGCCCTGCTATCAGCTTATGTCTCGGTCGTTTTTTATCTGGCCAAGAAGGCCGCCACCGGCGACGCTGAGCATGCAGTTGCGAACAAAGGGGTCAGCCATGCTTAATTCTGGAGTGGACATCAGCAGTCCGGCGGGATGGCTGCCGATTGTTTTTGCCTTGGTCATGGCACTGGCCATGCTTGCCTACGTTATTTTGGACGGTTACGACTTAGGCGTAGGTGCTTTGCTCGACAGCGCAGACACTCTGGCTCAGAAAGACACCATGATTGCCAGCATTGGCCCTTTTTGGGATGCCAATGAGACATGGCTGGTTCTGGGCGTGGGCGTTTTGTTGGTGGGATTTCCACAAGCTCACGGTGTCATTTTGGGTGCGGTTTACCTGCCCGTCGCACTGATGCTGGTCGCGCTGTCCTTGCGCGGCGTGGCTTTCGACTTTCGGGCCAAAGCCAAAGCGCAGCATCGCCCTCTTTGGAACAAAATTTTTCACATCGGCTCCCTGCTTGCCTCTTGGTCACAAGGCTTTATGCTGGGGCAACTCATCACAGGATTCAATCAAGATGTGCCAGGTTATTTGTTCAGCGCACTGATCGGCTTTTGCCTCGTTTTTGCATACCGTTTGCTGGGGGCAACCTGGCTGATCATGAAAACGGAGGACGCATTGCAACTCAAAGCAGTGGGCTGGGCCAAGGGTAGCTTGTGGCTTACGGCCGCTGGTGTTTTAGCCATATCAGTCGCTACGCCCTGGGTCAGCCCACGCATTTTCGACAAATGGTTCAGCTTTCCGAACATCCTGATGCTGTTCCCGATTCCCGCCATGACCACAGCTTTGTTTTTTGTCATCTGGCGAAGTTTGAACCGGCTACCCACCCGCTTGGCAATGGGAAACCAATATGGCGCCGCAGTCCCCTTTGCAAGCACGGTCGGTGTATTTTTACTTTCCTTTTATGGTTTGGCATACAGCTTGTTTCCCTGGCTGGTGATCGACAAGCTTGATATTTGGCAATCTGCCAGCTCGCCAGAGGCTTTACTCGTCATCTTTTACGGCGTCTTGGTGGTCTTGCCAGTCATCATTGGCTACACTGTTTTTGCCTACCGTGTTTTTTGGGGCAAAACCACAGGCCTCACTTACTAGTGCTGCGCAAGGTTTATCCAAACTTTAAGAACAGCAGGCTATAAGGCCCTTTGATCTTTCCCATCGCCGCCAAAACGCTGGCTGCATCCTGCGAAAGAATGGCTTCGCGAAGCCTTGCCAGTGACTGCTCAACCTGTTTCAGGGCTGCAACAAAGGACGGGTCTGACGCAGCATCGACAGAAGCCTCAGATCGCAAACGCTCGGTCAAGAACGCCAAGGCGCCCACCCTCTCCATGAGCAATAAAAAAGCCTGAGGTTGCCCCATCACTTTCGGCCCCTCGTCCAGCAACTGCTCCATTGCTGCGTGATACGCATTCATGTGGTCGCTGTAGACCACCACATTGTTGCGCCGACGAAGATCAGACATCAGGTCACGCGCCTTTTCCAGGATCTCATGTGCCGCAGTCAACTTTTGTCCACGGATTTCGGTGGATGCCGTCTGGTAAATGGCAGCAACCTCGGCCAATGTCTGGCCAAAGCGGCGATCACGATCGTAAGGGGGCGGTGGAGCTTTCGCATATTTTGAGATCAACGCTTGCCAAGCCAGCGAAGCTTGGGAAATAGCGCCTTCAGCCTCCGCTTGGGCCTGGCTGTTGGTGCGAAACAGAGCCGCACGGTAAGGCACGTAGGCTGAGTTGATGGCATCCGTGACGGGATCGGCAGCGAACCCCACAGTCGCACTGACCCACCCCAAAGCCGCCATCAGAATGCGCTTTGCTTTCATTGCATGAGTCCCTTGCATGGTTTGAAGACCCTGTCGTGATTGAAGGCCTGCGATCTGTGGCCTAAAGTGTGTCGGTTGTGTCTTGTTTTTTCATGGGGCAAGTGTTGAAACCGAACAAGGTGTAAGCACCGCAAAAGCTGAACACGCCCGTGGCCAAAACCACGGCACCCAGCCAGCCCCAGGCCCCAATTTGTCCCGTTGCCGCCAAAGCGATCAGAGCCAACCCTGCAACGATGCGAACAACACGGTCTATTCCGCCAACATTTTTTGTCATGATGCATGACCTCCATGGAGTGAATGAAAACAAGCGATCCATTAAGCTTGGGCAGGATCCATTGCATCCCAAGCAGCGATGGCCTCGGCGGCATACATCAAGGCGGGGCCGCCTCCCATGTAGACGCAGACTGCCAGCATTTCCTCAAACTCTGCGCGCGTGCATGCCAGTCGATGCAGGGCTTTGACATGAAAGCCAATGCATCCTGAGCAGTGTTGTGTGATACCGATGGCCAGGGCCATCAGTTCCTTGTGTTTTTCGCTCACGGCTCCCGATGCCATGGCCGACTTGGCGAGTTGCCCAAAGCCTTGCATGGCCTCAGTTTGAGATTTTCGCAAAGTCGCCATGGACTTGCTGATGTTTTGAATCAGGGCGGGATGGTCAAAAGAACTCATGGGTCTCTCCTGGGTCATCAACGTTCTGCGCAGGGCAGGTCAAGAAATGCGGCCAATCGCGCAGCTCACGAACGATTTGGCGTTGGCCACGCCAGCACTCAGCCCGTGCAGCGTGCCGCGCTCGGGGTATCCCATGGCACGCAACTTGTCGGCGACTTGGGGGCGCGTGGCTTCTGTGCCCTCGTACTTCACCAACTGCTGATCCATGTCAACCTCCGCATTCGTGACGCTAGGCAATTCAGCCAAGCCTTTCAGGATCGAGCGGGCGCATCCGCCGCATTTGAGGTTTTCAATTTCAATCTGCATTTGTCCAGCCATCTCTGTACCCTCCAGTGGTATGCCTTTTGGATAAATTTCACATCGGCATGGGAGAAGTATCCTGCGACACCTCGATCATCAATATGATCTAAGTCATATGAAACAGATAATTCTCCCACCGCCACTCAAGGCCCTTCTTCCTGCGGACATTCAGTGCCACTGCGAAGGTGCCTTTTTCAAGAAGAATGAGCGGGTTTTCCTTGCGGGCAAGAAACCTGCATGGATGTTTTATGTGGTGTCCGGTGAGTTGATTCTGGAGCGAACGGGCTTGCATGGAGAGTCGGTCGTGCTGCAGCGAATCCGCCAAGGCTTCATCAGCGAGGCCAGCTTGAAGGTGGCGACCTACCACTGCGACGCCATCGCGATGGTGGACACCACCGTCATTCAAATTCCGGTGAAAGCGCTCTCGCAGTCTTTAGAGCATGACCCCGCGTTCGCCAGCAGATGGATCAGCATGCTCAACCAAGAGGTCCGCCGGCTTCGCTTGCACCTCGAGCGGCTGAGCATGAAATCCATCCGGGAGCGGATCATTCATCTGATTGAAACCGAAGGCCAAGCGGGGCAATACGCTGCGCCCTCAGGCCTTAAAACGCTTGCCGGTGAATTGGGTGTGACCCACGAGGCCTTGTACAGGGCTGTGGCGAATTTGGAATCGGAGAAGGTTCTGCGTCGGGAAAATAATCAACTTATCCTGTGCAGGTAACCACAAGGCTTTTCATGGCATGGCCAGCCGCCTGCCCGCACCAATGGAAGCAAGCGTCCACGCTCGATACCTTTGCTTACTTGCAATGATTGTGCAACTTCCATTTTTCTTCGTGACCCATCGCTTTGGCAAAGTCGGGCACCTGACAACGCTGCACCTCGGCCGGATCAACTGGCGCCGTTTGTTGTGTCGGTGCTGGTGCTGGCAGGTCATTCACTTGCTTTGGGGCCGTTTGGTATACCCATTGCGCAACGGCGAACACTAAAGCGACAAAAGCCATCAGAATCACAGCCTGACTCAGGGACATCCGCGGAATTTGATCCGGTGGAATGTCGCAAACGCCACCAGGACACAACTGGGCTTTTTCCTTGTTCAAGCTGTTGTAAATCTGGCAACCGATGCAAATACCAAAAGCCGTCTCGAAGAAAAGCAAAATCAGGCACAAAGAACACACGATCAGGTTGACGGGACCAATGACGTTGTTGAGCACCACCAGATACAACATGGTCGCCGCCAAAACGAAGCCGATACCCCAAGCAAAGCGCTTTTGCGGCGCACCGGTCCATTCTGGCAATTGCTTGCGCACCATCCATTCGCCCAGAATCATGATGGGGGCAAGGCGTGGGTTGACGAAGACACGGATCGTGAACTCGATCAGAAAGCCAACCACAAACACACGGGTGGGCTGGAAGTTACCCATTAGCCAAGCGTTCATGAAACTGACCATGGCCAGGAAAAACAGGATTCCTGCTGCGGCTCGTACCGCCCGCTCGTTGAGAACGGGAACCGCGTATTCGGCGCGAACTTGGCCAAATTCGAAAATCTTTGATGCCATGGGTAGACCTTTTAACAGGCAGTATCACCCATTCGGCGCAAAGGGCATATGACAATGATCATAGGCCCGAGCGATAGTGTCATTCTGAGGCGCTCTGCAAAAGCCCATGCAGCACCCAGCCCACAACGCCACCCACCAGTTGCGCCAGCATGAACGCCGGGACATCTGCGGGGGAGATGCCCGCGAAGGTGTTGGACATCATGCGGCCGAAAGCCGCCGCCGGATTGGCAAAGGACGTGCTGGCGGTAAACCAATACGCGGCGCCAATGTAGCAAGCCACGAGGGCCGATGCCTTGCCCTCTGGCGAGCGCAAGATCACGAACAACAAGCCCGCGGTGGCCACAACTTCGGCAAACCATTGTGCTGGCCCCGTTCTGACTTTTTCAGACCACTGCCCTATCTCCAACCCAAACATGGCATGGGCAACCCATGCACCCAGCGCGGCCCCCATCAATTGCGCCAGCACATAGCCAGGCAAGAGGGGTGGCGCCAAATCCTTGCGGTAGGCCATGACCATGGACACAACAGGATTGAAATGCGCGCCACTGACAGGGCCCAGGGTTTCAATCAAGACGTACAGCGCGAACACCGTTGCGAGCGTGTTGGCCAGCAGGGCCACGGCGGTGTTGCCCCCCGCCAGCTGCTCGCCCATGATGCCCGAGCCGATCACGGCGCACAGCAAAGCGGCTGTGCCGACAAGCTCCGAAAAGTAGCGATGCCAAGCACTCATTGCTGGGCCAGCTCTCGTGCCGTTTTCTCCAACGTCATCTTGCCAAGGCTGGCCAGCGGGAGGTTCACAAAAATTTCCAGTCGCTTGCCAATCATGTGCAGCGTCTGCATGAATGCTTTGCGCTTGTGATCGTCGTCCGCATCGCCTTCGGAGGGGTCGGCATAGCCCCAGTGCGCCGTCGCAGGCTGCCCCGGCCAAAACGGGCACACCTCACCGGCGGCGTTGTCACAGACGGTGATCACCAGGTCCATGTGGGGCGCATCTGGCTTGGCAAACTCGTCCCAGCTTTTGCTGTACAGCCCTTCGGTGGAGATGCCCGCCTTGGTCAGCGTCTCCAGGGCCAGAGGATTGGGCTTTTGGTTCTCGCGAGGGCTGCTGCCCGCAGAGTAGGCCTTGAAACGGCCTTGGCCCAAGTGGTTCAGCATGGCCTCGGCCAGGATGCTGCGGGCCGAGTTGTGGGTGCACAGGAACAGAACGTTCAAAGTTTCGGTAGGGGTGATCATGGTGTTCATTTCAGCAACAAGAGGTTGCGGTGGCGTCGAGGCAGTCTTCAGCGCCTTGGCAGCAGTTCTCGGTGAGGTAAGCGAGCAGGCCATTCATCTGGCCAAACGCCACGCGGTAGATCAGGTTGCGACCGTTTCGCTCCTGACTGATCAGGCCGGCGTTCATCAACTCTTTCAGGTGGAAAGACAAGGTGGCATTGGGCACGCCCAAGGACTCCCCCAAGGCACCGGGCGTGGCGCCCGCCGGCCCCGCGGTCACCAAGCTGCGAAACACCTGAAGGCGGTTGGCTTGCGCGAGCGCGGCCAGTGCTTTGACAACATCTTTCTCTTCCATATTTCCATCTTAATAGAAATATATGACAGAACGTTGACACACCCCCTCCTCCCGCGAATCTGTCCAAGGAAGGCGCTGCGTCAAACCACAGGCACGTCATCCCAATCGGTGGTGTAGTTGGGTGATTTGCGCTCTTGCCGCATCTGCCAGCCCTGGTAAGCCCCTTGGGTGGACACCTTGACGGCGCCCCGCCCGTAGCGCGCATTCAAATGGTCCAGCGCCTGCATCAGCTTGCTGTGGCCTGGGGGCGAAGCCTCGAGCCAATCGCCTTGCTGATGTGTCACCGGGCTGAGCTCACTCAGCATGACCCCGGCCTTCTTGTACTGGTAGCCCTCGCGAAACATTCGCTCGCACAGGGCATCGGCCCAGCGGTTGACCACCAGCGTGTCATGGGTGGGTTG
>CAINMN010000354.1 GCA_903850735.1 uncultured Burkholderiales bacterium | reverse complement strand
CCAGGCATCATGCCGCCGGCAGCAAATTGCATTTCACGGAAACGCACAAAGTTTTCGTCGATGAACACATCCAGGATGCCGGTATCTTTGAAATCGATCAGCGTGGTCAGCAGGGTGGCACTGGCCACCGGCTTTTCACCGCGTGCCGCCAGCACCGCCAAGGCATTGGTCAGAATGGTGCCGCCGACGCAAAAGCCCAGGGCATTGATCTGTGCGCTGCCGCCAATTTCGCGCGTGACTTCGATGGCCTTGATGGCTGCGTGCTCAATGTAGTCGTCCCAACTGGCTTGCGCCATGCTGTTGTCGGGGTTGCGCCAGCTCACGACAAAGGTGCGATGGCCCTGGGCTGCGCAGTAGCGAATGAAAGAGTTTTCCGGCTGCAAATCCAGGATGTAGAACTTGTTGATGCAAGGGGGAATCAACAAGAACGGCTTTTCATAAACCTTGGCGGTCAGGGGCTTGTATTCGATGAGCTGGAAATACTCGTTTTCGAACACCACCTGGCCTTCGGTGGTGGCCACGTTCTTGCCCACCTCGAACAGGCTTTCATCGGTCATGGACACATGGCCTTGGCGCATGTCATGCATCAGGTTTTGAAGGCCTTTGGAGATGCTTTCGCCTTGGGTGTCGATGGCTTTCTTTTGGGCTTCTGCGTTGAAGGCCAGGTAATTGCTCGGGGCCGAGGCGGCCACCCATTGCTCGACGGCAAATTGGATGCGTGCACGGGTTTTGGCATCCGCATCCACGGCGTCGGCCAGGGCCATCAGGGTGCGTGCATTGAGGAGATAGGAAGCCGCGGAAAAGGCGGCGATCGGGTTTTGGGACCAAGCCTCGCCATTGAACCGGCGGTCTTTGAGGGTTGGGTTGGCTTGCAAGCCCTGGTTCCACAATTGGGTGGCTTCTTGCAAATAGTTTTGCTGGATGGCTTCCAGCTTCGAGGGAGACAAGCTTAAGCCCTTGAGGCCCGGCTCGCTGCCGTCCAGGCGCTGAAAAGATTCGAGGGCACGCGTCCAGCTGTCACCAAAATTCTTCTTGAATTGCTCGGCTGCTTCATTCCATGACGGCATTGCGTTGGGCCCCATCGATTGTCTCCTCGGTGACTTGAGAGAATGAGTATCGCAGGGAAATGCCTTCAATTAACTGACAGAACTCAAGTTTTTTGACGCCAGATGGCCGCTGCAAATCGGCCGCTGACGCGGTCGCGCCTGTGGGAAAAGAAGATGTCCTGATTCAACACCGTGCACCACTGGGGCGAACTGTCATTGCCATGGAGTTGCGTGACGCCCTTGTTTTGCAGGCGCTGCCGGGCCAACCCAGCCAGATCGGCCCAGTATTTGCCGGGATGCGCTGCATGCGGAACAAAAGCTTTGGCAGCTTGCGGGCTGTGTTCCAGAAAGGCCCGTCGGACTTCGGCGCCAACTTCAAACCGTGTGGGGCCAATGCAAGGCCCCAACCAAGCCAACAAGGCAGAGGGCCGTCCTGAATCCTGAAGCTTCGCTCGCAGGGCATCCACCGTCGCTTCCAAAACGCCCTGCCCTTGCGCGCCAGCCAAGCCACGCCAACCCGCATGGGCCGCTGCCACCACAGACCCCTGGGGATCCGTGAAGAGGACAGGCAGACAATCGGCGACCATGATGCTGCATGCCACATCGGTTTCGCTGGTCCAACAAGCATCGGCCTCGGTTGCGTCTGGGATGCCCTTGTGGAGTTGCGCCACATGCCAGCCATGCACTTGCTGCAAAAAAACCGGTCGCACGCCCAAATCCTGCGCCAATTGGCGCCGATTGGCAGCGACGGCCTCGGGGCGATCCCCCACATGATCACCGAGGTTAAAACCGTTGTACGGCGGCAGCGATGCGCCCTCCCCTCGGGTGGTGCAAACCGCCCGCACCGAGGGGACAGGCCAGTCAGGTTGTAGCCATGAGCTGCGCACTGTTCACCTCAGGCTTCATTGTCTGGACAGGACGAAGGTTGTGCCCGCAAAAAAGCGTCTTGCTTCATGCATTGATCGAAAACCTTCATGGTCAGCGGCAAGCCATCAAAATTCACATTGAAGCGTTGTCCATTGAAAATTTGCGGCACCAGGCAACAGTCGGCCAACGTCGGCGTGTCGCCATAGCAATACAAGCCGCCCGGGCCTTGCGCCAATTGTTTTTCGAAACTCAGCAAGCCCTCGCGGACCCAATGGCGGTACCACGTGTTTTTGGCTTCCTCGTCCACTTTCAAATCACGCACCAGGTATTTCAGGATGCGCAGATTGTTGAGGGGGTGAATTTCGCAGGCAATCGATTGCGCCAAGGCGCGCACACGGGCACGACCCAAGGCATCGCTTGGCAAAAGACGCGGCTCAGGGTGTGTTTCGTCCAGGTACTCGATGATGGCCATGGACTGCGTCAGTCGATGGCCGTCGTCCTCCAACATAGGGACCAAGCCATCGGGGGACACATCGGAAAATGGCGGGGTTTTGTGCTCGCCGCGCGCAATGTGCACTGGCAGGTATTCAAAACTCAAGCCTTTGAGGTTCAGCGCAATGCGCACTCTGTAAGAGGCTGACGAGCGGAAGTAGTTGTAGAGCTTCATCAGACAAGGATACCCCTGTGCGCTTGCGCATCCATGCAACCTAGGGTTAACCCTTGGAAATAAATTGGCTGCCATCAAATCAGCACACTTACAATGCTTGCACTGAATACATGGCGGCCACCTCATGGCATCACAGTCCCTAGAATGCATGCGCCTTTATTCACTGTTCAGATGAAAGAGTCCCCATGAGCTTTGTTTTCAGTCCCAGCCCCACTGTTTCTGTTCCCGTTCTGGGCAGCCCTTCGCGCTTTCCGGTCCATCGCATTTATTGTGTGGGGCGGAACTATGAAGAACATGCCAAGGAAATGGGTTTCACAGGCCGTGAACCCCCCTTCTTTTTTCTGAAACCCGCCGATGCCATTGTGGTGGTCGATGCCGGTCAGACCGGCAGCATGCCCTACCCCAGCCAAACCCAAAACCTGCACCATGAAATCGAATTGGTCGTGGCCATTGGCAAAGGTGGCAAGAACATTCAGGCCGCAGACGCGCTGAGCCACATCTATGGGTACGCTGTGGGTCTGGACATGACACGCCGCGACTTGCAAAACGACATGAAAAAGCAAGGCCGCCCCTGGTGCATTGGCAAGGCCTTTGACCACAGCGCCCCGATCGGCCCCATCACCCCCGCAGCGCAAGCGGGCGACGTGATGAACGCCGAAATTTTTGTGCAAGTCAACGGCAAAGATCGCCAACGCAGCCAGGTCAGCAAGTTGATCTGGAATGTGGCGGAAACCATTGAGCACCTCTCCGCTGCCTGGGAACTGCAGCCCGGCGACCTGATTTACACCGGCACCCCGGAAGGCGTGGCGGCTGTGGTCAGTGGCGACACGCTGGTCGGCGGCGTGGCGGGTCTGGGCGAGTTGCGCGTTCGCGTCGCCTGAACCCACCGAACCCCGGAGATTCTCATGTCACTGCTTCGATCCCTTGCACAGTTCAGCGCCATTGTGGCGGGACTGTTGATGACTTTCATCACCCTTCTGACCTGCGGCAGCATTCTGGGCCGCGAGACCATCGGGCAGACGATCGCTGGTGACTTTGAGCTCTCTGGGGTGGCCACAGGCGCCGCCATTGCGCTGTTCATGCCCTGGTGCCAACTCAAGCGTGGCAACATCATCGTTGACTTTTTCACGGCCAAGGTGCCCGAAGACATCAACGCCCGTCTGGATCGCTTGGGCGCCCTGTTTCTGGCCTTGTGCTTTGCCTTGCTGGCCTGGCGCACCTGGCTGGGCGGCTTGAACGCTTACCAAACCCAGTCGGGCAGCATGATGTTGGGCTTGCCAGAGTGGTACGTCTACGCCGCCATGGTGCCTCCCTTCATTCTCACCACCGTCATCGCGCTTTACCAATGCTTCTTCGGTTTTGGCGGTGAAGAAGGAGCCTCGGCATGAGCTCCTTGCAACTGACCCTGCTTATTTTTGGCATCATGCTGGCCTTCATGGCCATTCGGGTGCCGATCTCGGTGGCCATGTTTGCAGCCGGTGGCATTGGCTATGTGATGCAAACCGGCTGGGTCCCTTTTGCCAACTTTTTGAACAGCCAGGCCTTTGCGCGGTTTGCCAGCTATGACCTGTCGGTGATTCCGCTGTTCATCCTCATGGGCCATTTCGCCACCCAAGGTGGCATCAGCAAGGCCTTGTTCGATTTCGCAGCAGGCGTCATGGGCCGCTTCAAAGGCGGACTGGCCATGGCGGCGGTGCTGGCCTGCGCCGCCTTCGGCGCCATTTGCGGCTCCTCGGTGGCCACTGCGGCCACCATCACCGGCGTGGCCATGCCGGAGATGAAACGACACGGTTACTCCGGCAGACTGTCGACCGGCACCCTGGCTGCCGCGGGCACCCTGGGAATTCTGATTCCGCCCTCCGTGCCCTTGGTGATTTACGCCATCTTGACCGAGCAAAACATTGCCAAATTGTTTGCCGCGGCCATGCTGCCCGGCATCCTTGCCATGTTCGGCTACATGGTGGCGATTGCCATTTACGTTCGACTGGTCCCCGGCCAAGCCCCCGAGGTCGACAAGAACCCCGCCAAATTGACCCTGTCAGCCGTGACGGGCATCACCCCCATCATGATCATTTTTGTGATTGTGTTCGGCGGCATTTACGGCGGTTTCTTCACACCCACCGAAGGCGCTGCTGTGGGCGCCGCAACAACCTTCTTGGCCGCCTTGCTCAAGCGAGAAATCACCTGGGCCAAATTCAAGCAATGCTTCTATGCCACGGCCGAAAGCTCGGCCATGATTTTTCTGATCTTCATCGGCGCCGACCTGATGAACTCGGCGCTGGCGCTGACGCAGGTGCCCAACCAACTGGCGGCGGTAGTGGGCAGCTGGGGGCTGTCACCGCTGATGGTGGTTTCGGCCATCCTGTTGTTTTACGTGGTGCTGGGCGCCGTCATGGACGAGCTCTCCATGATTTTGCTCACCATCCCCATCTTCTTCCCCATGGTCATGGGCCTGGACTTTGGCATGCCCAAAGAATCCGTGGCCATCTGGTTCGGCATCATGGTGCTGATGGTGGTCGAGTTTGGCTTGCTGGCACCACCCGTGGGGCTCAATGTCTATGTGGTCAACGGCATGGCCAAGGATGTGCCGATTGCGGAAAGCTACCGCGGCGTCATGCCCTTTTTGATCAGTGACACCCTGCGCACCCTGCTGTTGTTGTTCTTCCCAGGCGTTTGCCTGTGGCTGGTGCAATACCTGAGCTAGGGCAAACACTGGGCTGCACCTGTTTGCCGCAACGTTAAAGTTCACCCCATTCCATAGGAGACCTGCATGTTTCAACGTCGTACCCTTTTGAAAACCGGCGCTGCCGTGGCCATGGGAGCCCCCGCGCTGAGTGGCCTGGCCCAACAAAGCGTGACGCTCAAATTCCACACCTTCATGGCACCGCAGTCCAGCGTCTGGCTCAACATGCACAAGCCCTGGATGGAGAAGGTCGAAAAAGAGTCTGGCGGTCGCATCAAATTCGAAGGTTATCCGGCCATGCAACTGGGGGGTACCCCCGTACAGCTGTACGACCAGGCCAAAGATGGCGTGGTCGATATTGTGTGGACCCTGCCCGGCAACACCGCAGGCCGCTTCCCGCGCATTGAAGTGTTTGAGTTGCCATTCATGATGAACAACGCCGAGGCCACCTCCAAGGCCTATTGGGAATATGTTCAAACCGTGGCACCCGATGAGTTCAAGGACACCCATGTGCTGGCTTTGCACGTTCACGGCCCTGGCATGTTCCACACCGTGGACAAGCAGATCAAGACCACCGCCGACCTTAAAGGCTTGAAGCTGCGTGGCCCGACGCGTCAATCCACCAAGCTGCTGGCGTCGCTCGGTGCCACACCGGTGGGCATGCCCCTGCCTGGCATTCCGGATGCGCTGTCCAAGGGCACGATCAACGGCTGCATCATTCCCTGGGAAGTGGTGCCTGCAGTCAAGGTTCACGAGCTGACCAAGTTCCACAGCGAGTTCCCCGCCAACAGCACCGCGTTGTACACCACCACCTTCGTGATGGCCATGAACAAGGCCAAGTACGACTCCCTGGCGCCCGACCTGAAAAAAATCATCGACAACAACTCCGGCATGGCCGCCTCGGCCTGGCTCGGCAAAGTGCAGCAAAGCAGCGATGTGCCCGGTCGCAAAACCGCGGTCGACCGTGGCAACACCATCTACACGATTGCGCCCAACGATGTGCAAGACTTTGTCAAGCGCTCCAGCCAGATCGACGATGAGTGGGTGGCCGACATGAACAAGCGCGGCTTTGACGGCGCCAAACTTCTGGAAACCGCCAAAGCGCTGATCGCCAAGCACGGCAAGGCCTAAGCCTTCTCTGCACAATGGCCAGGGCCCTTCGGGGCCCTTTTCTTTTGTCCTACACTTGCCAACATGCTGTATCGCCATCCCCTCAAGCACTGCAAGAGCTGCGGCTCGGCCGTCACCTACCGGCTGCCAGACGATGGCGACACCCGTGAACGTGCGATTTGCACCGCCTGCCATACCGTCCACTATGAAAACCCGCTGAATGTGGTGGGCACCTTGCCCATCTGGGAAGACAAAATCCTGCTTTGCAAACGCAACATCGAGCCACGCTATGGCAAGTGGACCTTGCCTGCTGGCTTCATGGAGCTGGGTGAAACCGTGGCCCAAGGCGCAGCGCGTGAGACCGATGAAGAGGCCGGCGCGCAAATTGAGTTGCTGGGCTTGTACACCCTGATGAATGTGGTGCGTGTTGGCCAGGTGCACTTTTTTTACCGGGCCAAACTGCTGAGCACCACCTTTCATCCCGGCCATGAAACCATCGAGGCCAGGCTCTTCAGCGAAGATGAGGTGCCTTGGGACGACATTGCGTTTCGCACCGTGCGCGAAACCCTGAAGTGTTTTTTTGAGGATCGCCAGCGCGGCGCCTTCCCCTTGCACCAAGTCGACATCCAATAAACAGCGACGTGCACAGCGCACACGCGGTTTGCGCCAGTTCCTTCTAAGCTTGTCCGCCGGGGTTTCACCCCAACGTTGCTTGGCCCTTTGCAGGCAGCGCCACCCTGCACCAAGGACAACCCATGAATCTGGCCATTCTCATTGCGATCTCACATTACGATCACGCGCAGGACCTGCCCGGCTGTGCGTTGGACGCGATCAACATGCACCAAGTGCTGCTTGCTTGCGGCAAATACGATCACATGCTGGTGATCACGCAGGACACCACTTCAGGCGCCATCTGGCAAAGCTTGCAAGCCTTCATCGCCCAGCACCAACAGGCTGGCATTGAGGAGGTGCTGCTGTATTTTTCCGGGCATGGGTATTACCAAGGGGATGCCCGCTTCTGTGGCGCCGACTTTCACCCGCAAAGGGGCCTGCGCACCTCGGTCAGCAATGTGGAAGTGGACCTGCTGCTGCGCAGGCTCAAGCCCAGGGTGATGGTGAAGATCATCGATGCTTGCCAATCTGGCATGCCCTACATCAAGGGCGGCCCACATGCCTTCAAGAAAGCCCTGGGGCGCAGTGTGCTGCCCTCCTTCATCAGCATG
>CAINMN010000353.1 GCA_903850735.1 uncultured Burkholderiales bacterium | reverse complement strand
TTGGGTCAGCGTGGTACTGGTTTCAATGGCTTTGGCGTTGGCCTGGAAGTTACGCTGCGCGGTGATCAAGTCCACCAGTTCTTGTGTCAAGTCCACGTTGGCACGCTCGGTGGCACCCGAACGCACCGTTCCGAAACCTGCTGAGCCGGCTTCACCGGTTTTGGGAACACCCGAACCAGAGCTGGCGTAAAAGCTGGAGTCACCAATCTGTCGCAATCCCGACGGGTTGGAGAAGTTGACCAGCACGACCTTGCCCAAGGATTGCTGCGAGCCGTTGGAATAGCTGGCGTTGACCAAGCCGTCATCGCCAATGCTCACGCCCACCAGGTCACCCTCGGGGGCACCGTCTTGCGACTGTGACAGAACCGCATAAGGTGATGAAAATTGGGTGGACTTGGAGTAATCAATGTTGATGGTCAAAGCACCCTTACCATCTGCCAGATACACCGTATCCAATTGAGAGCCTGCTTTGGGCGACACCAGGTTACCGCCGGTGTCAAAAGTCAGTTCGCCTTTGTCCAAGTAAATGGGGGACCATTCGGGCAAATTTTTGAAGCCGTCGGCGCTGCTGGTCTCATTGCCGAATTCGTCGATGTATTTGGCCACCGGAACGCCATCGACCAGCTCGGTGAACTGGGTGGGCTTGATCCAGGTCGAAGTGGCACCACGGCCTGCATCCAGGTTGGCCAAGCCCCAGGTGCTGCTGCCCGAGACCTTGATGAAGGAATTGGTCGAAGCGGTCCCGGTGGTGAAGGTGAAAGAATTTTTAGCCCGGTCAAAACCCACTTTGATGCCCGACACCGTGCTGCCAGTTTCGTTGGCCAATTGGTTGATGCGCTTTTCCAATTCGGCCTTGAAGCTGTCCAGGGTGTAGGTGTTGCCAAAGGGCAACTCCACAGTCCCTTTCACGTCATCGACTGCAACCACAAACTTGTAGTTGGTCGCATCCACGGTGAAGTTGTTGTTGACGTTGATCTGGACTGGTGAGCCAGTGACCGAGGCCGGCGCAGATGCCACGCCGCGGATGGCTTCTTCCTTGGTGACCACCTCCACTGTGTTGGAAATGCCCAGCAAAGTTTTGGCATACCCTTCGCTGGCTGTTGCAGGAATGGCGTCTAAATTTGAGAAGTCGTTGTAGAAAGTCGTCACGCCATCGACGGTTTCCACCGAAGGAATCGTGACCTTGATTGTCGAGGCGTCGCCCGTGGTGCCCGAGGAAATCTGGAAGTTTTGCTTCACGTTGTCGAACTCCACTTTCAAGCCATAACGCTGCTCCGAAAGTGGGCGGATAAAGTCGCCGTTGGGCCCCACCAAGGCAGAATAGCCGCCATTGGCATCCAGCAATTCCAAAGAAGTGGTCAGTCCAAAAATGCTGTTGCTGTTGACGTTGGAGCGGATGCCCATGTTGGTGCCGTCCGCTTCCTTGAATTTGAAGCCGCGGGTGTAAGGGTCGTAGCTGACAGTCACAGCGGTCCCAGCGGGCAGGCTGTTGCCCGCAGCTGTGATGGCTGCATCGATTTTCTTTTGCATGGCGTACACCAGCTGGCTGATCTGCACCTTGCTGGTGTCGGTGATCTTGTTGCCGTTGGTAAAGCTGGCTGTGAATGTGGTCAGGTCGCTCAAATCGATGTTCAGCTCTGTGCCCACGCCTTCCGCGTCCGGATCGTGGACCAAGGTCAACGGCTGTGAAGACACCATGCTGGAGACGTCAAAGTAACGCTCGTCGCCAAACTGACGGTTCAGCTCGTTGGTCAATGCTTTGGCGATTTGCGATCCGGTGAGTTGTTGTCCAATCAAGCTGGTCATGTTCAGATTGACCGGCTCAGAGCCATCGACACTGACTTCCATGAAGTTGGTCAAGCTCAGCTTCTGTGCATCGCTCAAGTCGGTGAAGTCGATTTTGGTGTCTGCATTGGTGTACAGGCTGGCCAAACTGTTGCCCGTGATGCTTGCGGGCACAGACGTTCTCACGTCAGACAAGTCATCCAGGGAGAACATTTTGGTTTTGGCGTTCACCAACAAATCGCTGACCTCGCTCTCAGGCTTGAGCTGGCCGTACTTGTTCACATACATTTTCTCGTTGGAATCGTTGGTGGCCTGCTGCAAGGAGGCGCTCACCAAGGATTCGCCGATGTACACATAGGTTTGCCATTTGTTGGTGGGCTGACTGGCACTGGCGTTTTGAGTCTTGACGTAGTAAACCGTTGCCAGATACCCGTTGCCCCCCTTGTCATACACCGTCAAGGCCGTGCTCTTGTTGTAAGTGTTGGGGTTGTTGCGATTGAAAGATTCACTGATCACCTGCGCATCAGCAGGAAAGTTCAGGCCCAGCTTCACCAAGGTGGTTTCTTTGGCTTGTCCGGTGGTCTTTTGGGGAATGGTCAGCACGTTCATGTCGGTCAAGTTCGCCTTGCCCGAGCTATCGACTGACGCCGCCATCAAGCGCTGTCCGGCAGAGTTCACCACGTTGTACTGATCGTTCATCATGAACGAGCCGTTGCGGGTGTAAATGTCCTGAAAGCCGTCGGCAGACTTGAGCGGGAAAAAACCGTCACCGGTAATGGCCAGGTCCAGGGTGTTGGAGGAGAAGCTCACGTTACCCTGGCTGAATTCTTGGGTCACACGTTTCAGCGACACACCCTGACCGATTGTCGAGGTGGCTTTTTGCAAGGGCGAGGTGGCAAAAATATCGCCAAAGTCGGTGCGCGAGCGTTTGAAGCCGATGGTTCCCGCGTTGGCGATGTTGTTGCTGGTGACACCCAATTGAGCCGTCGCTGCATTCAAGCCTGTCAGTGCTGTAAAAAAGGACATGGTGAGGAATCTCCGAATCGGTCAATAGAAAATCAATAGCCAATGCGCTTGACGTCGGTCAGGCTGACGGTTTTGCCGCCATCGACTTCAAGCAGCCAGGTGTTGTCGCCGGTGCCCGCGCTGCTGACGCTGCGAACCGTGGCCAAGGTGTTGACAGCAGGCTGTGAGGTTTTGCCCCCGCTGGTGACGGTGGCCACGAAGCGGTAGTTGCCATCGGGCATGCCGTTGCCGGCATCGTCAAGGCCGTCCCAGCTCAGGCTGGCGCTGCCGGCCATTTGCGCGCCAAAAATCTGGGTGCGAACCGTTTGGCCCTTGTCGTTTTGCACTTCGAGCTTGAGGCCCTCGGCACCTGTGGGCAAGTCGATGCTGGCACTCACGGGCTGGCCATTCAACAACACGGCAGGGCCGTTGGGCACGCCCACTTTTCGGCCAATCAGCGCGGAACCGGCCAGCATGCGGTCACCCTGCATGCTCGACACCATGTTCTCCAGGCTTTGCTTCATGGCGGTGGTTGCCTCGAGCTGCGAGAACTGTGCAAGCTGGGCCACGAAGGCTTCGTTTTTCACGGGGTCCAGCGGGTTTTGATTTTTGAGCTGCGTCGTGAACAAGGTCAGAAACTGGCTTTGCCCCATGGCTTCCGTCTGGGGCGTTGTTTTTTTCTGGGCGACGTAATCTTCAAAGCGCACAATGCCATTGGGCAGCGCAGATTTAGGGGTTGTGACGGCCGTCATGGTTCAGGTTCCTGGTCAGGTCTTGGTGATGTCCAGCGTGCGCATCATGAGCTGGCGCGCCGTGTTCACCACTTCGACGTTGTTTTGGTAGGAGCGGGAAGCGGCCATCATTTCAACCATTTCCTGCATTTCATTGACGTTGGACAAGTAAACAAAACCGTCTTTGTCAGCCATCGGGTTGCCCGGATCGTGCAGGCTTCGTATGGGGGTGGGGTCGTCCACCAGCTGGTCCACTTTGACGCCCCCCAGATGCGGCGCGCCTGCATTGGTCATTTCTTCCAAGACCAAGGCTTTGAAGACGGTTCGTTTGGCGCGGAAGGCCTCTTTTTCGCTGGGGGCCACCGTGGTGGCGTTGGCCAAGTTGGAGGCCGTGGTGTTCATGCGCACCAATTGCGCATTGAGGGCCGTGCCTGCGATGCCAAAAACACTGTCAAGGGTTCTCATGCTTTATCACTCCCCTTTCAAGGCCTTGCGGATACCGCCAATGCGGTTTTCCAAAAACTGCAATGTGGCTTGGTAGTCGCCCGCGGCCTTACCGAATTGCGCTTGCTCCACACTGATTTCCACCGTGTTGCCGTCAAACGAGCTGTTAAAGGGCGTGCGATAGCGCATGCCGTTGTCGGGCGCTTCCGCCACAGCCGCGTAATGTTTCGCATGGGTGGCCGTCAGCACATCTTTTTTGACTTCTTTCAACATGGCCTTGAAATCAAGGTCCTGCGCTTTGAAGTTGGGCGTGTCTGCGTTGGCGATGTTGCGCGCCAGCACCTCCAGTCGCTGGCTTCTGACTTGCAGCGCCTGCTCATGGATGCCAAATGCGTTTGAAAACAAATTCATGTTCGCTCCTGGTAAAAACACACTGCCTTTTCAGGCCCCGACTCTCAAGTTAAAAAGTCTCGTGTCGATTACTGCAAAAAGCGTGCCGATGGTTTTCCGCCAGTTGAAAGCCTGCTGCCAAGCCATTGAACGGCAAGGCGCTTCCGAGTTGCGCCTACACCGGCAAGTGTTTGCCGCTCACCGCAAGGTGTTCCCGTTGGGGTTGAAGTAGGCGCTGACCCGCATCAATTGAGCCCGCGTTGGCGGCAAGGGGCCAGTGGCTTGCGCCGTGGGCTTGTTGTCGAGGCCAAGGCGCTCGTTGGCGACTTGATGCAGTCCTTGCAAAATGGACTGGCGGGTGATGCCCTGGCGTGTGTCTTTGTTGACATACAAGTGCGGCGCTTGCGTTCCCGCAATGTTGAGGCCGACATGCGGGCGGGATTCCTGTCGCGCAGCCGGCGTCAAGACCGTCAGGTACAAGTCGTCCAAGCCTGCAGGGCCGAAGTTTTTCAAGCCGGTATCGTCAAAATATTTGGCCACCATGTCGAGCTGCTGCAATACGCTTTGTTGCAGGATGGCTTTGGGGTTGGCGCCAAAACCGACACTGGCAGCTCCGCGGTCAGGGCCATCGCAGAATTGAATGATGCCGTGGCATCGGTTGTTGCTGGCCTTGGGGTTCATGCCATCGCTCTCCATGAGGGTGATGCGGGCAAAGTCGTCTGGTGCAAACTTGTATTCCGAGGCCATTTGCAAAATGCGGTCATGAACGGCTTGACGCTCGTGCGCAGGGATGAAGCCCTTGCCGACCGCACGGTCCAGTGTTCTTTGAAGAACAGGATGGGCCTGCGAGTCGACCTTGGTGAACAGTTGCACAGGGGGGGTGGCCGAGGCCGCCATGTCACCCAAGCTCAATGGCGCATTGCCGGGACCTGCGGCTTGCGCGGGCCCGGTCTGGGCAAGCACCGCCGCCTGCAGCCCCGCCACGTTCAAGCGCTGCCCAGGGAAAATGCGGTCCGGGTTTTGAATGCCGCTGGCTTTGGCCACATCCTGGGCCAAGCGCAGCGCGTCGCTTTGTGAAATTTGAACACCACGTTCACCCATGAAGCTTTTGACGATGTTGCTCAGGGTGTCGCCTGGCTTGACGGTGACCTGCGCCATGGCCAGGGTCGTCGGGGAATTGACACGGAAACTTTGCTGTGTGGAAGACAGCACTTTGGAGAAATTCGCAGCGCCTGGCGCACTCGACGCAGGTGAGCGCAAGCCCAAAACATCATTTCTTTGGTCTATGAAGGCGCTGGAATTGAGTGCTTTTGAATCTATATTCAGTGACATGAGGCGCTCTGCGATGATGGTTTTGGGTTGGTATCAAATTTGCATGAAGCTGGGTATCTGACAAAAAACCGTCAAAACCTTCAACACTTCACAAAGACAAATGCAAATCTTGTGCCGTCACTTCCAAGCCAAGCGCAGCGCCCAGGACCAGCGCAGCAAACTCAGCCTGTGGCTGTGCTTTGCCGTGTCGGTGATGGCCCCATTGCCAGGCTGGTCACAGTCCCCTGGCGTGGAAGACTTGCAGCAAAAGGCCAAGCAGTGGGTTGGTCAAACGCAAGGCTTGGCGGCGGACAACATTCAATTTGCGCCCATGGACGCTCGACTGAAATTCGAGCCGTGCCAGCGTGCGATTCTTTTTGACCACCCCTTCAGCAATCGCCAGACTTTGAGAGCACGCTGCGAACAACCCGCATGGCAACACTACCTGCAAGTGAGCAACCGCAGTGTCCCCGCCGCGGCGGTCCTGCCTGGCTCTCCCCAAATGGTGAACCGCCAGGTCTGGGTGTCCAGCCAGTTGCTCAAACGCGGCACCGTGATTCAGCCAGGTTTGCTCAAGGCCACCGAAATGGCCTTGCCTGCCAGCGAAAACCAGGTGGTCCAAGATTTGAAAGATGTCAGCAACATGGAACTGTTGCGTGACTTGCCCGCCAATACGCCGCTCAGAAGTTACGACGTCAAGGCCAGCTTGATGGTTCGCCGCGGCCAGCAAGTGCTGGTGTCGGTGGGCGAAGGCAAGGGATTTTCCATCACGGTTCGCGCCGAAGCCCAGCAAGATGGGTTGATGGGTGAGCAAATTCGGTTGAAAAATACCGAGTCCGGTCGATCATTGTCAGCAGTGGTCACCGGTTTTAGCACTGCAAAGGGGCTGTGAAATGATTCAAAAGCATTCATTTCAGGTTTTTTGCAGATCTTTCCGAGTTGCGGCTCAAGATGTAAAGTCTGATGCCGATCTTCACAAAGCCAAGGAAAGATTCGTCTTCCTTTAACTGAAAGAGATAAGACCATGACTGACGCCATTTCGCACCAGGCTCGTGTCGCCCAATCCAATACGGCGGCTCGCAATGCCCTCGACAAAGTCGAGAAAAAATCGGCTCCCCTGGCCCAGCAAGCGCCAGAAGAGGCCAAGATTGCGCGCGAAAAACCCGCGGCCGAATCTGACTCGGTCAGCCTGACCAATGTCAATCAGAAGGTCAAAGATCAGCCTGACTTTGACCGCGCCAAGGTTGAAGCCATCAAATCGGCGTTGAAAGACGGCAACTACCCGCTGAACCCGCGACGAATTGCTGAGAATTTTGTAGCCATTGAACAAATGATCCAGGGCTGATCCCCATGGAAGCCACTCTTTCAGTGACGGACGCCGTGCCCGGCTTGGCACTGGCATTGGAGCGCGTGCAAGCACTCTCATCGGTCCTGGAAGACGAGTTCGCAGCCCTCAAAGTGCAAGACTTGGACCGCTTTGAGCAACTGTTAGATCTGAAGACGGGCCTGTTGCAAGAGTTGAGCGACATCACCGGGGTTCGTCAGCCCGAAGATGCCGACAAGCTTGGCGAAGAATGGGCAGAGTTTCGCTCGCAAATGCTGGCGTGCCGAGACATGCACCGTCGCAATGAAATTTTGATCGTGCGCAAGTTGGACGCGATTCGCGGGGCATTGGACAGCCTTCACATCACGGATCCAACCAGCTCGGTCGATGTTTACGACCGGTTGGGCCGTGTCAACCGCTTGCGAAAAGGTCGCGGTTACAGCGAGGCCTGATCCGCTGGCTTCTTTTCGTCGCCGGGCTGCATCCCCTTGAGCCAATAAACCCAGGAAAGAATGACCGCCACAGCGGTGTACATGTCCTGGGGAATCTCCTCCCCAACATCCAAGCGGCTCAGCAACGCCAGCAATTGGGGGTCCTCCGCCACGTACACGCCCTGCTTTTGGGCTTCATCCAGTATGCGCCGCGCCAGCTCATTTTGTCCCTTGGCGGTCACCCGCGGTGTGGTGTGGCGTCCGTATTCGAGCGCAATGGCTTCCAGTGACTTCATGGTCTCTCCTATGCGCGTGCATCGACCACAGAGCCGCGTGCTGGCGGTGTCCACTCTTCGGGAAGCCCTGGGCGCGGTGCGTTGAAAATTTGAAACGAGCGCAGCTTCAGGTTGAAGGCATCCATTTCAAATTGCAATTCTGAGGCATTTTGCTGGGCCATGTGTGCGGTCTCGGCTTGGAGAGCCCACATCATCAAGTCAACTTGCTGCCCGCCTGTGATCGTGGTGTTGAGCCAGATCTCCCCCAAACGCCTGGAGCGCGAGTGAATGTCGACACTCAGCGGCGGGGCATCTTGCTCGCTCGAGCGCGGTGGTCGGTGGAAAAAAAGCTCCACCGGGTCTGCGTCCGCAAAAGGCAAAACCACATGCAAGGCGAACTGTCCGCGCGCCATGTCTTGCACCGTCTGTAATTGGGCCGCTTCCAACTCATCCACCGCGCGGTGCAAATTTTTCGACACCTTGTCGACCAGGGCTTCGCCCTCCTCTTGCGCCAAGGCCACCAACAATTTGCGCAACAGCGATTTGGGATCGTCCTGAGCCACTCGCTGAGAGCCCAGATCATTCTCCACGCTGCGCGACTGCGCCAAAACGGCACGCCGCAGCGCTTCGGGATTGATCTTCGCCATCGTCAGCGAAGCCGCTTTGTACTGTGCAAGCCAGTCATTGGCACCAATGCTGCGGGCCAGGACTTCCAATACGCCAGGTTGGAGCCAAGGCAACAATGAAGAAAAACCAGGGGGTTGCAACAACAAGGTGCTCAGGCGGGCACCTTGAAAAAGTTCAGCTGTCGCAGGCTTCGCCTGCGAAGCTGTGGGCAACCCCACCTGTCTTGCAAACTGGCCTTCCCCGGGCGCGGCTGGCTGAATCAGCAATCCCCACCCGCTGGGCGTCAAACTGGCTCGCAAAAAGGGCTTGTCACCCTCTCGAATATTCCATCCATTGGGAATGCCGAAGGAAAAGTCTCTCAGCCACAGCCTTACCGATCCATCGTGCGTTTTGGCCACCGCCTGGATCACTTGCCCATCGCGCAAATTCAATTGCGCCGCCGTGCGCGCCTCTACCCACAAGGGCCGGCTGTCCAGATGGACCGACGGCGCTCGGGAGACGCCCAGCACGCTTTCGGGGCCGAACATGGAGAGCTCAGGGGTAGCGCACCCAGTGCCTGCGTGCCTGTTGGGTGTCAGAGCCTGCAGCGCTTTCCAGCGACTGCGGCGCGTTGCCAAAATGCTTGCGCACAATGGCTTCTTGGTTAGGCAATTGCAAGCTGGCCCCAGCCATCAAGGTCTTGGTCGAGCCCTTGGTGAAAGCGCCAGGGTTTTGGCTGACCAAGGCTTCTTTGAGAAGGTCCGCGCGCAAAGGACTGTCCGCCATTTGGGTACGCACGATTTTGTCCAGCGTGTCGCCAGGCTTGACGGTGTAGGTTTTGCCTTTTGCATCAGGCTCTGCTGCCTGCGCCAAAACACCCCAAGCGCCCAGAGCCAAGGCCAGCGAAGCGCGCTTGAACATGCTCCCTGATAGTAAATCGGCAAAAAAACGGGCATTCATGGAAATCTCCTTCATTTCAAGGGCTGTAAGGCACCGCAACCCACTGTGCAGCACCTGACAATTTGGGACCCGCAATCTGTTTGAGCTCGGCATAGTAGCCAGACACAGATTGCACTTCAGCCAGGGCCAGTTGGTCAAGGGCCCTGGCTTCCAGCGTGCGTGAGGGCAGCTTGTGGCGATCGGCCACCACCAATTGGTCGCCAACGCGCAAGCCACTCATCTCCCCACCGGCAATTCGCAGGGTTGGGGTGGAGGTGGTCAACACCTCAAACTGGGGCGGGATGCAAGCCAGTTTGGTCTCCAGACTGTGGGCAAAGTTTTGCAGCAAAAACTGCAATTGCTCTTGCATGGACGAAGACAAGCGCTGCGGCACACCGCTGAGTTCTGGCAATTCAATGTTCAAGCTCTGCTGTTGCTGGTGCAGAACCACACGGTCCAAACGGCGTGAGACATCCCAGCGCAAGAGCACCGCGTTGGTCGTGCCATAGGCGTCCTGTCCTGGCTCCAGGCGCAAAGTCAAACGCCAGGGAATATGCTGCTCACCGCGGCTCAATAAAGCTTGCTCATAACGGTTGGCCGGCTGGTAGGGCTCCGCCACCCGCCACAGCGCGCCGTTGGCGCTGCGCTGGCGCAACCATTGGCGAATCACGAGGGTGGACTGGTGGGCAGGCTGTCGCAAAGCAATCGGCAGATGCGGCGAGAGCTGGATGTCCAATTGCATTTGGTGCCAAGGCTGTGCACGCTCATGCGCCGGCGAGCGACACGACAAATGTGTGCCCACGGCTTGCCGATGGTCAAGATGCAAGGCGGCAATGGGCTCTTGGTTCAGGGGCTTGTTATAGGCCAGCACGCGAACGCCGCGCACCACCGCACCCGAGGCAAAACTGCTGCTGTCGTGCAACACCCCCTGCCCGTCCACCCAGGAGGTCGCTCGAACTTCCGTGGGCCCTTCCAAGGCGGCTTGCACCAAGGACTGGCGAATGGCCTGCAATTGCTCCTCTGGCCGCAAAGCTTGTGCGGTGACACCCATCGTTTGGCAAGTCAAAACGATGGCCGCACACCAGAGGATCAAACGCGCATTCATTGGCTCACCCTTGGTCGACCTCAACGAGCGCGGGTAGCGATCTGGTTCAGGTACAAGCTGCGCAAATCCTGGACCACGTTGCGGTCAAGCGACAAGGTTGTTTCGTAGGTGTCTTCCCCCACGGGGGTGATACTGACCAGGTGCGCACCGTAGATCACGCCTTCCACGCGTGTGCGAAAGGTGTCATTCATGACGGTCATGTCCGACACGGTGGTGCTGGCATCCAACTGCTGCCCATAGACTTGCTCGGTCAATGCGCGGTAAGCATCAAGCTTGGAAGCCCGAATGGCCAGCAAGCGCTGTTGCGCCGGATTTTTATGGTTTTGAATGCTGATCACGGCATAGCCCGTTGCCACAAAGGTCTCACGCTTTTCGACCATGGGCGCAATCATGGAAGCTGCAGGAGCAGGTGCTGGCGCTGCGGCCTGGGCTGCAGGCGACACCACAGGCGCTGCGCTGGAGCTCAGGGGCCTGGTTTGGCATGCACTGAGCAAAATGGCGCCACTCAAAACGGCGTAAAGGGCGTGACGGTTCATGACATGTTCCTCTTGAAACGGTGAGTTGCCTTGGCCAATTGACAACCGCTTGGCAACTCGTGGTAGGTCTGTCTTTGATTCGACCGCATGTCAGACTTCTTGATAGCGAAACATGACGGCGCGAGTGGCTGACCGAAAAAGAGAGTACTTTTGTGGTCTTGCCCTTGGCAATGCATTCCGGACAATGCACTGAACAGTCTATCGGCATGAAAACACATTCCCAATACATTGGCGCCAGCAACGCCGCACAAAGCTTGCGCAGCATGCTGGCGACCATCGCGAATTCCAATGCCACCGTGATGATCACCGGTGAAAGTGGCACGGGGAAAGAGTTGCTGGCGCGGGCTTTGCACGAGCAATCTCTGCGTGCAGGCTCCAATTTTGTACCTATTAATTGCGCAGCCATCCCCAAAGATTTACTAGAAAGTGAACTTTTTGGTCACCGCAAGGGCGCGTTCACGGGCGCGGTGAATGATCGGGTAGGCCGATTCGAATTGGCCCATGGCGGCACCTTGTTTTTAGACGAAATAGGTGACATGTCGCTGGACATGCAAGTCAAATTACTGCGTGTGCTGCAAGAACGCACGATTGACCCGATTGGTGGCAGCCGGCAGGTTTCCATCGATGTCCGTGTCATTGCCGCCACACATCGTGACCTGGAAGAAGAAATTTCTGCAGGTCGCTTCCGCGAGGATTTGTACTATCGATTGAATGTTTTACCGGTGGTAACGCCGCCTTTGCGCGATAGAAGCGAGGACATTCCAGACTTGTTGCGTCATTTCAGCTTGCGATTTGCCATGCCGGGCGTCGAGGCCATTCGCTTTGACACTGACTTCACAGAGGCCTTGCAAAAGTACCACTGGCCTGGCAATGTGCGAGAGCTCTCGAACCTGGTCGACCGCTTCAGCACTTTGTACGCCGGCCAGCGCCTGGATTTGCGGGCCATTCCTGCCAGCTTGTTGCCCAAAGGTCTGGTGCCGCTTCAGGCAGAACTTCTGGCCAAAAATCCTGTGGTGATACCGCAGGCCATCACACCCCCGCCGGAGGTGATGGCAGAACTGGGGGACGCAGCCTCCAGCTTGGAAACGGATGTGGAAGACATCATCATGCTGGCGCAAGGCATGCCCCAGTTGCCGCCCGAAGGCATCTCGTTGAAGGACAGGCTGGCAGAAATCGAGCGCAGCATGATTGAGCAAGCCCTGGAGCGCGCGCAAGGCAATGTGTCACGCACCGCCAAGCTCTTGAATTTGCAGCGCACCACGCTGATTGAAAAAATCAACAAATACGATTTAAGGTCAGCTTGAGCGACAAGCTCACTTGTCGCTCAGGCGCTTGGTCCGCTTAATTCGAATCCTGGTTCAGCACCGTGATGCTCATGCGGCGGTTGCGTGGATCCCGCGCATCTTTGGGATTCATGGGGTCGGTGTCGGCCACGCCCTCGATGCGCGTGAAGCGACTCTCAGGAATGCCTTTTTTCTCTAGGATCTGGCGGGTTGCTTCAGCACGCTCGGCAGACAAGGACCAGTTGTTGCGGCCATCCGGGTTCTGGAAAGGCACGCTGTCGGTGTGGCCACGGATGGCAATTTTGTTGGGCATGGTGGCCAGCGAGGCCGCGACCTCACCGATCAGCGCTTGGGCACGCCCTTGCATGGAATTGGTGCCACTGGGGAACATGGCGAAGTCGGCCTTGTCGATGATTTCAATGCGCAAGCCCTGCTTGTCGCGCGATATCGACACTTGGTCTTTCAGGTTTTCAAGCCGCTTGTTCTCCGACAGTTTTTGCTTGAGTTCTTTTTCCAGTTTCTGGAAATTCGCCTCATCCGCCTCGGCGGCGATTTTCTTCTTTTGCTCAGGCGTCAACTTGTCGGGATCCGGCGCTTCGTTTTCGTTTTCTGGCCCGGGATCGGTGTCGGGATTGGGGCCGCCTTCAGAGCGTGGCGTCAAGCGCTCGAGCAAGCCGGTCTGGCGCGCGGCATAGGGAAAGGCGTCGGGGTCGATGATGGAGCGTCCACCCAGCACGCCATTGGAGCCCGCCAACTGGCCAAAGGGCGTCATGCTGTGAGAGCTCGGCTTGAAATAATCGGCAATGCTTTTGCGCTGGTCTGCGTTGGAGGCGCCCAAGAGCCACATCAACAAAAAGAAGGCCATCATGGCCGTCATCATGTCGGCCAGCGCAATTTTCCAGGCGCCACCGTGCGCGCCACCATGGCCATCGTCGATGACCTTCTTGATGACAATGACTGGCGCCAGGCCCGCTTCGGCGGGCGGTGCTTCTGCCGCGGGAGCCTCTGCCGGGGGCGAGGCCTCGGCCGCAGCTGGCGCAGCGTCCTTTTCGTCAGCCATGCTTATTTGCCTCGCATCCCGTCAAACACTTCCGCGAAGCTGGGCTGGTTGTGATGGCTGATGCACACGCGTGCAGCCTCAATCACCAGCGGCATCGGGTGGCCATGCAGGTTGGCGACGATGAGCTGCTGCACCATTTTGTACATCTCGCCTTCCTCGTCAATCACTTGCTTGAGTCGGACCGCGAAGGGACCCACAATGCCGTAAGCCAAGAACACGCCCAGGAAGGTACCCACCAGAGCCGAGCCAATCAGGCCACCGAGCACGGGTGGCGGCTGGTCAATGGCGGCCATGGTTTTCACCACACCCAACACGCAGGCCACAATGCCCAGCGCAGGCAAGGCGCCTTCCATGCCGGCCCAGGCTTCGGCGTACTTGAGTTCGTTGTGGTGGTGCAACTTGATGGAGGCCGTCATGACGTCTTCCACAGCGTAGGGGCTCAGGTTGCTGGAGGAAACCACCATCAATCGGATGGTGTCGCAAATCAAATGCAAGAGGGAGTGGTCATGCAGGATCGGCGGGTATTCCGCAAAAATGGCACTGGACTCTGGGTTTTCAATGTGGGCTTCCAGTGCGACGGCACCCTCGGCTTTCAATGTTTTCAGAATCTTGGAGATCAAGAAAATCACCGCCAGGTAATCGTCTTTTTTGTATTTGCTGCCTTTGAAGACCTTGCCCAAACCGCCCATGGCGCCTTTGACGATGCCCGTGCTGTTGCTGATCAACATGGCGGCCACAGCGGCCCCGCCAATGATGAACATTTCAAT
>CAINMN010000352.1 GCA_903850735.1 uncultured Burkholderiales bacterium | reverse complement strand
GTGTTGGACGCCAATGATGCGGCTGCGCAAGCTCATGGTGGGCTGCAAACGCCAGTCCGCCATGCTGTGGTGGGGATCGTCGGGCGAGCTGCCATACAGGGCAATGCCCGGACGAATCCAGTCAGAAATCACGCCCGCTGTGGCGGCATGGCGCAACACCGCGGCACTGTTGCCCAAGGAGCGCTCGCCCGGCAAATCGGCGGTGACGCGGCCAAACACGGCGAGTTGGTGGTCGATGCCACGCTCGCCGTCAGCGTCGCTGAAGTGGGTCATCAGCGAAATTTCATCCACTTGCGGCAAGGCGTTCAAGCGCGTCCAAGCAGTGCGAAAGCGCTCGGGCGCAAAGCCCAGGCGGTTCATGCCGGAATTCATTTTGAGAAAGACGCGGTGCGGCAGTTGCGTCTTGTGGCGGCTCAGCCAATCGATCTGCGCCTCGCAGTGCACGGTGTGCCACAGGTCCAGGCGAGAGCACAGCTCCAGGTCGCGCGGCTCAAACGCGCCTTCCAGCAACAGCACCGGGCCGCGCCAGCCCAGGTCGCGAATGCGCTGCGCCTCGTCCAGGTCCAGCAAAGCAAAGCCATCGGCGCCGCGCAAACTGTCGAACACACGCTCGATGCCGTGGCCATAGGCGTTGGCTTTGACCACCGCCCAAATGCGGGCATCGGGCGCGGCATGTCGCAGGCGCGCCAAATTATGTTGCAACGCAGCAGGATGGATGAAGGCTTGGATCGGACGGGGCATAGGCCAGATTGTGGCAGGGCCGTGATATAACCCACTGCGTCGTGATCCTCCACCTCATTTTCAAAGGCCTGACGGCCTCGGCCAACTGACCTCCCCTCCCCATGAAGCGCGGTTTTTACACCATCATGTCGGCCCAGTTTTTCAGCTCTTTGGCTGACAACGCGCTGTTCGTGGCTGCGGTTGAGTTGCTGAAAAACGACGGCAGCCCCGAGTGGCAACGCGCCGCCCTGGTGCCCATGTTCGCGCTGTTCTATGTGGTGCTGGCCCCGTTTGTCGGCGCCTTCGCCGATGCCCGGCCCAAAGGCCAGGTGATGTTCATCAGCAACACGATCAAGGTGGTCGGCTGTTTGTTGATGCTGTTTGGCACCCACCCCTTGCTGGCCTATGCCTTGGTGGGCCTGGGGGCAGCGGCTTACTCTCCCGCCAAATACGGCATCCTGACCGAGTTGTTGCCCGCGTCCCAGCTGGTCAAGGCCAATGGCTGGATCGAGGGGCTGACGATTGCCTCCATCATCCTGGGCGTGCTGGTGGGCGGTCAACTTGTGGGGCCAGCTTTGTCCGGCATGTTGCTGTCCATGAACCTGCCGCTGATCGACACCGGCATTGACACGCCCCCGGAAGCCGCCATCGCCGTGCTCATTTTCTTTTCTGGGTTGGCGGCCTGGTTCAACACCCGCATCCCGCTGACCGGTGCCGAGCTGCGCCCCATGCGCAGCAACCCCGAGCACGGCATGGTGCGCAATCTGCTGGCCTTGTTGCCCGACTTCTGGCACTGCAACCTGGCTTTGTGGCGCGACAAGCTGGGGCAAATCTCGCTCTCTACCACCACCCTGTTTTGGGGGGTGAGCGGCAACCTGCGCTACATCGTATTGGCCTGGAGCGCGGCTGCGCTGGGCTACGGCACCTCGCAAGCATCCTCGCTGGTGGGGGTGGTGGCCATTGGCACCGCCGTGGGCGCCGTCATCGCCTCGATGCGCATGCGGCTGGAACAAGCCACCAAGGTCATGCCCATGGGCATCGGCATGGGCTTGCTGGTCATTGGCATGAACTTCATCGACAACGTGTGGGTGGCCGCGCCCTTTCTGGTCTTGCTGGGCGGGCTGGGCGGCTTTCTGGTGGTGCCCATGAATGCCTTGTTGCAGCACCGTGGCCACAACCTGATGGGCGCCGGACGCTCGATTGCCGTGCAAAACTTCAACGAGCAAGCCTGTATCCTGGCCTTGGGGGGCTTTTACACGCTCTCCACCGGCCTGGGGCTGAGTGCCTTTGGCGCCATCACCGCCTTTGGCTTGCTGGTGGCCAGCATGATGTGGCTGATCCAACGCTGGCATGCCTGGAACCACATTCACCACCGCGACGAACTGGCACGCCTGCTGCACATTGCCCGCCACGATGACATGCACGGCTGAGCGGGCATGACAACGCTTTTGCCCGTGCTGGCCCTGGGCTTCAACGCCCTGGTCTGGGGCCTCTCTTGGTGGCCCCTCAAAACACTGGAAAGCCAGGGCCTGCATCCGCTGTGGGCGACGGCCATCATCTTTGCTGTCTCGCTGGCCTGCGTGGTGATGTGGCGCCCGCAGGCTTGGCGCGGCATGTTCCAGCACCCCGCGCTGTGGATCCTGCTGCTGGCCTCGGGGCTCACCAACGTCTGCTTCAACTGGGCCGTCACGGTCGGTGATGTGGTGCGCGTGGTGCTGCTTTTTTACCTCATGCCCACCTGGTCTTTGTTGCTGGCATGGTGGCTGCTGGGCGAGCGCCCCACAGGCCAGGCCTTGTTGCGGCTGTTACTGGCCTTGGTCGGGGTGGCCTTGGTGCTGAAAACCCCCGACACCGATTGGCCGCTGCCGCAAAGCCTGGCGGACTTTCTGGCCTTGCTGGGCGGGCTGAGCTTCGCATTGACCAACGTCATGCTGCGCCGCCTGCATGACACACCCGAGGCCGCGCGCATGCTGGCCATGTTTGGCGGCGGCACCTTCACCGCGCTGGCCTTCGCCTGGGTGGGCACGGCCGCTGGCGTGGTGGACCACCCGGCCATGGCGCGCGAGTTGGGCTGGCTGGCCATCCTGGGGTTGACCGCGGCGTTTTTGCTGGGCAATCTGGCTTTGCAATACGGTGCGGCGCGCCTGAGTGCACACACCACGGCCATGGTCATGCTCTCCGAGGTGGTGTTTGCCAGCGTGTCTTCGATAAGCTTGGGGGCGTCTGAGTGGACCGCGCGGATTGCCCTGGGGGGCAGCCTGATTGTCTTGACCGCCTTGCTGGCCTCGCGCCCCAGCAAAACTTCTTTGGAGTCGCCATGAACACGCTGGATGATTTACAAGCCGATCGCATCGACGGCACACCGTTGGCCCTGTCCGAGTTGAAAGGGCGGGTGCTCTTGATCGTCAACACGGCCAGCGCCTGTGGCTTCACGCCGCAGTTTGCGGGCCTGGAAAAGCTGCACCAAACCTACGCCAGCCAAGGCCTCACCGTCTTGGGTTTTCCTTGCAACCAGTTTGGCGGCCAAGACCCGGGCAGCGATGCCGAGATTGGCGCCTTCTGCCAGAAAAACTACGGCGTCAGCTTTCAGATGATGCACAAAATCGAGGTCAACGGCGACCACGCCCACCCGCTCTACCGCTGGTTGTGCGCCGAGGCGCCGGGCCTGCTGGGCAGCAAGGCCATCAAATGGAACTTCACCAAGTTTTTGGTCGGGCGCGATGGCCGGGTGATCCGACGCTACGCGCCGCAAGATGCGCCCGCCAAATTGGGCAAAGACATCGAGCAGGCTTTAGCGGCCTGAGGCCTGCAAGGCACGGTCCAGCATTTCCACCCAGTGCTGCACCGGCACCTCGGTGCCGCTTTGCAAATGGGTGATGCAGCCCACGTTGGCACTCAAAATGGCTTGGGGTTGCATGCTCGCCAAATGGCCCAGCTTGCGATCACGCAACTGGGTGGAGAGCGCCGGGTTGAGCACCGAGTAAGTGCCCGCCGAGCCACAGCACAGATGGGACTCTTGCGCCGTCACCCGCACCTCAAAGCCCAGGGCGGACAAGTGCTGCTCCACGCCGCCTTTGAGCTGCTGCCCGTGTTGCAAGGTACACGGCGGGTGAAAGGCCATGGCGCCAGCCGCCTGGGCTGCAGCGGGTTTCAATTGGTCTTTCAGCACGGGCACCAGCATGGGCAACAACTCGCTGAGGTCACGCGTCAGTTCGCTGATGCGGCGGGCTTTGTCGGCATAGGCCGGGTCGTCTTTCAGCAAGTGGCCGTAGTCCTTCACCGTCACGCCACAGCCCGAGGCGTTCATCACCAAGGCCTCCAGGCCTTGCTCGACCCAGGGCCACCAGGCATCGATGTTGGCCCGCATTTGCGCACGCCCACCTTGCTGGTCGTTGAGGTGGAATTTCACCGCGCCACAACAGCCGGCTTCGGCGGCGATGACGGTCTGAATGCCAGCGGCATCGAGCACCCGCGCCGTCGCGCTGTTGATGTTGGGCAGCATGGCAGGTTGCACGCAGCCCGCCAGCATCAGCACCCTGCGTTCGTGGGTGCGCGTCGGCCAGGCACCCGCTGCCTGGGCACGCGGCACCTTGGCTTTGAGCTTGGCGGGCAAGAGTGCGCGCACCGATTGGCCCAGCTTCATGGCGGGCGCGAAGGCCGCCGAGGGCAAGCCCTCTTTCAAGGCCCAGCGCATCAAGCGCTCGCCGGCGGGGCGTGCGACCTTGCGCTCCACAATCTCTCGGCCAATGTCCACCAAATGCCCATATTGCACACCACTGGGACAGGTGCTCTCGCAGTTGCGACAGGTCAGGCAACGGTCCAGGTGCTGCTGGGTTTTGCGGGTCGGGGTTTCGCCTTCCAGCACCTGCTTGATGAGGTAAATGCGGCCACGCGGGCCGTCAAGCTCATCGCCCAGCAGTTGGTACGTGGGGCAAGTGGCCGTGCAAAAGCCGCAATGCACGCACTTGCGCAAAATGGCCTCGGCTTCACGGCCTTCGGGAGTGTCCTGAAATTCAGGGGCAAGATGGGTCTGCATGAAATCCCCTGGGGTTACAGGCCAAGACGGCCGGTTTTGAACACCGCATGCGGGTCAAACTCCGCCTGCAGGGTCTGCTGTAATTTTTGTTGTACGGGGGGCAAGGGCGTGAACACCCCCACGCGGCGGTCTTCGGCACCGTGGCCCGGGCGGGTTCGCCACAGCGTGGCGTGTCCGCCGTGGCGCTGCGCCAGTTCGCGCAACTGCGCGGCCTCGGAAGCGGGCGCCCACAACCAGCGCAGGCCGCCGTGCCACTCAATCAAGGGCGAGTTGGGCAGGTCCAGCACCGGCGCCGTGGGCGGCAAAGACAAACGCCACAGGCAAGCTGACGGTGCCGGCTCGGGCTGGAAAAAAGGCAGCTGCTGATCGGCGCAGGCTTGCCAGTCGCCGGCGGCACCCGCATTGTCCATGCGGCTCACAGCAAAGCCTTGTTGCTGCACATCGCTGGCCATGCGCAGACACGCCGCCTCCACCGCGGCTTGGGCACCGCGCAGGCGCACAAACAAAAAATCCTGGGCCGGTTGCGCGCTGTCGTCATGCACCCAGCAACTGGCATTCAGCGGCAAGGGCTGCGCCATCCAGCGGTGCAGCTGCTGCAAGGCTTGGGCTTGTGGCATGGCCATCATCAGGGTGGCTTCAGCGGGTGCTTTGGGCAGCACCTTGAGCGAGACTTCGGTGATCATGCCCAAGGTGCCCATGGCGCCCGCCATGACGCGCGACACATCGTAGCCCGCGACGTTTTTCATGACCTGGCCACCAAAGCGCAGTTCTTCGCCACGGCCATTGAGCATGCTGACCCCCAGCACATAGTCGCGCACGCTGCCCACGCTGACCCGCGCGGGCCCACTCAGGCCCGAGGCCACCATGCCGCCCACGGTGCCGCCCGCCGCACCGAAATGCGGTGGCTCAAAGGGAAGGCACTGCCCTTTCTCCGCCAACAAGGCTTCGAGTTCGCGCAGCGGCGTTCCTGCGCGGGCGGTCACGACCAGCTCGCTGGGCTCGTAACTCAGCACGCCGCTGTAGCCGGACACATCGAGCGTGTCGCCCTGGGGCGTCTCGCCGTAGAAGGCCTTGCTGCCATGGCCTTGGAGTGACAAGGTCTGGTGCGTCTCGGCCGCCACCCGAATGCGGTCCTTGAATTCTTGAAGGAGAACGTTCATGGCAAGCATCCTAGCTTGCCTGACACCCAAAGGGTTTGAATTTTTTGAATCAAGCCTGTGTGGAATTTTGCTGCAGCAACTCGGCAAAGCGCTGCAAATCCACATTGCCACCGCTGATCAGCACGCCCACGCGCTGGCCTTTCAGAGGCACGCCCGCATGGCAAGCGGCCGCCAGCGACAGGCAACCGGTGGGCTCGACCACCATTTTCATGCGCTCAGCATAAAAGCGCATGGCTTGGACCAACTGCGCATCGGTGGCGGTCAGGATGTCGTCCACATGGCGGCGAATCAGCTCGAAGGTCAACTCACCCACCAGCGGGGTTTGGGCGCCATCGGCGATGGTGACCGGGGTCGGAATGCGCACGCGTTGACCCGTGCGAAACGACTGTTGGACGTCATTGCCGGCCTCGGGCTCCACGCCATACACCTTGCAGTGCGGCGACAGGGCACGCGCCGACAACGCGCTGCCACTGAGCAAGCCGCCACCGCCCAGACAGACGAACAGGTGGTCGAGTTCGCCCACCTCTTCAAACAACTCCAGCGCTGCCGTGCCCTGGCCGCACAACACATGCGCATGGTCAAACGGCGGAATGAAGGTCATCCCCTGCTCGGCCGACAATTGCCGGGCCATGGCCATCGCATCTTCGCTGTAACGGTCGTAATGCACCACTTGGGCGTCATAGCCGCGGGTGGCGGCCAGCTTGGCCGGTGACGCATCGTGCGGCATGATCAAGGTGGCCGGCATGCCCAGCATGCGCGCCGACAAGGCAATGGCTTGCGCATGGTTGCCAGAAGAATAGGCCACCACACCGGCGCGCTTTTGCTCAGGGGTGAACTGTGCCAGCGCATTGAACGCACCCCGAAACTTGAAAGCGCCCATGCGCTGGAAGTTTTCGCACTTGAAAAAAACCTGCGCCCCCAGTTGCTGGTCCAGGGTTGCAGAGCGCAGCACGGGGGTGCGGTGCGCGTGGCCGTGCAGGCGCTGCGCAGCAGCGCGCACGTCCTCGAATGTGGGCAGAGCAAGCGTTGTCATGCCCTGACCCACTCTTGCTTCAACGCGAAATGACGCGAACCATTTCGAGGCACTTGTTGGAGTAGCCCCATTCGTTGTCGTACCAGGACACGATCTTCACAAAGGTCTTGTCCAGCGCAATGCCGGCCTCGGCGTCAAACACGCTGGTGCAGGACTCGCCGCGGAAATCGGTGGCCACCACCTTGTCTTCGGTGTAGCCCAAAATGCCCTTGAGCGCGCCTTGGCTCTGGGCCTTCATCTCGGCACAAATTTCTTTGTAGTCGGCTTCCTTGTTCAGTTCCACCGTCAGGTCCACCACCGACACGTCAGAGGTGGGCACGCGGAAGGACATGCCCGTCAGCTTTTTGTTCAGCTCGGGAATCACCACGCCCACGGCCTTGGCGGCACCGGTGGAGCTGGGGATGATGTTTTGGCCAGCGCCGCGGCCACCGCGCCAATCCTTCACCGAGGGGCCATCCACGGTTTTCTGGGTGGCGGTGGTGGCGTGCACGGTGGTCATCAGACCGTTCACGATGCCGAAGTTGTCGTGCAGCACCTTGGCCATCGGGGCCAGGCAGTTGGTGGTGCAGCTGGCGTTGGACACGATCGGCTGACCGGCGTAGCTCTTATGGTTCACGCCCATCACAAAGATGGGGGTGTCGTCCTTGGAGGGGGCGCTCATCACCACTCGCTTGGCACCGGCGTTGATGTGGGCGCGAGCGGTCTCGTCGCTGAGGAAGAAACCAGTGCTCTCCAGCACGTAATCGGCGCCCACAGCACCCCAGTTGAGGTTGTTGGGGTCGCGCTCAGCGGTGATGCGGATCGCCTTGCCGTTCACCACCAGCTGGCCGTTCTCCACACGCACATCACCCTGGAAGCGCCCATGGGTGGAGTCGTAGCGGAGCATGTAGGAGAGGTACTCCACATCGATCAGGTCGTTGATGCCCACGACCTCCACATCCGGCAGGCTCACGGCGCGGCGGAAGGCCAGACGACCGATCCGGCCGAAGCCGTTAATACCGACGCGGATGCCCATCGGAGAACTCCCTGCCTGAACGCAAAACAACAGCGCTCACCATACGGGGAAGGCCTCAGACAGGCAGTGCACCGTCGCGGTCGGAGCGGAAGCGCAACTCCAGGTCAGGCAAGCGGGATGCCGCCAGATCCAGCAACTGATGAAAGACGGCCAGGGTCTTGGGGGCCCCCTGCCCCATGGGCTCACGGCTCATCAGCACCAGCTCAAGCACCGGCCCTTCCGCCTTGGCCTGCACATCAGCGAACAGCTGCATCCGCAACTGTTCATGGCCGCCCCGCAGCAGAGCACTGAAATGAGCCGGTGTGCGGTGATCCACTTCAGCGTGCATGGCCTCGAGCACGGGCTGCAGGCCATCGATCAAGGCCGCCGGCACTGCTGCAGTCCTGGGCTTGAACACCGTAAGAAAACGGGCCATGGTGCTCAGCCC
>CAINMN010000351.1 GCA_903850735.1 uncultured Burkholderiales bacterium | reverse complement strand
GTACTTGCCGAACAGGACGCGGTCACCGACCTTGACGCCCATGGGGCTGAGTTCGCCCTTGTCGTTCTTCTTGCCGGGGCCCACAGCCAGGATTTCGCCCTGGTCGGGCTTCTCGGCGGCGGCGTCGGGGATGACGATGCCAGAGGCGGTTTTGGTTTCGCTGTCGGTGCGCTTGACGATCACGCGATCGTGCAGGGGACGAAGTTTCATGGCTTCTCCAAATGAAGTAAGGATCAAAGGGTGGAAAACAAAACGCCAACTTAAGAAGTTAGCGTTAGTTAACTTGTGGTGCTGGGGCCAACAGGACTGTTAGCACTCAACTCCAACGAGTGCTAATGATAAGGCATTTGTGCCGTGTTTCAAGGGGTCTGGTGAAAACCCTGAAAAGGAAAGATGGTTTTGCCCATCACTGTGCTTGACGGCGCTGGTGCGTGGGAATAACATTGTTGCAACGGAGTGATCGATGGAAATTGCAATTCGAACCATTGGAAACAGCAAGGGGGTGGTGTTGCCCAAGCCCTTGTTGGCGCAAGCCGGGTTGGAAGGCCTGTCAACGGCAAGCATCGAGGTGGTGAATGGCGCCATCATTCTTCGCAAACCTGTGCAGTCACAGCGCATGGGTTGGGCAGAGGCCGCAGCCCAATTGGCAACCCAAGAGCAAGACGCTTTGCTTTTAGGAGAGTTTGGCAACGCCGATGACTCGGAGTTGGATTGGTGAAGCGCGGCGAAATTTGGTTGGTCAACCTGGATCCAACAGTGGGCAGCGAGATTCAAAAATCTCGCCCCTGCCTGGTGGTCTCACCCGCTGAATTGAATGAGCACCTTCGCACGGTGATGATGGCGCCCATGACCTCCAAAGGTTTCCCCGCACCTTTCAGAGTCCCGGTGACGCACGCAGGCACCAAGGGGTTGATTGTGTTGGATCAGCTCCGCACCGTAGACAAGCAGCGCTTCATCAAGCGCCAAGGCGCAGTGCCGGCCAAGACGCTGAACGCCGTGCTGGCGACCCTGCAAGCCCTGTTTGCCGTTTAAACGCCGGCTGCCGCCTTCAGCGCAGCCGCCTTGTCCGTCTTCTCCCAAGCAAAGTCCGGCTCTTCACGGCCGAAGTGGCCATAAGCGGCGGTCTTTTGGTAGATCGGGCGCAGCAGGTCCAGCATCTGGATGATGCCTTTGGGACGCAGGTCAAAGTGATCCTGCACCAGGGCCGCGATTTTCTCGTCGGCAATGACGCCGGTGCCATGGGTGTTGACCGTGATGTTCATCGGGCGCGCCACGCCGATGGCGTAAGCCACCTGAATCTGGCACTGCTTGGCCAAACCGGCGGCCACGATGTTCTTGGCCACATAGCGGGCGGCGTAAGCGGCCGAGCGGTCCACTTTGGAGGGGTCTTTGCCGGAGAAGGCGCCACCACCGTGGGGGCAGGCGCCACCGTAGGTGTCCACAATGATTTTGCGGCCGGTCAGGCCACAGTCGCCCTGGGGGCCGCCCACGACGAAACGGCCGGTGGGGTTGATCAGGTATTTCGTGTCCTGCAGCCATTCTTTGGGGAGCACGGGCTTGATGATTTCTTCAATCACGGCTTCGTAGAACTCGGGCTTCATCTTGTCGCCCAGGCTCATTTCAGGCGCATGCTGGCTGGACAGCACCACGGTGTCGATGCTGTGCGGCTTGCCGTCCACATAGCGCATGGTGACCTGGCTCTTGGCGTCGGGACGCAGGAAGGGCAGGCGGCCGTCTTTGCGCAACTGCGCTTGGCGCTCGACCAGGCGGTGCGCGTAGTAAATGGGGGCAGGCATCAACTCGGGGGTTTCGCTGCAGGCGTAACCGAACATCAGGCCCTGGTCGCC
>CAINMN010000350.1 GCA_903850735.1 uncultured Burkholderiales bacterium | reverse complement strand
CACCATCCGTAAGGTGGCCCTGCCAACCTACGAAGACCATGGTGAGATTCTCAAATGGCTGATGCTGGACAACGTGCCCGGCAGCTACCCCTACACCGCCGGCACCTTCGCCTTCAAGCGCGAGGGCGAGGACCCCACCCGCATGTTCGCCGGTGAAGGCGATGCCTTTCGCACCAACCGCCGCTTCAAATTACTCTCCAGCGGCATGGCGGCCAAACGCCTGTCCACCGCCTTCGACTCGGTCACGCTGTACGGCAACGACCCCGACCCGCGTCCGGACATCTACGGCAAGGTCGGCAACAGCGGTGTCAGCATCGCCACACTGGACGACTTGAAAGTGCTGTACGGTGGGTTCGACCTGTGCAACCCCGCCACCAGCGTGTCCATGACCATCAACGGGCCAGCACCGTCGATCCTGGCCATGTTCATGAACGCGGCCATCGACCAGAATCTGGAGAAATTTGAGGCCGACAACGGTCGCCAACCCACCGACACTGAAAGCCTCAAAATCCGCGAATGGGTGCTGTCCAATGTGCGCGGCACGGTGCAGGCCGACATCCTGAAAGAAGATCAGGGCCAGAACACCTGCATTTTCTCCACCGAGTTCAGTTTGAAGGTGATGGGCGATATCGCCGAGTACTTTGTGCACCACAACGTGCGTAACTTCTACAGCGTGTCCATCAGCGGCTATCACATCGCCGAAGCCGGCGCCAACCCCATCAGCCAACTGGCGTTCACCCTGAGCAACGGCTTTACGCTGGTCGAAGCCTACCTGGCGCGCGGCATGCACATTGATGATTTTGCTCCCAACCTGAGCTTCTTCTTCTCTAACGGCATGGACCCCGAGTACACGGTCATGGGCCGTGTGGCGCGCCGCATTTGGGCCGTGGCCATGAAGGAAAAGTATGGTGCCAATGAACGCAGTCAGAAGCTGAAGTACCACATTCAAACGAGTGGGCGCAGTCTGCACGCGCAGGAAATTCAGTTCAACGACATTCGCACCACGCTGCAAGCGCTGATCGCCATTTACGACAACTGCAACAGCTTGCACACCAATGCCTTTGACGAGGCCATCACCACGCCCACCGAAGACAGCGTGCGCCGCGCCATGGCAATTCAGCTGATCATCAACCGCGAGTGGGGCTTGGCGAAAAACGAAAACCCCAACCAGGGCGCCTTCATCATCGACGAGCTGACCGAGTTGGTGGAAGAGGCTGTGCTGGCCGAGTTTGACCGCATTGCCGAGCGCGGCGGCGTGCTGGGCGCCATGGAAACCGGCTACCAGCGCGGCCGCATCCAAGACGAGAGCATGCACTACGAGATGCTCAAGCACACCGGCGAGTACCCCATCATTGGCGTCAACACCTTCCGCAACCCCAAGGGCGACCCGGTGCTGGAGTCACTGGAGTTGGCGCGCAGCACCGACGACGAGAAGCAGAGCCAATTGACGCGCTTGCGCGCCTTCCAGGCCGCGCATGCCGAGGAAGCCCCGCGCCAACTCAAGCGCTTGCAGCAAGCGGTGCTGGACGACACCAATGTGTTCGAGGTGCTGATGGATGCTGTGCGCCATTGCTCGCTGGGTCAGATCACCAACGCCTTGTTCGAGGTGGGCGGCCAGTACCGCCGCAACATGTGACCTACTCGTCCTGCGCTTGCGCGCGTTTGCGCGCGAGTTGATCAAGTTTGAGCTTCTTGGCGCCCCAACTGAACAACAGGGCGCCCAGCATGGCGCCTAAAAAATCTCCGATCACCATCATGGGCAGTTGGTGAACGGTGATCAGTGCATCCTGCTCCACCAAGGTCCAAGCGACGTGGTTGAGCAAAGCATTCATCAAGGCGTAAAGCATCACCAATTGCAACAAATCTTTCATTTCAAGCAACCGCACGGGACGCTCCTTGATGATTTGGAACAACCAGACAGACAACCAGCCGCTGGTGGCCGAGGCCAGCACATTCATGCCCTCCACCCAGGTCACATTGTTGTTCCAGATGGCCAGCAAAACGCCCCCCAAGGCGGTGGTGAGGGTGCCCCATGCCTGCCCCAGCACCAGCACATTGGCCAAGCGCAAAAAGGCGGGCAGGTAAATCAGGCTGATGTGGTGTGAAAACTCAAAGGCATCAAACGCCCAGTCGTTGAAGACATGCACCAGCGGGAACAAGACAGCCGCCACGCCCCCGATCACAACTTGCTCTAGTGAGGGCAGCCAGCGCATGGACATGGGTGCTGAAGAGGGGTGTCAAACCGCCGATTTTTTAGCGCGGGAGAGGTCTACCCCAAGCTGTCGCAGCTTGCGATAAAGATGGGTGCGCTCCAGGCCAGTTTTCTCGGCCACGCGGGTCATGGAGCCGCCCTCCTGGTTCAAGTGGTATTCGAAATAGGCCTTCTCGAACGCATCGCGGGCCTCACGCAAAGGCTGGTTCAACTCAAAACTTTGGTGCGATGCAGGCAAAGCTGGGGCGCTGTGAAGCATGGGCACCACGCCCAAGGCGTTGGATGCCAGCACAGGCGCTGGCGTGGACTGCGCGGCCACAGTCGACGCCGCCGCGGCAAGCACCGCGGGTGGCGCAGTTTTGCGCACCAGGCCTTGCTCGACCGCCTTGAGCAGTTTCTGCAAGGTGATGGGCTTTTCCAGAAACGCCTGGGCGCCGATGCGCGTGGCCTCGACCGCCGTGTCAATGGTGGCATGGCCACTCATCATGATGACCGGCATGTTGAGCAAGCCGCTGGCGGCCCACTCTTTGAGCAAGGTGACGCCGTCGGTGTCGGGCATCCAGATGTCCAGCAACACCAGATCCGGGCGGCTTTGTTGGCGTGCCGCACGCGCTTGCGCTGCATTCTCTGCCAGCTCGACATTGTGGCCCTCATCGTTCAGGATTTCAAATAACAAATCCCGAATCCCCAGTTCGTCGTCGACCACCAATATATTTGCCATGTTGAACGATCAGGCCTTGAAGTTTTGTGAATCAGCTGCTTGGAATGATAGCGACACTTGGGCACCTTGGAGCTGACCGTCTTTTTCAAGGTTTTTCAAGTCGATGCGGGCGCCGTGGTCATCGGCAATTTTCTTCACCACCGCCAGGCCCAGCCCGGTGCCCCGCGCCTTGGTGGTGACATAAGGCTCGAAAGCTCTTTTGAGGATGGCCTCGGGAAAACCGCCCCCACTGTCGCGCACGCTCATGCGCACCCGCTGGGAGGTGGGATTCCAGCGGGTGGCCAACACCACCTCTCTCACGGCACGGCCTTCGGTTGCATCTTGCGCATTTTGCAACAGGTTGTGCACCACTTGGCGCAACTGTTGGGCGTCGCCCAAGATGGGTGGGCAACTGGGGTCCAGATCGGTCTGGATGGGCACGCTGCCGGCCTCGCTGTGGTAGAGCTGCAGCACGTCACTGAGCAGGGCGTTCAGGTCCAGCGCCGAGAGCTCGGCTTGCGGCAGGCGGGCATAGTCCCGAAACTCGTTGACCAGCCGCTTCATGGCGTCCACCTGGTCGACGATGGTTTTGACCGACTTGGTGAGGATGGCCTGTTCGGGCTCTGCGACCTTGCCCGAGAGCTTCATTTCCAGGCGCTCGGCAGACAGCTGAATGGGAGTCAGCGGGTTCTTGATTTCATGGGCGAGGCGACGCGCCACCTCGCCCCAGGCCTGGGCGCGCTGGGCCGAGACAATTTCGGAGATGTCATCGAACACCAGCAAACGGGCCTGGTTGGGCAACACGGCGCCGCGCGCCACCAAGGTGGTGCTGTTGTTGGACGTCTCCAACAAGGTGGTGGCGCGTTGGCTGGAGGCAGCCTGCAGCTCGAAAGATTGCTGCCAGTGGTCCAGCCCGTGCTGGCTGCGCTCTCCGACAAAACTGTCGAATTGCTCCTGAACCTGGCGGGCAAACTCACCCAAGCCCTCGATGGAGGCCAATGGTTGTCCTTCGCGCGCGGCCAGTGGCACCCGCAATATGCGTGTGGCCCCCGGGTTGGAGGACACAATGTGCCCCGCACTGTCGAGCACCATGACACCTGCGGTCAGGTTGTCCAGGATGGTCTGCAAGTTGGCACGCGCCAGATCGACTTGCTCCATGCTGCGCTCCACGGTGGAGCGCGCATCCGCCAGTTGTTGCGTCATGTCCGCAAAGGAACGGGTCAAGCCTTCCAATTCATCGCGACCGGACAGCACGGGCTTGGGGCTGAGGTCGCCTGCCGCCACGTCACGCACGCCCGTGACCAGCCACAACAAGGGCCGCGCCAATTGGTTGCCCAGCAAAACGGCCAAGAGCACAGCCCCAAACACCGACAAAAACAGGCTCAGGGTCAAGGTGCCGATGTACATCCGCCGCAGGCCATCGCGCGCCAAGGCACGCTCCTGGTACTCCTGGTTGGCCGCTTGCACGGCCAGGGCATTGGCGACCAAGGTGGGCGGCAACATGACCGTGACTTGCAGCAGGCGTGGCTCGGTGGCCAAGCCAAAGCCCGCAGCTTGCACATTGGCCAGGGCCTTGATGCGTGGCTTGATGTCGGGCTGCGTCAAGGCCTCTTCCAGGCCCTCGATGCTGGTGACCACGGCTTGGTTGCGCAACTGGCGCATCAAGCCGCTGGAAGGCCGCTCTGGGTTCAGCTGGAACCGCGAGTTGCCTGCGGTGGCCAAAGGGCTGCCGTTGCCGGCCCACAAGACCACATCTTCCGCATCCAACTGGGCCCGCACACGCTCCAGGGACAGGACCGCCGAGGTGTCCGAAACTTCGTTCAACGCCAAAGCGGCAGCGCGGGTCTTGTTGCCCAGGTCCAGGGCCAAGGTGTCCAGCGTGGCACGCCCCAGGTTCAGGCCCGCGTCCAGCGCGCCCTCCACCTTGACATCGAACCAGGCCTCAATGGAGCGAGACACAAATTGGTAAGAAACGCCATAAATGAGCAAACCTGGCAAAAACCCCACCATGGCAAAAATGGCGGCCAGCTTGACCAACAAACGGCTGCCGAAGCGGCGTTGGCGCCAACGCACGGCCAAGCGCACAGCGATCCAGACGATGATGGCCAGCAACAAACCCGCCACCACGGCGTTCAAGCCGAACAGCAAAGTGAAGTACTGGGCATAAACATCCCATTTTTGGGTGGCCTGCATCAATAAGAACAGCAGCACCAAGCCCATGGCAAGCATGATCGACACGCCCACCACCAACAGCCAGCGCAAGGGCTTTCGGGCGTCGGGCGAGTTGGGGGCGGCGCTCATTTGACGGGCGGCAGTTCTGGCGTCATGCGCTGGCTGCGACTGAGGCTCAGCGCCCAGTCGGTCTCCCCCAGCGCGCCAATTTGCAAGGGACGGGGCAATTGGGTCAGGTCGAGTCGAAAGCGGAAATCGGCGCGGTGCTTGGCCTCCATGTCGATCTCGGCCACGTCGGCAATGCGCCAACGGTTGATCCGCTGGATGGCGGACAAGGCTTCGCTCAGGCTGTCAAAGTTTTGCCCCAGGTTGACGCCCAGTCCGGAATTGCCAATGGGGTTGGCCGAGGCCAGCAAACGCCAGCGTCGCGTCAAGGGGTGGTAGCTCAGGCGCCAGTAGCGCTCATGCCGCGTGACCAGTTTGTCGGCCCAATACCAGCGCTCTCTCAGCACCTCGACTTCAGCCATGAAAAAGAAGGGGATGCCGCGCCCCAAGGCTTCCTCGACCGCTTGGGGCAACTCAAAGCTGAGCTGGGTCGCCAAAAACCAGCCATCGTCCTGGCGCTGGAGGTTCAGCGTGTCAACGGAAGCCTGCGGCTGGGACCAGGCCATGCCGCTGGCCAAGCACAACAGACAACCCATCAGCCAAGACGTCAGGCCACGCGCCAGCCACTGGGGCAGTGGTTCACGGGCCGGATTTTTCGAGCAGTGCGTAATAGAAGCCGTCTTGGTCACGAGACCGATTGTCCGTGAGAGCCGGCATTAAATGCCCTGGAGCCTCGCGCAAAATCGCCCCAGTGTTGTGCGCAAGAAACGCTTGGGCCTGGGCTTGCCCTTCTTGCTTGAAAACTGAGCAGGTGCAGTAGAGCAACACCCCCCCCGGCTGCAGCAAAGGCCACAGCGCAGACAAGAGCCGGGCCTGCTGGGCCGCGAGCTGGCCCACATCACTGGCGCGGCGCAGCCAGCGCACATCGGGATGGCGGCGCACAATCCCCGAGGCGGTGCAAGGCGCGTCCAGCAAAATACCGTCAAACAAGCGCCCGTCCCACCAGGTGCCTGGCTGGCCCGCGTCGGCACAGCGAATGTCGGCCTGCAGGTGCAGGCGCGCCAAGGTTTCGCCAATGCGCCGGCAACGCTCGGCGTCGACGTCCAGGGCCACAACCTCGGCGTCCAGCAACTCCAGCAGGTGCGCGGTTTTGCCGCCGGGTGCGGCACAGGCATCAAGCAGCCGCCAAGCGCGCCCCTCGGGGCTGGTCTTCAAGCCGCTGGCCAGCAGCGGCGCTGCGCGCTGCGCGGCCGCATCCTGCACCGAGCACAAACCTTCATCAAAGCCAGGAATGTCGTGCACGGCGCGCGGCGCAGCCAGCACCAGCCCGTGTTCGCCCACCGGTTGCGACGGCAAGCCAGCTTGCGCCCAACGTGCCTGCAAGGCCTCGCGCGTGACGCGCCGGGTGTTGACCCGCAAGGTCATGGGGGCGGCTTGCTGGTTGGCTTGCAGAATGGCCTGCCAGTGTTCGGGGTGGTCCTTTTGCAGCTGCGCGACCCACCAGCTCGGATGGTTCCAGTGGGCCACCGGGTCGGCCTCGGTCTGGGCCACCAGCGCATCACGCTCGCGCAAGAAACGGCGCAAACACGCATTGAGAAATGAGGCCTGCGCTTGGGTCGCACGGTGCCGCTTGGCCGCTTCCACCGCCTGATTGACCAGGGTGTGCGGCGCATACGGCGCCAGGTCTTCGTGCCAGGCCAAGGCCAGCGCCGTGCACAGCAAGGCATCGGCGGCAGGCGGCGGCGCGCGGCGCGCCAGCTGGGCCCGCAAGGCCGTGGCACGCCCGAGGTAGCGCAGGCTTTGGTACAGCAAGGCCTGGACGCCGGGGCGCAAGTCAGTGCGCACTTCCGCGATGATTCTTGTAGCGGACTGCCCTTGCCGCACCGCGGCCACGCCTTGGGCTGTGGCTTGCAACAGTTGCCACAAGGCCGGCGCGGCCGATGCCGTATCGGCCGCTTTCATTGCAAGCCTTGCGCCGGCAGGAACTTGAAGCTGCGCGCGATCAACAAGGCCGGAAACTCGGCAATGGCCTCGTTGTAGGCGGCGATGGTCTCATTGAAACGTTGTCGGTCCGGCTGAATCAACACACCCAACTCCTGCCACCGCAGGCACAAGCTCTCGGTGATTCCTGCGGCATAAAGATCGGGGTGCACCAAGGCCAGCCAGGCGGCATCGAGTTCCGCACAGGCCACATCCACCTCTTGCGCAGACTGCGGCAGCCAGGGGTGTTCGTTCATTCGCGCCAGGGCCATGGCAGCTTGGTTGGCCGCCACCTGCAAACGCCCCCAATGCGAGGCGATGTTCGCCAGCGTGGCCGTGCTGCGCCAATGCTCGGGATCGGAGGCGGCAGCCGTCACCGCATCTTGCACCAGGTCTTGGTAACGCAAGAGCGCTTTTTGCAACTCGGCAAAGCGCTGTGCCACCTGGGCGCGCAGGCGCACCAGGCGGTTGTAGGCGCCCAGCGACCAGAACACCAGCAGCGCCAGTGCCCCCCAAAACCAAACCGCTTCCAACACCTGCGCCTCCTTGAAACGACAAAGGCCCTTGCGGGCCCTTGTGCTTACTCGGCAGCAGCGCTTTCGCCGTCAGCCGGCGCCGGTGCTTCACCGTCGCCTGCCGTGGCTTCAGCCAACTCTTGCGCTTCGGCTTCGGCGATGGCGCGGCGCTCGGCCTCGTCCATCTTGTCCTTTTCCTTGCGCGCCAGGTGGTAGGCCATGCCCGTTCCTGCAGGAATCAGGCGACCGACGATGACGTTTTCCTTCAAGCCGCGCAGCTCGTCGCGCTTGCCCATGATGGCAGCCTCGGTGAGCACGCGCGTGGTTTCCTGGAAGGACGCGGCGCTGATGAAGCTGTCGGTGGACAAAGACGCCTTGGTGATGCCCAGCAACAGGTTGCTGTAGGTCGCGGGCAACTTGCCATCGGCCATCAGCGCTTCGTTGGTGTTGAGCATCTCCGAGCGCTCGACTTGCTCGCCGGCAATGTAGTTGGTATCGCCAGAGTTCTCGACGACCACACGGCGCAGCATCTGGCGCACGATCACTTCGATGTGCTTGTCGTTGATCTTCACACCCTGGAGTCGGTACACGTCCTGCACTTCGTCCACGATGTAGCGGGCCAGCTCTTCCATGCCCAGCAGGCGCAGAATGTCTTGCGGGTCGGCGGGGCCGTCGACAATGCTCTCGCCCTTGTTGACGACTTGGCCTTCGTGCACCAGGATGTTCTTTTCCTTGGGCACGAGCTCTTCCCAGACCTTGCCTTCCGGATCGGTGATCTGCAAGCGCACCTTGCCTTTGGTTTCCTTGCCGAAGGACACGGTACCGGTCATCTCGGCCAGGATGCCCTTGTCTTTGGGCGAACGGGCTTCGAACAACTCGGCCACACGCGGCAGACCGCCGGTGATGTCGCGGGTCTTCTGGCCTTCCACAGGGATGCGGGCCAGCACTTCGCCGGGGCCCACATCCTGGCCGTCACGCACCTGAATCAGCGCGCCCACCTGGAAGCCAATGGTCACCGAGTGGTCGGTACCCGGAATCTTGACTTCTTTGCCGGCGGCGTCGATCAGCTTGACCTGGGGACGCACGACCTTGGCAGCGCCACGGCGCTTGGGATCGATCACCACCAGGGTGGACAGGCCGGTCACTTCGTCGACCTGCTTGGCCACGGTGAGGCCCTCTTCCACGTTCTCGAATTTCACCTGGCCGGCGAATTCGGTGATGATGGGTCGGGTCAGCGGGTCCCAGTTGGCGAGGATGGTGCCGGCCTTGATGGTCTGGTCGGCCTTGATGGTCAGGATGGCGCCATAGGGCACCTTGTGACGCTCACGCTCACGGCCATGTTCGTCGTGAATGACGATCTCGCCCGAGCGGGAAATCACCACCAACTCGCCCTTGCTGTTGGTCACATAGCGCATGGTGGCATTGAAGCCGATGGCGCCGTTGGACTTGGCTTCCACGCTGGAGGCGATGGCGGCACGCGAGGCGGCACCACCGATGTGGAAGGTGCGCATGGTCAGCTGGGTACCGGGCTCGCCGATGGACTGCGCGGCAATCACGCCGACTGCTTCGCCGGTGTTCACCAGGCCGCCGCGACCGAGGTCACGGCCGTAGCACTTGGCGCACAAGCCGAAACGGGTTTCGCAGTTCAAGGCGGTGCGCACTTTGACTTCGTCCACGCCCTGGGCTTCCAGCTCGTCGATGATGTCTTCGTCCAGCATCTCGCCTGCAGGCACCAGCACGGCACGGGTTTCGGGGTGCAGCACGTCTTCGGCAGCGGTGCGGCCGAGGATACGGTCGCGCAACGATTCGATGACTTCACCGCCCTCGACGATGGCGCGCATCAGCTGGCCTTCGTGGGTGCCGCAATCGTCTTCGGTCACCACCAGGTCTTGCGTGACGTCCACCAGGCGGCGGGTCAGGTAGCCCGAGTTGGCCGTCTTCAGCGCCGTGTCGGCCAGACCCTTGCGGGCGCCGTGGGTGGAGATGAAGTACTGCAGAACGTTCAGGCCTTCACGGAAGTTCGCCGTGATGGGCGTCTCGATGATCGAGCCATCGGGCTTGGCCATCAGGCCCCGCATGCCGGCCAGCTGGCGGATCTGCGCAGCGGAGCCGCGCGCACCGGAGTCGGCCAT
>CAINMN010000349.1 GCA_903850735.1 uncultured Burkholderiales bacterium | reverse complement strand
CGAATCAAGGCAGTATTCAACATTTAGATTTGCCTCCCGAGATAAAGGAAAAGTATAGAATTGTATGGGAAATGCCCATGAAAAAGATTATCGATATGGCAGTCGATAGAGGCGCGTTTATTTGTCAATCCCAAAGTTTGAATCTATGGATTAAAGAGCCTACTTATACTATTTTGACGTCTATGCATTTCTATGGATGGAAAAAGGGATTGAAAACGGGTATTTATTATTTGAGGAGAAAGCCGAAACATGCGCAACAACACATCGGGCTGCGTGCCCGTGGGCAGCAGCAAGGGGATCATGAAGCTGGCCATGAACAAAACAGCAATCAGCGGCACACCGCGCACCAGTTCAATGTAGAGGATGCATACGCTGCGAATCGCTGGCAATTCGCTGCGCCGTCCCAAGGCCACCAGGATGCCCAGGGGAAAGGCCATGGCAATGGACAGCGTGGCCAGCATCAGCGTCAGCGGCAAACCGCCCCACTGGTCGGTGGGCACGGGCGTCAAGCCCAAGGGCAGGGGGCCCAGGCGGCCTCCCATCAGCCCCATGAAGACCAGCAAGCCCACGACCCATGCCGCGATCAAACTGCGGCGCCAGAAAAAACGCATGCAGCTGATGACCAGCAAGCCCATCAACAACAGGGTCGCCAGCAGGGGACGCCATTGCTCTGCATAGGGGTAGCGACCGAACAAGATCAAGCGGTGCTTTTCCGTGATGACGCCCCAGCAAGCACCCATCTCACGGGCCGCTTGGCAGGCCTCGGCATCGGCCTGGAACACGGCATGCCACAGTCCCCAGGACAGCAGGCCCGGCACGGCGGCGGCCAGCAGCGCCAGCAGTGCGAGGCTGACCAGTGTGTTCAATCTGGAGTTGAAAAGGTTTTGCCGCAACCAGGTCAGGAGGCTGATGTGAACGGTGGGCGCGGGACGCGCTTCGATGAAGGCCATGTCAGCGCTCACGAATGGCCACGCGGCGGTTGTAGGCGTTCATCGCTGCCGAGGTCAACAGCGACAGCAACAAATAAATGCCCATCAAAATGGCGATGCACTCCACGGCGCGCCCGGTCTGGTTCAAGGCGGTGTTGGAAATGTTCACCACATCCGGATAGCCCACCGCCACCGCCAGCGACGAATTTTTGGTGAGGTTCAGGAACTGATTGGTCAGGGGCGGCACGATGACGCGCATGGCTTGGGGCAGGACCACCCAGCGCACCGTCAGCCAAGGGCTGAGGCCAATGCTTTGGGCGGCTTCGATTTGCCCCCGCGGCACCGACTGGATGCCCGAGCGCACCACTTCGGCCACGAAGGCGGAGGTGTACAGGCTCAGCCCCAGGGTGATGGCCAGAAACTCTGGCGTCAGTGCTGCGCCGCCCGTGACCTGGGCATCGGCCCAGACTGGCACCTCCCAATGCCAACCCGCATCGCTCGACAGCAGCCAGGGCATGGACAAACCGTTTTTGCTCAGGAAAAAGGTGTCAAGCAAATGGTAGGGCGTTTCCGAATCGGGCATCCACTCCACCAGCAGCACGTACCACATCAGCAATTGCAACAGGATGGGCACATTGCGCAGCACCTCGGTGTAGCCATAGCACAAGCCCCGCGCCAAGGCATTGGCCGAGACCCGGCCCAGCCCCACCAGGACGCCCAACAACGTGCAAGCCAGCATGCCGATCAAGGAGACCCGCAGCGTGTTCAGCAAGCCCACGGCGAAGGCGCGCCAGTAGGGCTGGCTCGAGTCAAAGCTCAGCAAGGATTCGCCGATGTCAAAGCCGGCGGTGTCACCCAAAAAATCAAAGCCGCTTTGAATGCCGCGCGCTTTCATGTTGGCCAGCGTGTTGCCCAGCAACCAGCTGCCCAGCGCCAACAGGGCCAGCACCAACGCGATCTGGTAGGCCCAGCCTCGGGCACGGCGACTTTGCCACCAGCGCATGCCAGCTTTCTCAGCGAATGGGAATGGCGTATTGCAGGCCGCCTTGTGTCCACAAAGCGTTGACGCCGCGCTTCAAGCCCAGCGGCGTTTTGTCGCCCACATTGCGCTCGAAAATTTCGCCATAGTTGCCGACCTGGGTCACGGCGCGGGCCAGCCACTCACGGTCCAGCCCCAGCAGCTTGCCGGTGTCTTCGGTTTTGCCCAGCAGGCGTTGCACCACGGGGTCTGCGCTGTCGGCTTTGAGCTTTTCCACATTGTCAGAGGTGATGCCCACTTCCTCGGCCTCGATCAGGCCGTAGACCACCCACTTCACAATGGCCAGCCACTCGTCGTCGCCACGGCGCACCATGGGTCCCAGCGGCTCTTTGGAAATCAGTTCCGGCAAGATCACATGGTCTTTGGGATTTTTGGCTTCACGTGAGCGGATCGAGGCCAAGCCCGAAGCGTCGGTGGTGTAGGCCTTGCAGCGGCCTGAGAAATAAGCGGCATTGGTGGCGTCGAGCTTTTCAAACACCACGGGCTTGATGTCCAGTTTGTTGGCCCGGGAAAAATCCGTGAGGTTTTTTTCAGTGGTCGTGCCCGATTGCACGCAGACCGTGGCGCCTTTCAATTGTTTGGCGCTTTTGATGTTGGCCTTGGCCGGCACCATGAAGCCCTGGCCATCGTAGAAGGTGACCGCGGTCTGGTGCAAACCCAGCGAGGCGTCACGGGTGAGCGTGAAGGTGGTGTTGCGTGAGAGCACATCGACTTCGCCCGATTGCAAAGCCGTGAAGCGTTGCGGGGCCGACAGGGGCACATAGCGCACCTTGTCTGCGCTGCCCAGCACCGCAGCGGCCATGGCACGGCACATGTCCACGTCCAGGCCGGTCCACTTGCCCTGGCTGTCGGCCGCACCAAAGCCGGCCAGGCCGGTGTTGACGCCACAGACCACCTGGTCGCGCTGCTTGATGGCGTCCAGGGTTTTGCCTGCCAGAGCGGGCGTGAAAACAGCGGAGGCCAGCCAGGCAGAGCCAGCGGCCAAGATCAAAGCAAGCTTGTGGGGGCGCATGATGAATCTCCAGTGAAGAATTTGTCAAATCATACGCGCCCTGGCGCCCAAAGCGGGGGGGCTTCAACAAGACCCTGAGACTCAAACGCCGAGGTGTTTTTCCAGCAGTTCTGGCTGGGCCAGCAAATCGGCGGTCGGACCATCGAACACCACTTCGCCTTTGACAAGAATGACGTTGCGGTCCGTGATTTGGGTCACATGCTTCCAGTTCTTGTCGACGATGATGCTGCTGATGCCGCTGTCGCGAATGACTTCGCAGATGCGCCAGATTTCGCGCGCGATCAGCGGCGCCAGGCCTTCGGTGGCTTCGTCCAGGATCAGCACATCGGGGTTGGTCATCAAGGCCCGGCCAATGGTCAGCATTTGCTGCTCGCCACCGCTCAATTGCTGGCCGCCATGGTCCAGGCGCTCGGCCAGTCGCGGGAAGGTGGCCAGCACCCGTTCATAGGTCCAGTCACGCTGGCCTTGGGTGCCGGCACGCGCGGCCATCACCAGGTTCTCGCGCACACTGAGGTTGCCAAAGATGCCACGGCCTTCGGGCACATAGGCAATGCCACGCTGCGCAATTTCATAGGGCGCGCGGCCCGTCATGGTGTGCCCGGCAATCTGCACCTCGCCACTGCGGGGTTTGACCAGCCCCATCAAGCTTTTGAGCAGCGTGCTTTTGCCCATGCCGTTGCGGCCCATCAAGCCCAGGGTTTCGCTTTTGCCCAAATGGAAGTTCAGGTCACGCAAGATGTGGCTGGCGCCGTAATAGGTGTTCAGCTGGCGCGCTTCGATCCAATGCGGGGTGCTCATGCGTGCTCCTCACCCAGGTAGGCCGCTTGCACATTGGCATCCGCGCGAATCTCGGCGGGCGTTCCGCTGGCAATCACCTGGCCATTGACCATCACGGTCAGGCGGTCGGCCAATGTGAACACCGCGTCCATGTCATGCTCCACCAACAACATGGCATGGTCTTGTTTCAAGGCCAGCAGCAATTCGACCATGCGCTCGGCTTCGGCCACGCCCATGCCTGCCAAAGGCTCGTCGAGCAGCAGCACTTCGGGTTCGGTGGCCAGGCACATGGCAATTTCAAGTTGGCGTTGCTCACCATGGCTCATCAGTCCGGCCACGGTGTTCCGGCGTGCGCTCAGTCGCGCCAGGTTGAGCGCACGTTCTGCCCGTTGGTTGACGCCCGCATGCGCATCGGCCCGCAGCCACCAGCCCAGCGGGTTGCCCGGCGCTGGGGTGCTGCGCGACTGCGCGGCCAGACGAATGTTTTCCCAGACCGAGAGCGGGCTGAAAATATTGGTTTTCTGAAAGCTGCGGCCCAGGCCGTGGTGCGAAATGCGGTCGGCGGACCAGCCCGTCACATCCTGTGCGCCGAGTTGGATCTTGCCGGAAGTGGAGGGCAGGTCGCCCGACAAGAGATGGGTGAGGGTGGATTTGCCCGCACCATTGGGGCCAATGACCGCATGAATTTCATCGCGGGACAAATCCAGCGACACATCGTTGACGGCGGCCAGGCCGCCAAAGCGCTTGGTCAGATGGCGCGCCGAGAGCAAGATGTCATGCATCGCGGTCCCCTCCAAAGCGTTGTATCAGGCCCAGCACGCCACGCGGCGCCCAAATCACCACCAGCACAATGAAGCTGCCCATCCAGAGTTGCCAATGCTTGCCCATCTGGAAGCCGCCCACGGTGGGCAGGTCCTTGAAGAGGTGCAGCAAATACTCGAAGCAGAAGGCGCCCACCATGGCGCCGGCAAAGTTGCCCATGCCCCCCAGAATCACCATCATGATGGCGTGTGCGCTCATGTGAAAGCCCATCAACTCTGGATTCACGTAACCCGTTTGAGCGCCCCACAAATACCCGGCCAAACCCGCCAGCGCGCCGGCCACGGTGAAGGCCGTGAGCTTGTAGCCGAAGGTGGAATAGCCCATGGCCCGCATGCGGTGCTCATTGATGCGAATGCCATTCAAGGTCCGGCCCAAGGGGCTCCACAACAGTCGGCGCAAGAACAGGTACACACCCACCAGGCAAGCCAAGGTGAAGTAGTAAAAAACCTGCTTGTTCTCCAGGTCGAACAACACGGCGTCCGGCTTGAAGTTGATGTAGATGCCGTCCGAGCCGCCCAGCACCTTGTTGTCGAAGAACAGGTAGAACACCATTTGCGCAAAGGCCATGGTCACCATGATGAAATAAATGCCTTGGGTGCGGACCACAAAGAAGCCAATCACCGCGGCCGCCAGACCGGCGCCGAGCACGGCCAACGGCAGGGTCCACCAAAGGCTCACCGGCTCGCCGGGCGGCGTCATGAAGGCCAGCAGGTAACCTGCCAGGCCGAAGTAGGCGGCGTGCCCCAAGGACACCAAGCCGGTGACCCCTTGCAGCAAGTCCAGGCTCATGGCGAAGATGGCCAGGATCATCATGCGCGACACCATTTGCGCATGAAAATCGGAGCCTATCCAGGGAAAGGCCAGCAAGGCCAGCAGGCCCAGCCACAGCACCAGTTGAATGCTGCGGGGCAAGACTTCGAGGTGGGCGCGGGCGGTGCTCATTGTTTGAACAAGCCTTGCGGCTTCCAGAGCAAGACCAGCGCCATCAGCACATACACCAGCATGCTGGCCACTTGCGGCAACAGCACTTTGCCAAAGGTGTCCACCAGGCCCACCAACAGGGCTGCAATCAGGGCGCCCCGGATCGAACCGATGCCCCCAATCACCACCACCACAAAGCACATGATCAAAACTTGCGAGCCCATGTTGGGATAGACGCTCGACACAGGCGCAGCCACGATGCCGGCCACGGCCGCCAAGCCCACACCCATGGCGAACACGATGGCATGAATCCGTTGGATGTTGATGCCCAGTGATTCGGTCATGTCGCGGTTGAAAGCTCCGGCACGGATCTTCATGCCCAGCCGGGTTTTGCTGATCAGCAGGTACAGGCCAGCGGCCAGCAACAAACAGACGCCCGACATGAAAAGACGGTAAGCCGGGTAAGACAGGTTCTCGGTCAGTGGAATAGACCATTCCAGGGCCGCAGGCACGGGCACGCCGTGCACATCGTCGCCCCAGAGAATGGAGCGCATTTCTTCAAAGATGTAGATCAAGCCAAAGGTCAGCAACACCTGGTCCAGGTGGTCCCGGTGGTAGAAGTGGCGAAACAGCAAGCGTTCCAGCAACAACCCAAACAGCACCGACAGCGCCGCGCCGCCTGCAATGGCCAGCGTCAGGCTTCCCCAAGCGGCGCACAAAGCATAGCCCAGGTAGGCCCCCAGCATGTAGAAACTGCCGTGCGCCAGATTGACGACGCCCATGATGCCGAAGATCAGCGTCAGTCCGGCTGCCAGCATGAAAAGCAGCAGACCGTACTGAACGCTGTTCAGGAGCTGAATGAGAAAGTTGGCGAGATCCACAAACGATCAGGCCATGCGGCAGCCGGCACCGGAATCGGCCAGGGCTTTCGCTGCCACGCCAACGACTTTGTTTTCCTTGTTTTCAACCACGCGCAGGTAGATGTCCTGCACCGGGTTGTGTTGCTTGCTCATGGACCACTTGCCACGTGGGCTGTCGATGACCGCGCTTTCCATGGCGGCATACAAAGCCTTCTTGTTGGACAAGTCGCCCTTGACGGCATTGGCGCCCTGGATCATCAACAAGCCCGTGTCATAGCCTTGCACGGCATAGACATCGGGTTGCAACTTGAAGGTCTTGGCATAGGCCAGGCGGAAGGCCTTGTTGCGCGCGGTGTCCAGCGAGTCGCTGTAGTGCAGCGTGGTGTAGATGCCATCGGCCGCGGGGCCTGCGGCATCGAGCACGCCTTCGGTCAGGAAGCCTGAGCCATACAGCGGGATCTTGCCTTTGAGGCCGGCCGCAGCGTAGTCCTTGATGAACTTGGCCGCACCGCCGCCTGCAAAGAAGCAAGCCACGGCATCGGGTTTGAGGGCAGCGATTTCGGTCAGCAAGGCCTGGAACTCGACGTTGGGGAAGGGCAGGCCCAGCTCCTTGACGATGGTGCCGCCGGCAGCGGTGTAGCTTTCCTTGAAGCCTTCAAAGGCTTCATCGCCCGCGGCGTATTTCCAGGTGATCCAGACGGCTTTTTTATGGCCTTTGTCCACCATCACCTTGCCCAGGGCGCGGGTCGGTTGCGAATTCGAAAAGGACGTGCGGAACACGTTGGGCGCGCACAAGGCGCGGGTGGCGGCATGCACGCCCGCATTTGGAATCAGGCTCAAGACGCCGCTGTCACGGGCCACCTTCTGGATGCCCATTTGGACGCCCGAGTGCACCGTGCCCACGAGAACGTCTACCTTGTCGCGTTGCACCAGGCGGCTGGCGTTTTCAACGCCTTTGGAGGGCTCGGACTCGTCGTCCACTTTGAACCATTCAATCTCGCGGCCACCGAGCTTGCCGCCTTGTTCGTCCAAGGCCATGCGAAAGGCGTTTTCAATGGCCACACCCAGGGGGGCAAACGTGCCGGTGTAAGGCAGCATGAAGCCGACGCGCACTTTGTTGCTCTGCGCGCGAACAATCTCGGGCAGCAAGAGGCCAGTGGAAGCGGCACCGATGACGGCAGCGCTGCGGGTCAGGACGAGTCGACGGGTGGTCATGTGAAGTCTCCTAGTGATGAATGTTGTGGGCGCATTATCTCTGAGCGTTGCGCAGCTTGAAGCGCTGGATTTTCCCAGTGGCCGTCTTGGGCAACTCTGTGACAAATTCAATCCAGCGCGGGTATTTGTAGGGCGCCAGTTGTGACTTCACATGCTGTTTCAAGTCGTCCAGCGTGAGTTGCTGGCCGGGCTTGAGCACCACAAAGGCTTTGGGCTTGATCAGGTCATCGCTGTCGGGCGCGCCAATCACCGCCGCTTCCAGCACGCCAGGGTGGGTCATGAGGGAGGCTTCCACTTCAAAGGGGGACACATAAATGCCACCCACTTTCAGCATGTCATCGCTGCGTCCGCCGTAGGTGTAGTAGCCATCGGCATCGCGAATGTATTTGTCGCCACTGCGCGTCCATTCGCCTGCAAATGTGGCCTTGGTTTTTTCGCGGTTGTTCCAGTAACACAGGGCGGCGCTGGGGCCGTTGATTTGCAATTCGCCCAATTCGCCATCGCCACACACTCGCCCATCCTCGTCGACGATGCGCAACTCGTAGCCCGGCACGGGCTTGCCCGTGCTGCCATAACGCACTTCACCGGGGCGGTTGGACAAGAAAATATGCAGCATTTCGGTGGAACCAATGCCGTCCAGAATTTCGCAGCCGTAGGTGGCACTCCAGTTCTTGCCGATTTCAGCGGGCAAGGCCTCGCCAGCGCTGGTGCAAATGCGCAAATTCAAGTCGGCGCGTGCGGGGCGTTGTGGGTCGGCCAACAAGGACGCAAAAAGGGTGGGCACCCCGTAAAAGACAGTGGGCTGGTACTTTTTGAGCAAAGCAAACACGTCGTTGGGCGTGGGGCGCGAGGGCAGCAAGACCGTGGTGGCACCCACACTCATGGGGAAGGTCAAGGCGTTGCCCAGGCCATAGGCAAAGAACAATTTGGCGGCGGAATACACCACATCTTCATGCTTCAAGCCCAGGATTTTTTGGCCGTACAGCACAGCGGTTTGGATCAAATGGCTGTGCAGGTGAACTGTGCCCTTGGGCGAACCGGTTGAGCCACTGGAGTAAAGCCAAAAACAGGCATCATCCGATTGCGTGGCAGGCACAACGGCCGTGTCGGCTGCCTGGCTGATCAGCTTGGCGAAATTCAAATGCGGGTGGGTTCCTTCGCCGCCGGCAACGATCACGGTTTTGAGCGTGGGAATTTGACCCAACAGGGGTTGGAAGCTGGGCAACAAGGCTTCTGACACCAGCAGGCCTTTGGCGCGGGAATCGCGCAGAATGTAGTCAAAATCTTGCGTGGTCAGCAAGGTGTTCACCGCGATCGGCACCACCCCTGCCAAAATACTTCCCAGAAAGGCGACGGGCCATGCCAGCGTGTCCAACATGCACAACAAGACGCGTTGTTCCTGCTCGAAGCCCTGGGCCCGCAAAGCTTGGGCGAAGCGATGGGCTTGGCGGTTCAATTCACCGTAGCTGAGGGTCTCGCCTGAAAGGCTGTCAACGTAAGCAGGCTTGTCGGGCCAAGCGGCATTGCGTTCCAGCAACTCCAACGCGGCGTTGTAGCTTTTGGGAATGCTGATGCGGGGAGGGGATGCCTCCAGATCGACTTGGCTTTGCGTCATGCTGTCTCCTGCTCTAAGGGCTGCGATATGCATTAAAGTGCTTTATTATCGCAAGTAGGAAATATATTGCATCAGGGTATACCCTTGAAATATCTGAGAGGTAGAATGCAAACTTCGGGGCGTAGCGCAGTCTGGTAGCGCATCTGGTTTGGGACCAGAGGGTCGCATGTTCGAATCATGTCGCCCCGACCAACAAAACAAAAAGGCTCCGTGGGAGCCTTTTTTTATCTGCCCGTAGCTCAGTTGGATAGAGCAACAGCCTTCTAAGCTGTGGGTCGGGGGTTCGATCCCCTCCGGGCAGGCCAGCCTTCAGTCGCCTTCAAAGTGGCGCCAGCAGCTTTTTTCCGCCAGGATGTTGGACTGGTTGTCCAGGCAATATTGCCGTTTGATCCGGCTCTTGGAATCACCGAGGATGAAGGTCCGGTACAGAGTTCGCTCTTTGACATAGAGCATGACAGTTCTCAATTGAGGACACGTGCCCGACAAGACACACGAGCGCATTTCATCGGCCCCTGGAAACATTTCCACCGCAACGATGGGCAGTTTTTTTCCAGAATGGGTGGCTATCAGGTGCAGCGCACAAGTCGAACCCGACACCGTAGGCATGCCATCGCGTTCGGCCAGCTTGTTGAAATCTTGCGCCAACAGTTGGCGGTACCACTCTCCGACAGTGCCGCGGCAAATGAAATACTCGTCGCTGTCGGTTTTGTGAAACGGCTCAATGTAGGGGCGGCGCTTGGAGTCGAGGTAGAACAGCGGCTCAATCCCCTCAAAGGTCTTTTGTGACTTGCTGTCCGCCTTGGCTGACTCGGGCGCGGCCCAGGCGGAACTCCCCGGCAGGGCCCATCCCGTCAACAGGCTGACGCTGATGCACAAAGCAGTGAGAAAACGCAGGATTGAAGTCATGGTGAATAAGGGCCTTTCCAGAGGATCGGCTTGAACGCCACAAGCTTGAATTTCAGTCAATGGTGTAACAGGTGGTGTCGCTGTGGTGTTTCCCTTTGTCTGTCACGCAATGCTGGGCAATCAGCTTGCGCGACATGTCCGAGAGAAAGTAGGAGCGGTAAATCGCGCTGCCTCGCTGCACCAGGTTGACCGAGCGGAACACCGTGCAGCGTTCATCGCGCACGCAGTCGTTCATCAGACGGACGCTGGAGAACAACTGAACGCTGATGCGGCCCGGCGTCAGGCTTTTCTCGGTACCAACGCTGACCACACAGCCCAAATTCGGAAAATTGACGAAGGGCAATTCAACCAGTTCGTTGAAATAGTTCATCTCCGCCACCAGCAATTCCAGGAACCAGGGGGCAATGACGCCGCGGCACTCGTAGTAATTCAGCTTGAGGGTTTCGTGCACAGGCTCGGTCATGGGCAGGTTTTTCGGACCGAGGCTGACCATGGGCTCTTTGCCCGAGGTGGGGGGGCGGGCCTGCAGCGCTTTGGAGGGGGTCACGCCAAAGGGCTGCTTCACAGGCTCGGATTCAGACTTTTCTGTGCCGCTGCTGGTTTCCGATTTTTTGACGGGGTAGGGTTTGTAGCGCGGTTCGGGCTTGTCTTGCGCCCAGGCCCCGCCTGCTGCACATGAAATCATCAAGGCCAATAAAAGTGTTTTTAATTGCATATCCATAAAATCGGTAGGCTGATCATTAACTTTATCAGTTTGGATGAATCCTCAGGTAAAGTGTTCTGGTGTCGATTGCCATTGTATGAAGTATCTTTTTCACGGCCTTGCCTTGGCGCTCTGTTTTGTTCTGCAGGCGTGCGGTGGGGGGGGCGGCGGGTCCAGTTCAGGATCGTCCAGCAACAGCGGCCTGGCGTCTGACCTGCAAACCTCCTCCTACGGCTACAAGGCTGTGGTTTCACAATTCGCGCCGCAACTTCAGGCTGCTGTCTTGACGGGGTTGACCGTGACAGATGCGGACACCCGCAATGTGGTCACCTTTGGCGACTTTTTTCAAGAAGGTCCTGGGGCGATTGCGGCGTTTGTCATGGTCAACCAGCCCTCAGGGGCGCGGCCGTTCTTTTTCAAGCGAAGTGGCACAACCTGGGTGGATCAAACTTCTGCCGTTTTGTCGGACACGACCGGTTGTGCGACGGCGAGCTCGGCGATCACTGCTGATTTCAATGGCGATGGACGCCACGACGTCTTTGTCACCTGCAAGGGGGGGACAGGCGAAAGTCAGTGGCTTTTCATCAGCAATGCAAGCACCAAGATTTTTCAAAAAATTGCTCTCCGCGCTCCCTCTGGGGCAGCGTTTACTTACAAGGCGACACAGGCTGCGGCGGCAGACATCAACAACGATGGCGTGATGGACCTGGTGATTGCAGACCCTCTCGCGGGTTTGAAGTTTTTGCTAGGGACGTCACCCGCCAGCCTGACTGCGCCCACTTTTTCTCTGGCGCCTGCGCGATTGGTCAATGGCGTTGTATCGGGCGGGTATGCCTTGCCAACGGGCATTCAAGGCGTTCAGCTCATTCCGAACGCGAGCAGCCGATTCGACCTGATCGTGATGGGAGACAGTTCCAACGGTTTTCCCATTTGGAAAATCACAGGGTCAAGCGACACGTCGGTTGGCGCAACCAGTCCAGGCACCTTTTTTTACTTCCAAGACGCCTTTGCCAAACCGTTTCCCATCGGTGCGGATTTTTCTGCGCCCTGGATAGCCACAGACGTATTCTTGGACAGCGGTGCTTACTACCTGAACTTGTACCGCAGCGACCGTCCCAACCAGATGACTTTGGCCAAGGTTGACTTGAATTTGGCCGGCGAAATTTTGGCGCGTCAGACGTCCCCTGTCACAACCGATGGTGTCAGCGCACGCTTGTTGCCGTTGGCCTCCGGTATCGTGGCTTTTGACAGTGATTGCCCTGTGGTGACCTCGACCAGCCGTTGCGGCCTGGTGTTCAACAAATAAGGCCGCTCAGCCTGAAAGCTGCTCTCTGAGAAGGCGCTTCATCACCTTGCCGTTGGCATTTCTTGGCAAAGGCTGGTCTAGCCATGTGAGCGTTTCAGGCACCTTGTAGTCTGCCAGGTTGGCTTTGGCATGCGACTTCACCGCTTGATCGTCAGCCGGGCGTCCAGGCGCATAGAGGAAGGCATGCACCCGCTCGCCCAGCACCGGACAAGGCCGCCCCACAATGGCCGCCTCCAGCACCCCTGGGATGCCCATCAGGCAATTTTCAACTTCCACGGAGTAAATCTTGTAGCCGCCGCGGTTGAGCATGTCCTTCTTGCGGTCGTACAGGCGGATGTAGCCTTGCGCGTCCATCGAGCCCAAATCGCCCGAGTGCCAATAGCCTGCGGTGAAGGATTCGGCCGTGGCTTGCGGGTTCTCCCAATAGCCCGGCACCACCATGGGCCCCCCGATCCAGATCTCGCCCGTTTCGCCACGCGGTACCTCATGGCCTTCCTCGTCCATGATGCGCACATCGGCGCAAGGCAAGGGCACCCCTACGGTGTCGGCGTGGGTGCGGGTTTCGCCGGCGGGCATCATGGTGGTGGGCGAGGTGGTTTCGGTCGCGCCGTAGGCGTTGAGCAAGGTCAGGCCTGGCACTTTCTGCGTCAGGCCATCGATCACACTGACGGGCATGGGCGCGCCACCGTAGCCGCCAATGCGCCAGGCGCCGAGTTGGCGCGAGGCAAAGCTGGGATCGAGCAGGCACAGGTTGTACATGGCCGGGACCAGCAAGGTGTGGGTGACTTTTTCACGCTCCAACAAATCCAGAAAGCTGCTGGCTTTGAACTCCGGCACCATGACCAGGCAGCCTCGGATGTGTACGAAGGTGGCGATCATGGCAATGAGCCCGGTCACATGGCTGGCCGGCACGGCCAGCGCACTGCAATCGTTTTCGTTCAAACCCATGCACACTTGGTAATGCAGCACCGAGTGGCTGATGTTGCGGTGCGTCAGCATGGCCCCCTTGGGGCGACCTGTGGTGCCCGAGGTGTAAAGGATGACCGACACATCCGCGGGGTCCACTTCGGCAGAGGGAAGCAGCTTGTCGGCTGCTGGGCTGGGTTGTTTGGACAGGTGCAAGGCTTGCGGTGCAGAGATCGGGTCCAATGACCATCGCCACTGGACTTGCGGACATTCTTGGTTGTCGGGAATGCGGTCCCACAAGTCGCCATCGAAGACCACGCCACGCGCTTGGCATTGGTTCAGGATGAATTGCAAACCCGGACGCTGTTCGCGCACGCCCACCGGCACCGCAATCGCGCCCAAGGATTGCAGCGCAAAGAAAGCCAACAAAAACTCTGCGCGGTTGCGAATGAAGAGCAGGACCCGGTCGCCGGCTTGCAAGCCTTGATGTGCAAATTGCTCGGCCATGCCTTGGGCTTCCAAGGCCAGTTCGTTGTAACGCCAACGCTGCGCGCCATCGATCAGTGCCGTACGCTCGGGCGATTGGGCCACAGCATCGGCCAGCATGTGTGCCAAGGACAAAGGCCGGTGCGCAAACGTTCGCACCACGCGGTCACCGTGCCAGGCTTCCATGCGCGTGCGCGCAAGCGTCACACCATGCCAATCATGTGTGCTCACGATGGCATCCTTCAGATTCAGCGGGCTTTGTATTGGGTGTTGCCGAACAAGACTTCACGGGCTTTGTCGTCCGTGATGGGCTTGCGCAATTCGGTCAGGACCTGCACCCCGCGTTGCACTGCGGGCCGTGCGGCAATGCCGTCGAACCAGGCTTTCAGGTGCGGGTAATCGGCCCAGTCGATGCCTTGGTTTTGCCAATTGCGCAGCCAAGGAAAGACCGCCATGTCGGCGATGGAGTATTGCTTGCCTGCCAGGAAACGGCTGGATTCCAGGCGCTTGTTCATCACCCCATAAAGCCGCTTGGTTTCGTTGGTGTAGCGGTTGATGGCGTACTCAATTTTTTCCGGCGCGTAAATGCGGAAATGGTGGTTCTGACCCAGCATCGGGCCCAAGCCTCCCATTTGAAACATCAGCCACTGCAGGGCCTCGTACTTGTCGCGATCGCTCTTGGGCAGGAACTTGCCCGTCTTGCCAGCGAGGTACAACAGGATGGCACCCGACTCGAACAGGCTGATGGGCTTGCCGTCCGGGCCGTTGGGGTCGACCAAAGCTGGAATTTTGTTGTTCGGGCTGATCTTCAGAAAATCAGCGGCGAATTGGTCACCTTGACCGATGTTCACAGGAATGGCACGCCAGTCGCGGTTCAGGCGCAGGCCGCATTCCTCCAGCATGATGTGGACTTTGTGGCCGTTGGGCGTGGCCCAGGAGTAAACATCGATCATGGTGAGGTCCTTCAGCTGCCGCGGGTGATGGGCATTTCCACGTCCTGGGGTGCGGTCGCAATGTGGCGTGCCAGTTCAAGCTTGGCGATGGCATTGCGGTGCACTTCGTCCGGACCGTCGGCCAGGCGCAAGGTGCGCTGGTGCGCATAGGCGTAGGCCAGGGGGAAGTCGCCGCTGACGCCGCCCGCGCCGTGGGCCTGAATGGCCCAGTCGATGATCTGGGTCGCCATGTTAGGGGCGATCACCTTGATCATGGCGATTTCGGTGCGTGCAATCTTGTTGCCCACGGTGTCCATCATGTAGGCTGCCTTCAGGGTCAGCAAGCGTGCTTGCTCGATCATGATGCGCGACTCGGCAATGCGCTCATGCCAGACGCCTTGGGCCGACACCGGCTTGCCAAAAGCCACACGGCTGTTCAGGCGCTTGCACATCAACTCCAGGGCGCGCTCGGCCACGCCGATGGTGCGCATGCAGTGGTGAATGCGGCCCGGGCCGAGGCGGCCCTGGGCGATCTCGAAGCCGCGGCCTTCGCCCAGCAGCAGATTGCCCACAGGCACGCGCACATTTTTCAGGATCACTTCCATGTGGCCGTGCGGGGCATCGTCGTAGCCGAACACCGACAGCGGACGCACCACGGTGACGCCTGGGCTGTTGGCCGGCACCACGATCATGCTCTGCTGTGAGTGGCGGGGCGCTTCCGGATCGGTCTTGCCCATCACGATGTAGACGGCACAGCGTGGGTCACCGGCGCCGGAGCTCCACCACTTGCGGCCGTTGATCACATAGTGATCGCCATCGCGCTCGATGCGGCACTGGATGTTGGTGGCATCTGAAGAGGCCACTTCGGGTTCGGTCATCAGGAAGGCCGAGCGGATTTCGCCGCGCAGCAGGGGCTCCAGCCATTCGTCTTTGATGTCTTCGCTGGCGTAGCGCTCCAGGGTTTCCATGTTGCCGGTATCGGGCGCCGAGCAATTGAACACCTCAGCGGCGAAGGGCACACGGCCCATGATCTCGCACAGGGGCGCGTATTCCAGGTTGGACAAACCCTCGGGTGCGCGCTTGCTGTGCGGGATGAACAGGTTCCAAAGGCCTTCGGCGCGGGCCTTGGGCTTGAGCTCTTCCACGACAGCGGTGGGAACCCAGGGGTTGCCCTTGGCGCGATTGGCTTCGATTTCGGCGAAGAAGCGCTTTTCGTTGGGGTAAATGTGTTTGTCCATGAAGGCCAGGAGCCGGCCTTGCAGCTCCTTGACTTTGTCGGTGTAGTCGAAATTCATGGTTCTCTCCAGAGTTGAGGGTCAGTTTAAAAAGTCAGGCTTGCTGCGCGGCTTTCCAGGCCAGCTCGGCCATGGGCTTGGCGCCAGCACCCGAGGCTTTGGCCTGGGCGCTGGATGCCGTGCCCATTTCAACGCGCTTGGCAATGCCTTGCAAAATCGCAGCCAATCGGAACATGTTGTAGGCCAGGTAGAAGTTCCATTCGCCCTGCAACGCCTGCGGCGTCGTGAAGCCGGTGCGGTCGCAGTACATGCGGATGTACTCTTCTTCCGTTGGAATGCCCAGGCTGGCCACATCCACGCCGCCAATGCCACGGAAGGTGCCCGGCGGGATGTGCCAGGCCATGCAGTGGTAACTGAAGTCGGCCAGGGGGTGGCCCAGGGTGGACAGCTCCCAGTCGAGCACCGCCAGCACGCGCGGCTCGGTGGGGTGGAACATCATGTTGTCCAGGCGGTAATCGCCGTGAACAATGCTGGTGCGGCCATCGCGTGCGCTGGCCGGCATGTTGGCTGGCAGCCATTCCATGAGCTTGTCCATTTCTGGAATCGGCTGGGTGATGGAGGCGATGTATTGCTTGCTCCAGCGGCCAATCTGGCGCTCGAAGTAGTTGCCAGGCTTGCCAAAGTTTTCCAGGCCACGCTCGGCATAAGGCACGCTGTGCAAGGCAGCAATGACGCGGTTCATCTCGTTGTAGATGTCACGGCGTTGCTGCTTGCTCATATCGGGCAGCGACTGGTCCCACAGCACGCGGCCTTGCACGAACTCCATGACATAAAACGCGCGGCCAATCACCGACTCGTCTTCGCACAGCACATGCATCTGGGCCACCGGGACTGCTGTGCCGTAGAGGCCACGCATCACGGCGAACTCGCGTTCCACCGCATGGGCGGAAGGCAAAAGCTTGGCCACGGGGCCGGGCTTGGCACGCATCACATAGCTGGTGCTGGGCGTGATGAGTTTGAAGGTGGGGTTGGATTGGCCCCCCTTGAACATTTCCACGCTCAAGGGGCCGGCAAAGCCCGGCATGTGCTGTTTCAGCCAGGCTTCCAGGACGCCCACATCAAACTGATGGGCTTCGCTCACGGGGCGGGTGCCCACAAAGTTGTCGTTGGCACTCATGTCAGATGTCCGCCTCGCTGATGCGCATCAAGCCCTGCCGGTCGCGAATGACCAAGCCGCCCGCCTCGATGCGAATGGCTTCCTCGCGCTCCATGGCTTTCAACTCCTGGTTCACGCGCTGGCGCGACGCGCCCAACAGTTGGGCCAGCTCTTCTTGCGCCAGATGCAAGCCAATCCGGATTTCCTGGCCATTGGCCAGCGAGGGCACACCGTAGCTGCGCGCCAGGTGCAACAGTTGTTTGGCCAGACGCGAACGCAAGGGCAGGGTGTTGAGGTCTTCCACCAAGCCAAACAGCTGCCGGATGCGTCGTGCTTGCAAACGCAACATGGCTTCGTAGAACTCGACGTGCTGGGTGAGAATTTTTTGGAAGTCTGCCTTGGCCACACACAGAATGGTGGTTTCGCCATGGGCGTACACATCGTGGGTGCGACGGTCGCCGTCCAGGATGGCCACATCGCCAAACCAGATGCCGGGCTCGACATAGGTGAAGGTGATTTGCTTGCCCGACAGCGAGGTCGAGCTGACACGCACGGCGCCCTTGGCGCACGCCATCCATTCCTCGGGCGGGTCGCCGCGAGCGGCAATCAGATCGCCATCTTTGCAACGTTTGACGTAAGCGCATCGAAGAATGTCATGTCGGAGTGAAGGGGACAGGGAGGAGAACCAACGACCTGCGTTGATGGCTTCTCTTTCCTCGATCGTAAGAATGGGGTCGTCCATGGGCTGTCTTGTGTGTGACCTGTTGAAGATTCATTGTCGCGCCGGAGACCAAGCGCGCATCCTAGGGTTGTCACCTGCGTGTCTGAAAGCCTGTGCCTGGGATGACGGGCGGATCTTCACGCAAGTTTTCAGGATTTGTACTGCGGCTTTTGCTTGTTCAGAAAAGCGCTGATGCCAATGCCGCCGTTGGGGTGGTGCAGGTTGCGCACAAAGTGGTCCCGCTCGGCAGCCAGGTGGGTGTTCATGTCGTTGTCCACCGAGGCATCCAGCAATTCCTTGATGCTGCTCAAGGCGTTGCTGGCGCGGGCGTTGATGCGTTCGGCCATGGCCAAGGCCTCGGTCAAAGCATGCCCGGGCTCGGTGACACGGTTGACGCAGCCCAGCGCATGCATGCGTTCGGCCCCGATGCGTTCGCCGAGCAGCAAAATTTCAGAGCTGATGGCGCGTGGCAGGTTGCGGCCCAGGCTCCATGTGGCGCCACCGTCGGGCGACAGGCCCACGCTGCTGTAGGCCATGACGAACACGCTGTTGCGCGCAGCCACCACCAGATCGCACATCAAGACCACCGAGAAGCCTGCGCCAGCGGCCGCGCCCTCGACCGCGGCGATGACCGGCTTGGGAAAGGTGCGAATCGCTTCCATCCAGCTGTGCAAGCCCTCGATGCTCTGAGCTTGGTGCTCGGGCGGTTTGTCGCGGTTTGCCAGCAGGCGATTCAGGTTGCCGCCCGCGCAGAAGTTGTCGCCCTCACCGGTCAGGACCACGCTGTGAATTTCCGGGTTCGACTCCGCGACACTCAAGGCCTCGATGCCAGCGGCATAAATTTCCGGCCCCAGGGCATTGCGGTACTCCGGGTTGGAGAGGGTCAGAATCAGCGTTTGTCCCTGGCTTTCGCTTTTGAGTTGTGACGGCATGGTTCGTTTCCCTCGGATGGTGTCAGGCTTCTTGGTGCATCAGGCTCAGGCCAATGGCGCCGCGACGGCGCAGCCAGGCACTGGGACGGTAGCGAGGGTCGCCATAGACCGTCTGCAAATTGAACAGCGTCTCCAGCACATTGTCGGGGCCCAGCTTGTCGCCCATGGCCAGCGGGCCCATGGGGTAGCCCAGGCCCAAGGTAACGGCGGTTTCCAGGTCTTGCGGGCTGCAAATTTGCTGCTGGCAAATGTCGCTGGCAATGTTCACGATGGTGGCTACCACGCGTTGGGTCACAAAGCCGCCACTGTCGCGGATCACGCTCACGGGCTTGCCGTCGCGCGCGAACAAGGCATGGGCGGCATCGCGCATGTCCTGGCGGGTGGCGGGGTTGGTGGCCAGGACGCGGCGGCGGGTGCCGCGGTCTTCGAACAGCATGTCGATGCCCACGGTGCGCGCAGGGTCCAATCGCTCGACCACCGCCACGGTGGTCACATCGAAACCCAGCGGAGCCACGATGGACAGGGCCTGCGGGGAGGGCGATGCACCGGTTTCAATTTTGGCGTCCAAGTCTTTCAACAATTGCAGCAAGTCGGCACGGCGCGCGGCACGCGAAGAGACCCACACCGGCGGCATCTCTTGCACTTGCGGCACCGCTTGTTCCGCTGGCACCTGGGCCACGCCGTTCACATAGGCGTAGAAGCCATCGCCGACCTTCTTGCCGTACACGCCACCGGCCAGCCTCTGGGCGGTGATCACGCTTGGGCGGTAACGTGGCTCTTCGTAATACTGGTGGTAGATGGATTCCATCACTGGGTGCGATACATCCAAAGCGGTCAGGTCCATCAACTCGAAGGGGCCGAGCTTGAAGCCGACCTGGTCCCTCAGGATGCGGTCGATGGTGGCGAAGTCCGCCACGCCTTCGCCCACCACGCGCAAGGCTTCGGTGCCGTAGCCACGGCCAGCGTGGTTCACGATAAAGCCTGGGGTGTCTTGCGCAGTGACCGGCGTGTGGCCCATTTGTTTGGCATAGGCCGTCAAGTCTTCACAAACCTTGGGGTCTGTCTTCAGGCCGGGAATCACTTCCACCACTTTCATCAGCGGCACGGGATTGAAGAAGTGGTAGCCGGCAAAGCGCTGGGGCCGTTTCAGGGGGGCAGCAATCGCGGTCACCGACAGTGAGGAGGTGTTGGTGGCCAGCACGGCGGTGTCCGACACAATGCCTTCGAGCTCTGTGAAGAACGATTTCTTGATGTCCAGCCGCTCCACAATCGCTTCGACGACCAGGTCGCAGTCTGCCAGGTCTTTGAGCGCATTCGCAGGTTGCAGGCGCGATTTGTAGGCAGCCAATTGCTCTGGGCTGATGCGGCCCTTCTCGGCCAGTTTGTCCCATTGCGCCGAGATGGCTTCATGGGCTTTGCGGATGGCTTCTGGCTGCATGTCGAACAGACGAACCGTGCTGCCCGCTTGCGCGGCAATCTGGGCGATGCCTCGCCCCATGGCGCCCGCACCGACGACGCCAACAATGGAATAGGTAGTACTCATGACTCGCATCATAATTGCGGTCGTGGGGTCAGGTCTTGAGTTTTGCCTTTTTTCTGTGGATAACT
>CAINMN010000348.1 GCA_903850735.1 uncultured Burkholderiales bacterium | reverse complement strand
GGTTTTCCATCACGGACGATGAGCAACATGCCCGCTTCTTAGGGCGTATCCACGACCCGCTCAAGCAATGGAAACTCAGCCCGATGGATCTGGAGAGCCGCCGCCGTTGGGAAGACTACACCCGCGCCAAGGAAACCATGATTGAGCGCACGCACATTCCGGAAGCGCCTTGGTGGATTGTGCAAGCGGTTGACAAGAAGCGCGCGCGCCTCAATTGCATGGACCACTTGCTGCAGCAAGTGCCCTACCATGAGATTCCCCACCCGGACGTGCTGTTGCCAGAGCGGGTGCGCAACCCGGATTACATTCGCCACCCTGTCCCCTCTGACATGGTTGTGCCGGAAAAATACTGACCCTAGCGGTTCCCGCTCAGGTAACGCTTTCGCCAGAAAAACAGCATGAGCCCCGCGCCCACCGCGGCCATCAGCAACAGTGTGGCCTCCAGACCATGCTCGAGGTGGATGAAGGCGAAATGTTCGAAATTCATGCCAAAAAAACCGGTGATCAGGTTCAGCGGCAAGAAAACGGCGGTCAACACGGTCAAGGTGCGCATGACGGCATTGGTGCGGTTGCTTTGTGCGCTGAAGTGCATCTGCACGGACGTCTCTGCGCTTTGCTCAAGCCGCCTGACATGGTGGACGACACGCTCAATGTGCTCCAGGACATCGCGGCTGCGAACTTTCAAAAGCTCCAAAGCGCGTTCGCTGTGCAAGCCCTCGTGCTTCAACGCCTCCAGCCCATCGGTCCAGTCCTGAATGGCCGCGCGCTGGTCTTCGCAAATTTCGTCTAAATGGTGCAACATCAATCGTGCATCGAGCAAGGCACCCCAATCGCTGAAACGGCCATCGGGGCGCAACAACTGGCTTTGCCATTGATCCAGTTGTCGCGTGAAGTCGCGCCGCAAATTCAAATACCCATCGACCATTTGACTCACGATGCGCAGCATCAAATCTGCTGGGCTGTGCGGCACACGGGCGTTGCTGGTCAGTAAATTGGCATGGAAAGCGGCGAGCATGCGGCTGGCAAAACTGTCGCGTACCGCGCAATCCACAGGGTGGACAGTCAACAGCAAACGATCAAAAACCGCAAAGGCCACCGGGCTGGTGTCGATGCGTCGCAAGGCATTCACGCCAGCTTTGGTTTGGGAAAGGTGCAAGAACTCTCCGGGTCGCGACAAATCGGACTCGGTGCTGCCCGCGGCCAGACGGCGAAAGACCAGCATGTCGTATTGCGAGGTGTAATCGTAGTGCGATGGCAACTGGTTGTTCAGCATGTCGGTGATGTGCAAGTCCACCAACTGGGCCTCACAAAGTGATTGCAGCATGGCTTGCACTTCGCTTTGCATCAACTCAAACTCGCGACGGGCCAAGGCGACCCACACAAAGCAGCCTGGCGCAATCGCCTGAGGCAACTGGTCAGTTTCCAGAATGGCTTCTGTGGCTATCGAAAAAACGCGCATGCTCTGATTCCATTGAAATTTTTGACTAAACCGTATAAACTGTATATATCGTATATCTCGTTAAAAGGATCTGACATGGCCACGCCCCCCCGAAAAACACCTGTTGCCGCCAAGAAAACACCCCGCGCTGCGGCGCCAGCCAAAGCACCAGAAGTGCAAACCGTTGCAGAAGCCAAAGCCAAGAAGCCCAAGCTGGTGCGCGACAGCTTCACCATCCCCAAAAACGAATACAGCAACATCGAAAGCCTGAAGCAAAAGAGCGCCCTGCTAGGCAGCCCCGCCAAAAAGAGCGAGTTGCTGCGCGCCGGCATACAACTGCTGACCACCCTCAGCGATGCGCAACTGCGCAAAGCGCTTGCGCAAATTCCCACGGTCAAAACGGGTCGCCCCAACAAGCAAAAGTAAGGCAAAAGCCATTGCAAACGCTAGAGCATTTCTGGCGTTTGCACCGTGATCAAGACGGTCTGAATTTGCTCTTCCTTCATCCGAGAGCGCAACCACCAGACGGAGCCCTTGCGGATCGAGAAATCGTCGGCAGCCAGCTTGAGCAGAGCAGCAACCGTGTGGCCCAAAAAAGGCTGATGGGCCACGACAACCACCGGGTTTTTGCCGTTTGGCCATTGCACCAATTCAAGCAGGTGCTCATGTGAGCCCTGAGGCGAGAGCTCGTCGCGAATCTTGTACTTGCGCCCCAAGGGGATGACGGTTTGCTCGGCACGGCGTGCGGGGCTGCAAAAGATGCGCGCACCGTCCGGAAGCTGGCGATCCAGCCAGCGGGCCATTCTTTGCGCCTGGCGCTCGCCCCGGTGGGTTAACGCGCGGTCCATGTCGTCCTCGCCATTTTCTGCCTCATGGGCTTCTGCATGGCGCCAGAGAATCAGATCCATGTCACACCTTTCCTGCGTAACGCGCCATCAACTGCGCTTGTGCACTGCTCTTGTTTCGCCGCGCCACAGGCTCTAACCTGACATAGCTCGCATCTGGCTTGAGCACCCAGGCGTCGGTGTTGTCTTTCAAATAGACGTCCAGGCACTCATCGATCACCCGCGCTCGCAACACAGGGTCCAGCACGGGCCAAGCCAACTCGACTCGGCGCAGCATGTTGCGGTTCATCCAGTCGGCACTGGACAAGTAAAGCGACTCATCGTCGCCCGCGCAAAAATAAAAGACCCGTGAATGCTCCAGGAAACGGCCAATGACGGAGCGCACCTGGATGTTGTCGGTCATGCCCGGGACTTCTGCCGGCAGGATGCAGGCGCCGCGAACAATCAATTGAACTTTGGCGCCTTGTTGCGCGGCCAGCACCAGGGCGCGGGCCAGGCGGTCATCGGTCAAGGCGTTCATCTTGGCGACAATTCGGGATGGGTGCCCTGCAGCGGCCGCCCTGCCGACTTTTTCAATGGCCAAGACCATTTGGTCCTGTAATTTGAAGGGTGCCACCCACAAATGGTTCATTCTGGGCAAACGGCTTTGGCTTGCCAGGTGAATGAACAAATGCTCAATGTCGGCCGTGAGCTTGGCATTGCCCGTCAGGTAACTGATGTCGGTGTACAGGCGCGCAGTTTTGGCGTTGTAGTTGCCTGTGGACAAATGCGCATAGCGCTTCAGAACTTTGCCCTCGCGCCGGGTGATCAGCAGCATCTTGGCATGGGTTTTCAAGCCAACCACGCCGTACACCACTTGGGCCCCGACCGACTCCAATTGCTCGGCCCAATTGATGTTGGCTTCTTCATCAAAGCGCGCCTTCAATTCAACCACTGCGGTGACTTCTTTGCCGCGGCGCACCGCCTCGCGCAACAAATCCATCAACTCCGAATCGGACCCGGTACGGTAAATGGTTTGCTTGATAGCCAGCACTTGCGGGTCAAAAACAGCCTCTCGCAAAAATGCAAGCACGCCGTCAAAGCGCTCGAAAGGCTGGTGAATCAGTACATCGCGCGCCTTCAATTGCGAAAAAATGGACACACCGGTGACCAACTCACGCGGGAAGCTTGCACGGTAAGGGGTGTAAAGCAAGGCAGGCGCGTCCATCAAATCGATCAATTGGTTCAGGCGCACCAAATTCACCGGACCATGCACTCTGTACAGGGCGCTTGCGGGCAACTCGAACTGCTTCAACAAGAAATCGGCCAAATACTCTGAGCATCCCGAGGACACTTCCAGCCGAACGGCACGCCCAAAGTGCCTGTGCACCAAGCCCTGGCGCAGCGCTTTTCGCAAATTTTGAACGTCCTCTTCATCCACCGTGAGGTCAGAGTCGCGCGTCACACGAAATTGCGAGAACTGTCCCACTTCACGCCCGGGAAACAAATCTTGCAAATGCGCGCGAATCACGCTGGACAACGAGACAAACAGGTTTTTCTTGCCCGCGACTTTTTCGGGCAATTTGATGACCCGAGGCAAGACACGCGGCACTTTGACAATCGCGATTTCATTCTCTCGGCCAAAGGCATCTTTGCCAGACAAGCGCACAATGAAATTCAAAGATTTGTTGGCCACTTGGGGAAAAGGATGGGCTGGATCCAAACCCACGGGGATCAACAACGGCCTGACTTCTTGCTCAAAATAGCGCTTGACCCAACGCTGCTGAGCCAGGTTTCTTTCGGCATGAGAAACAATTTTGATACCCGCCTTGGCAAAGGCCGGTATCAACTGGTGGTTGTAAACATCGTATTGCGCTGCCACGAGTTCATGCGCAACGGCGGAAATCGCCTGGTAGCTTTTGACTGAAAAAACACCTTTTTCATCGTTCAACAGCGCAGCGCGAAAGTGCAAGGCGAAACGAACTTCAAAAAACTCGTCCAGGTTGGACGACACAATGCAGAGGTAACGCAGTCGCTCAAGCAGTGGCACCTCTTCACGCCTCGCCCAATCCAAGACCCTGGCATTGAACGCCAAAATGGATTGATCCCTGTCAATGAAGGGAATGGGCTGGGATGTTTCTAGAGAAGTGACTGAATTGGCCACAAAGAATGATTTTGAGTACTAGAACCCCTAGTGTGCACAAAACTGATGACAATTTGATGTCTGAATGATGACAAAACTATTTCTTAATAGGTGCCAGATTTTTCAAAAACAGGTCTGTCGCCTCAGACCAACTGAAATCCAGCGCACGCTCGCGTGCCTCTGAGCGCTCCACACGCAAGGCCATCGTCACTGCATTTTGCAAATCTTCATGCAATACACCCCCCATGCGATCGCCCTCTTCGTTGGTGCGTGCCAGTACTTCCAGAGGACCATCGACGGGGTAAGCGGCCACCGGCGTGCCAGCCGCCATGGCCTCGACCATGACCAAACCAAAGGTCTCAGAGCGACTGGGAAACACAAAGACATCCGATGCCTGGTAAACCTCGGCCAAGGCATCTCGCGCCAAAATGCCCAGCCAAGTGACATCGGGGTAGCGTTGTTGCAAGGTTTTGAGCACGGGTCCGACGCCACAGACCACCTTGCTTCCGCCGATGGGAAGATCCAAGAAGGCCTGGATGTTTTTTTCATAAGAAACGCGCCCCACGAACAGCATGATGGGGCGCGGCAACTGATGCAACAGCGCATGGACGCGGGCTTTGGCCGCAAAGCCAAACAAAGAGGTGTCGACACCGTGCGTCCAGGACCGCAAATTGGCAAAGCCTCGGCCTCGCAGCATTTCCAAAACACCTTGTGTAGGAACCATCACGCCAGCGGAGGGCTGATGAAAATGACGCATCAGGGCGTAACCCCAGCTCAGGGGAATGCGCAATGCAGAATTCAAGATCTCTGGAAATTTGGTGTGAAATGCCGTGGTGAAAGGCATTTTTCGCTGAAGAGCGTATTTGCGACCTGCCCACCCGAGGGGTCCCTCGGTGGCAAGGTGAAGGGCCTCAGGCTGGAATGTGTCCAGCAAACGACGCAGCCCTTTCTGCGGCCGAATGGCCAAGTCAATCCCGGCATAGCCAGGACAGGGCCGCGTTTGGAAGCAACCCGGGTGAATCACCAAGACTTCATGGCCCAGCTGCGTCAAGGCTTTGACCAGCTCGACCAGGGTGGTGACCACGCCGTTGACCTGGGGTGTCCACGCATCTGTGACCAACGCGATCTTCATGCCAAACTCTCTTGCAACTCAAGACGCTGTTCCATCTGCGGGTCCCAGAAAATCAGCTCCAATCGGCCATCATGGTGCTCCACCAGGGCCGACCGGCTTTCCACCCAATCACCATCGTTGCAGTACACCACGCCATCAATGGTGCGAATTTCTGCACGATGGATGTGACCACAAATGACGCCTTGGTAGCCGCGTTTCTGCGCTTCGTTCGCGACCGCGCGCTCAAACGCAGTGACGTAATTCAACGCCGTTTTCACTTTGTGCTTCAAGTAAGCAGACAGCGACCAATAGGGCAAACCCAAGCGCGCGCGCGCGCGGTTCAGGTTGCGGTTCAAGCGCAGCGTGAACTCGTAAAGATAGTCACCCACATAGGCCAGCCATTTGGCATGCTGAACGACAGCATCAAAGTAATCGCCATGGGTGAGCCAAAATTTGCGCCCGTCAGCCAGTGTGTGGACCGCCTCTTCCGAGACGTCAATGCCCCCAAACTGATGGGATACAAATTCACGTGCAAATTCATCATGGTTGCCAGGCACGTACACCACCTGACACCCTTTGCGCGCGCGCCGCAGCAGCTTTTGCACGACATCATTGTGGGCTTGCGGCCAATACCACTTGCGGCGCAATTGCCAGCCGTCCACGATGTCGCCCACCAAGTACAAGTAGTCGCTGCTGTTGACTTTGAGGAACGACAGCAAAGCTTCTGCTTGACAGCCCGGCGTTCCTAAATGAATGTCTGAAATGAAGATGGCGCGGTAATGCATCAAGCGCCCAGGAAGTGCTTTCTGTAGCGGGATGGCAGGTCTGCAATCCGCATCAGCATGGGCAGATCGGCCGTGTTGAAGTCAGGATCCCATGCGGGCGCCCCCAGAATGCGGGCGTCCAAGCGAAGATAGCCCTTGATCAGCGCAGGCGGCTCGGTCGTCAACCCATGGTTGAACTCGTCGACTGGCAAAGCCAAGCGCGGGCGAACTTGCAGTTCGATGGGCGCCAGATGGGTCTGCTTCAACTGATGCCAAATGCTGGCGGCGACTTCGCCACTGACCACACCGTTGTGCATCATGGGAATGCTGGCGCACCCGATCATGGTATCCAATTGGTTGCGCACCATGAACTCGGCCAAGGCACCCCACAAAGACATGATGACGCCGCCATGCCGATGGTCGGCATGTACGCAGCTGCGCCCCAGCTCCACCATTCTTTCGCGCAGGTTGCGCAAGCGTGTCAAGTCAAATTCAGTGTCGGTGTAGGTGCTGCCCACGCGCAGGGCTTGTGCAGGGGTCAGAACACGGTAAGTGCCAATCACTTCTTGCGATGCCGTATCGCGCACCAGCAGGTGCTCACAGTAATCGTCAAACAAATCAATGTCGTGCTCTGGGAGGGGCGAGCTCAGCCTGGCGCCCATTTCACCGGCAAAGATGCTGTAGCGCAGCCTCTGAGCGGCCCTTACTTCATCGAGGTGCCGTGCCCACGCCACCGTGATACCGCCTGGCTCAGAAACCTTGCGAGGCTGATGTGCAGTGATGGCTTGCGAAGAGCTTGGATGAAGTAACCCCCTGGGCAAGGAAATCGGTGAAAGGTCGAGAGTGGGTGTTGGCAGTTCTTTCATGTCATCTCCATGGATTAGGCTTGCATGGAGTGTGGTCAAAGGAAGTGACAAGGCCGTGTCAATCGCATGAAGAATTTGTCATGAAGGGTGGCATGAAGATAAAGGGACTTGTCACAAGCAAGTCATCAGAATTGACAAGCATTCTTCAAATTTACCGACGCAAGGAGGTTGATGTGAAGATCACGATCATGGGTTCAGACCATGCAGGACTGGCGGTCGCGGCATGGGCGGCAGAGCTTGGCCACCATGTGATTTGCCACGACAGTGACATTTCAAAAATTCAAGCGCTTCGTCTTGGAAAATTGCCTTTCAGCGCCCCCGCGCTGCAAAATACATTGGCAAGAAACAGAGGTGCTGGAAGGCTGGCGTTCAGCTACGACGCCATACACAGCATTGCGCACGCAGAACTCATCTTCATCGACCATGGCGCGTGCACTGCGAACTGCGATGCCTCTCGTTGCAGCCGCATCTTAAGGACATTGAGATATATCCACCGCTGGGGAAATGCTCACAAGGTTGTGATCGTCAATGCAGCGACAAGCCCCTTGACTGCCCAAAAATCGTCACAGCTATGCACCCCATCCCATCATCCGCTCCACAGTGACCTTGGAGCCCACACGCTCCATGGCCTTGAGCATGGCGCGCGTCACCAAGCCGGAATTTTCAGGCGCACGCAGCAGGGTGTACTCTAGGGCGGGCACGCCGCCTCTCTTGCGCTTAAAGTCTCCGGCGCCAGAACTGTAATTCAGCCAACAGCCCAAGGCGCTGAGTTCTTGGTAAAGCGCTGCAAACAGGTGGCGATACAAGCCCGGCTCAGCGTCATGCGTGTCGTATCCCAAGGCAGGCACTGTGACAACGCGTTGTTTATGCGACACCAAGCTAAAGGCCATGATGCGATCGCAAGGGTCGACCAAGCAAAGACAGCGCATGCCCAAGGCAGACAGCGCGTCCTCGAAAAATTTCTGCGTGTACTGGGGATTTAAATAGCTGTGTTTTTCAAGATAAACCTGGCCATAAAGATCCTCAATGCGGCAAAGCTCAGCCGGCGTGAACTCTGACTTCCAAACGACTCGCAGGGAAGATCGCCGGAATCGGTTCAAATCTCTGTGCAAGTGTGCGGTCAACTTTTGACCAGGCCTTCGCCAATCAAACTCATACACAACGCGACTGGGAATGGCGCAATAGCCTAGCGTTTGCAGGGTTCGGAAAAGTTCAGCTTGCCGCTTGACAAGCACATTTCTAACGCCAATGAAATGCTGGGGATAGGCCCTTTGAAGCAACTGGCAGACATCAGGCATTGCAGCCAACTCTTGCAAGCTACGCTCGTTGGTTGATATAGGGAAATTGCCAACCAAGACAAGGCGATCCAAGCCCATGGCCTGAAAGACCCAGCCCAATGCGCGAATCATTCCCGCCTGAGTTGGATGAGATGCACGTTCATGCGCAGCGTAGTCAATCCAACCACTGCGCAACGAAGTCAGATAGGTGGGCGCTGCTGGGATGTTCGGCTTTAAAACAGTGACTGGCAGTGGCTGCGTGCCAACCCAATTCAAGTCTGCAAAGGCATTCTTCATCCATATTGAAAGATCTCTCAAGCCATTCGTGTGCAATGCATGCATGATCCAACAACCTCAAGCTTGGTACTCGTAAAGATGAAAGGCACCGTAAATTCCAGAGCTGTCTTTTTTACCTAAACTTTCAGAGCGCGGCCCATTGCGCTTCCAGATGACGCTGAGCGCTTCACTCAAACAAGCGTCCACAGGCGAATCGTTTCCAGCGGTGCGGAAAATCACTCTGGCGCCGGTTCGGGCCGTGCGAGAGATCTCATGCCATAAGGCCTTTAACTCTTGCTTGGACATCCAATCCTGGGCATCGAGCAGGACAAAGGCATCTACCGAATTCGCTTGCATCTCGGCCAACGCCGAGCGATAGTTGTGCTGCGCGACATGCAGGCGATTGATGTTTGCTTTTAAGGTGTCGTACGCACTGGCCATCAGGTAAGGTGGCAATGCGCTTTCCCCTGTGGGATCGTATCGACGCGCAAAAGCTTGCCATGCAAAATAGTTCTCCCGAATTGGCGTCACCGTTGCCAAGTTTCTGGCACGGGCTTTCAGCACCTGCGCCATGCTCTTTGGCTCGTGGTCACAAAGAGCTGCATGCTGGCTGGGTGGTATCCCCAGGTTGTAAAGCGCCATGGGGCTGCTGCACAGCCTCTTCATCCACCAGCTGTCAAAAATTTTGGCCACATGGCGATCAAACCAGTCCGCCTGACTTTCCTGGTCCGACTGGGACAGCAACTCCTCCAACCGGACACCTTGCACGCGCGCCGCAAAGTGAATCAGCCCAATCAACTGACCCAGCAAGCCATGTCGGTAGAAACCGCTGGCGAACATGTCAATGCGACGCTTGAACCAGGTCTTTTGCTCCCAGTAGGCACGGGCATCGGAGCTCAGTACTGGTTTCAGACGCGTTTCATAGAGCTGAACATTTTGGCGAGATTGGGCAACGCCGAAAAATTGAAAAAACTGTTCATAGCTCAAGTTGGCTTCAATCGCTGCCTTCTTCAGCTTGACCAAGGCCACGTGCGTGTGGTTCAAATCTACAGCGGTGACCTTGCCTGGCTGCGCTGTCAAATACGAAAGCGCATTGCATCCACCGGATGCAATGGTGACCACGTGGTCCAAGCGGCCAAGTTGCAGGGCTTCCATGTCAACGACGGGGTCCTCCCATATTTGGGTGTAGACCAAACGCTGAAACCAATAGGCAAACAAGCGCTCCTTGAGCGATGTCGATGCCTTGTGCCCGTAAACTGCTTGTGCCAGCAACAATTGCGAGCGGCTTTCGTCACCTTTCAATGTTTCAACCATCTGCGCCATCAAAACTCCTTCAAATTTTGAGGAGGATCTTGCAGGCGAAATGTGACGGTGATTTGAACCTAATGTGTCGATTTGATGCCGAACATCCCCCTTTTGAGTTAGCCAGAAATATTAAATTTTTATGACAGCCCTGGTAAACCATGGCGCTGTGGGAATTCGGCGATATCCTCATCAGCCCTATGTCCCGAAAGGATGAGCATGCATGCCATCAAAGAAGCTCGAAAACTCATTGAACGTGAACCTCAGACAGCAGCAGCCCAAACGCTGTCGAGACTGGTGCTCGCTTTGGAAAATCAAAGCCCCTTTTCCATCTCCGAAATCTACAGCCTCAACTACGAACACTTCAATCTGGCTTTGGAGATTTTGAAAGATTGGCGCATTGACCGCTACTACGCCAGCAAAGTCAAATTGTTTGACGTCTCTACCCAGGCCGCTGAACTGCCGTCCCACGCCAGCGCTTCGCCCAAAGCTTGACCCGTCCACTGTGCGCACCTCACCATGACCATTGTTGTTGTCGCAAACCCCAAGGGCGGCGCAGGCAAATCGACCTTGGCCACCCAGATTGCAGGCTATTACGCCTCGCTGGGGCACGCCGTGGCGCTGAGCGATTTGGACAAGCAAGGGTCCGCTGAGTTGTGGCGACAACTGCGACCACCTGCGGCCAATCCAGTGCATGCCTGGCCGTGTGAGCAAGAAAAGCTCCCCAAACTGCCCAAAGGGATCAGCCATGGCGTGATTGACACCCCTGCGGGGTTGCACGGCTGGCGCTTGCGGGAAATACTGGAAAAGGCCGACAAAATCGTCATTCCGCTGCAGCCCAGCATTTTCGACATGCATGCCACGCGAGAATTTTTCGATCTGCTGGTCAGCAAAAGCAAGGGCATCCAGGCCCGGGCGCGTTGGGTGGGGATGCGAGTGGATGAGCGCACCCTGGCAGCAGGGCAGTTGCACGACTTCGCTCAAAGCTTGCCGATCGAGCGCGTCACCAACTTGCGAAGCACGCAATACTACCTGCACATGGCAGCGCACGGCCTGTCACTGTTTGACCTGCAACCGCACCGGGTTGAAAAAGATTTGGAGCAATGGCAGCCCCTGTGCCGTTGGCTCAACGCCTGAACCGCACACACCCATTCGTTCAAAAAAAAGACCCTGCCTGGCAAACCAGGCAGGGTCTTTGACTAAGCGCTGTCAGTCAAGCCTCAGAGGCCGATCTTGCCACCATCGTTCTTGGTGATGATCAGCGTTGCAGAACGGGGGCGACCTGCCACACCGTAACCGCCGGAGGTCAGGCCACCACCATTGCCAGGCCACTGGCTTTCAAAGGTGAAGTTGCTGGCCGTGCCAATTTTGGCGGTGTTTTCGCCAGGATGCTGAATGTTCACCAACAAGGCCTTGCCGTCGGCGGTTTCGGTCAAACCGGTCACTTCGGCGCCTTTGGGGGCCACCAGGAATCGGCGCAAGCGGGACTCACCCAGCAAGCCACCGACAAAGGTGCGGGTCTCGCCCGTGGTGGTCGCCGTGGTGGTCAAGCTGTTGCCCACCATGAATTCGCCACCATCGCCCACAGATCCAGGCACGGCCGCCAGCAACATGCAGTTGGTTTCGTCGGTGAAAGCGCCGTCGTCGGTCTGGATCCAGAGCACGCCGGTGCTCTTGCTGAACCACAGGCCATCGGGGGACGAGAAGCTGTTGTTAGCGGTGAGGCCAGAAATGTTCACGTTGGCAGGCGCGTCCTCTTCCGAGCCGAAGGCAAAAATATCCCAACGGAAAGAAGTTGCCACCGAGGAAGAAGTGGTTTCACGGAAACGAATGATGTGGCCGTTCGGGTTGCCGCTGGATTTTTTGCCATCGGCATCGTTGTACGAGCGCGGGTTGGCTGCATCGGCCGTGGCGGGGGTGCGGTTGCTGTTGCTGTTGTTCGTCAAGGCGAAGTAAACCTCGCCGTTGGCCGGGTTGACAGCACCCCACTCCGGGCGGTCCATCTTGGTGGCACCCACGGCATCGGCTGCCAGGCGGGTGAAGACCAGCACATCGGCCTGCTTGGCGAAGGTAAAGCCTGTGTAGGTCGAGCTGGTGTAGCCGCTGATCAAGGTGTTGGAGATGTTCAGCTCAATCCACTGGCCTGTGCCATCGCTGCTGAACTTGGCCACGTAGAGTTTGCCCTCGTTCAGGTATTTGTCGCCGGCCGTGATGCCCTTGCCAAAGTCAGCCGGATCCCACACGGCGGTGGTGACAAATTTGTAGATGTACTCATTGCGGCTGTCGCAACCCATGTAAAACGCCAGCGGCTGTCCCGCCACGGGGATGCTGCAAACGGCGGCCTCGTGTGCAAAGCGGCCCATGGCAACCCGCTTGGCCGGACGGCTGGTGGGATCGGCAGGATCGATTTCCAGGTTGTAACCAAAGGTGTGGGGCTCTTGACGGTAATCATCGGCAGCCGTGGCGCCGCTTGCAGCGACATTCCAACGCGAAAAGCGGCCGTCGGTGTCAGCCAGATCGGTCGGGGTGTACCAACCTTGGCCTGCGCCCGCCGTGGCCGTGCTGGACAGAGCCGCGCGTGCAACGCCGTAACGATTACGGCCTGCAACGATTTTGGCGTCCGGCACGGTTGAGCCGTTGGGCATGTTGAAATAGGTGGCCCAGTTTTCTTCACAGGCCAGGTAGGTTCCCCAGGGGGTGTAGCCATGGCCGCAGTTGTTCAGCGTGCCACGCGAAGTAGCGCCCGTGGGGTCAAACTTGGTTGCAAACAGGGCCTTGATGTCGCTCAGGTGGGCAGAAGGTCCCTTGACGTCCACAACCGTCTGCGGCGTGACGCGGCGATTCAAGGAAGAGTCCACCTTGTAGCCGGTGGGCAAGCCATTGCTGTCCAAGGTGACTTCGGCGATCGACACGCCGTGCAGGTTGATTTCTTTCAGGGCTTGCAGGCCAGGGCGCACACCCAAGTCCCAGGTGCCAAACTGGTCAAATTTTTTGCCAGAAGTGCCACCGGAGGTTTGGCCAGTCGCATGCAGGAAATGAGAGTCGGCAGAGCTTTCATGGTTGACGGCAATGACAGCCTTGGTGGTGGGCGCCATCGACACCTTGCCATCGCTGCCAATGTAGAAGAGGTGCATGCCATCGTGGTGGTCACCCACGCGGTCCGCCCAGTCATCCGTCTCGGTACCAGCATTGCTGTAAGCGGGAACGCTGGCTTTCAAAGTGTCGCCAGTGGCGTGCAGCACTTTCACGGTGTAACCGGCAGGCACCACCACCTGGTCAAGCAAGCTCTTGCCAACAGGCGTGAAGCCCAGCAGGTTGGAAGAGGGCAAAGTGGGCAAGCCCGTGGCCGTAGCGCAACCCGGCAGCATGGGCAAACCCATGAGCGCGGCCAAGCCGACGCCGCCGCGCAAAATGGAGCGGCGATTCACACCGCTCAAGCCTTCTTTCAAGACGTCTTGAAAGTGCGGATTGTTGGACAGGTTGTCGATGGGATCATGACTGTGTGACATGGCAAGTTTTTCCAATGCAGTGAAATGAAAAGAGGAAGAAAACAAGTCGCATGTTAGTCAGGAGATATTTCAGTTTTATGTAAAACACTCATCCAATGTGTTCTGACTGCGTCACTAAAACTTAATAAAAGCTTCATGGCATTGAAATTTTCAGATTGAAGAATCTCGCTTGCCATCAACGGTTGACGTCTGATGCATTCATTCCATCTTCTAACTGGATTCACTCAATGAAAACAAACATTTCTCTCTCTCGTAAAAGTGTTGCCACCGCTGTCATGATGACTTGTTTCGCTTTCTCCCAACAAGTCATGGCACAAGACGGAAAAGTTCAAGCCAGCGGCTTGGGCCTTTCTTCTGCAAACGGTGAGACCACGATCAATTTGACGGGCCGTTTGCATTTTGACGTGCGCAGTTTTAACAGCGCATTCGCAAACAACATGGCGACCGACAAGGACACCGCCAAATACGGTGACACCTACGACATTCGTCGCGCGCGCATTGGATTCAATGGCACTTTCATGAAAGATCTGGCCTACGAAGTGGTGTTCAATGCTGCCAGTTCAGACAGCACCAATCTCGATACGGGCTTTGTCAACTACACGTTGAGCAAACCTTTGCAAATTCGCGTTGGCAAGTTCAAACAGCAATTCAACCTCGAAGAATTGACAAGCTCCAACAACATTGATTTCATCGAGCGCTCTTATGCAAACCAATTCGCGCCTGGGAAGAAGCTGGGCATGATGGTTCATGGTGTACCCAAAGATGGGCTCTATTACGGCGCCTCCATGTTCCAGGAAGGCACCGCTGTGTCCTCGGCCTCACGCAATACCCAAAGCGCTGTTCGTTTGGCTGGCAACCTTGCCCAACTGACAGACATGAAAGACTCTGTACTTCACTTTGGCGCTGCAAAAACGTCAGGCAGTTTCGACGTGGCAGCAGGCGCAACCGGTGATGTCCTCAAACTGCGCACCGACGCGCGTGGCGTAGATGGCGTTTTTGCATCCACGTTCGCCAACGGCTCAACCGCCAATATCAACGAAGTTAGTCGCTCGCAAACTGGTCTGGAATTGGCTTATGCCTATGGCCCCTTCAAAGTTCAAACTGAGACGATCAAATCACAATACAACTTCAACAATGGTGCGACTGGCGCAACACTCAATACAGTGGATGGCAAGATCAATGCGCAGTATTTGGCCGTTGTGTACAACATCACCGGCGAAAAATGGTCCAACGCCTACAAAGACGGCGCCTTCAGTGGCACCAGACCGTTGGCAAACTTCAGCAGCAGCGGCAAAGGCATGGGTGCTTGGCAAGTAGGCATGCGCGTGTCATCCTATGATGCATCTGACTGGGCAGCAACCACTGCGACCACAGGCTCCAAAAAGGGTAACACCACAACCTTGGGTGTGAATTGGATTTTGAATCCCAACGCGCGCATCATGTTGAACCATTCGACATCCAAGTTCGACACTGCATTTGCAGCAAGTGCAGCCACTGGCGACAAGGAAACCGTCACCACCCTGCGCACGCAAATCAACTTCTGATTTGCGGTCCAAGACTCTTCAAGGTTTTAAAGCGCCCCACGCGGGCGCTTTTTTTATGCCGCTGCCAGCACATCCGCCAAGCGCTGCGCACTCTGCTGCGCCACCTGCGCATCTCTCGCCTCCACCATCACGCGCACCAAGGGCTCGGTGCCACTGGGTCGAATCAGCACACGCCCAGTCTCCCCCAGCGCTTGCTCAACCTCATGTTGAGCTGCAGCCAAGGCAGGGGTCTGCCAGGCTTGCCCTGCTTTCAAACGCACATTGATCAAGGTTTGTGGAAACAAGGCCACGTCTTTCAACAACGAAGCCGGTGTTTCGCCACTGCGCACACAGGCTTGCAGCACTTGCAGGGCGCTGATCAGGCCGTCCCCCGTGGTGTGTTTGTCCAGCGCCAGCAAATGGCCGGAGCCTTCGCCACCCAGGATCCAGCCGTGCTTTTCCAATGCCTCGAGCACGTAGCGGTCGCCGACCTTGGCGCGCTCGAAAGCAACGCCGCGTTTTTTCAAGGCGACTTCAACGGCCATGTTGGTCATCAAGGTGCCCACCACACCTGGCACCACTTCATCGCGGCCCAAGCGGTCATCCACCATCAGGTAAAGCAGCTCGTCACCGTTGTAGAGGCGCCCTTGGGCATCCACCATTTGCAAGCGATCAGCATCGCCGTCCAGTGCGATGCCGAAATCGGCCTGATGCTCACGCACGGCCTTCACCAAAGCCTCGGGGTGCGTGGCGCCCACGCCCTGGTTGATGTTCAAACCATCGGGCGAACAACCGATGGCAATGACTTCGGCGCCCAGTTCATGAAACACTTCGGGCGCAATCTGGTAGGCCGCACCATGGGCGGCATCCACCACCAGCTTCAGGCCCTTCAAGGTCAGGTCACTGGCGAAGGTGCTTTTGCAAAATTCAATGTAGCGCCCGGCGGCATCGTTGAGGCGACGGGCCTTGCCCAAACTGGCCGAGTCCACCCAGGAAGGTGGTTGCTGCAGCGCGGCTTCAACCGCTTGTTCCCAGGCATCGTCCAGCTTGGTGCCTTGGGCGCTGAAGAATTTGATGCCGTTGTCCTGGTATGGGTTGTGGCTCGCGCTGATGACCACGCCCAGGCTGGCGCGCTGTGCGCGCGTCAGATAAGCCACCGCGGGCGTGGGCACCGGGCCCAGCAACAGCACATCCACGCCGGCCGAGTTGAAGCCAGACTCCAGCGCCGACTCCAGCATGTAGCCCGAAATGCGGGTGTCCTTGCCAATCAGCACCGTGGGGCGTTTTTCTTTCTCGCGCAGCACGCGGCCGACGGCATGGGCCAGTTGCAGGACAAAGTCCGGCGTGATCGGCGACTGTCCAACGGTGCCTCGGATGCCATCGGTGCCAAAGTATTTGCGCGTCATAGGGAAATGCTTCTCAAAAGTATCAGGGGCGATTGTCGCAAATCGGATGGGCAGCCTGCCAAACCGCCAAGGCCGCCACAGTCTCGGCCACATCGTGCACGCGCACAATGTGCGCACCACGTTCGACCGCCAACACAGCGGCCGCCACGCTGGGAATCAGCCGCTGCGACAGGTCCAGCCCGGTGACCGCACCCAAGGACGATTTGCGCGACCACCCCACCAGCCAAGGGTGTGCGGGAAATTGCAATGTGGCTTGCTGCGCCAGCAAGGAAAAATTTTGTTCGACGGTTTTGCCAAAGCCCACACCAGGGTCCAGGGCGATGCGCTCGGTGGCCACGCCGGCGGCGGCCAACACACTGACACGCTCTTGCAAGAACGCACGCACCGCTTGCACCGCATCGCCTTGCAGGGGCTGCAGTTGCATGGTTTGCGGCTCGCCATGCATGTGCATCACGCACACGCCACAGGCCGACGCGGCCACCGCAGCCACGGCGCCGGGCTGTCGCAGGCCCCAAATGTCGTTGATGATGTCCACCCCCAGGTCCAGCGCGCGGCGCATGGTGGCGGGCTTGTAAGTGTCCAAAGAGATCGGCACTTGCCAGCGCAGGCACTCTGTCAAGACAGGTGCGATGCGAAGCCACTCTTCTTCTTCGGACAGTGCAGGGGCGCCGGGCCGAGAGGACTCGCCGCCGATGTCCAGAACATCAGCCCCCTCTTTCAGCAAGCGCTCTGCATGGGCCAGGGCCGAGGCGGCTTGATCATGCTGTCCCCCATCGGAAAAAGAATCGGGCGTCACGTTCACAATGCCCATCACCAGTGGGCGCGCCAGGTCCAGTTGGAAGCGCGTGGTCTGCCAGAAAGGCACATGGGGCCGAAGCCCCATGTGTGTGTGGTGTGTCATCTCTCTCAGGCCGTGGTGGGGGCCGGGTTGGGCGTGACCGCCGGTGTGCCACCACCGCCATCCCCCGAGGGAGGCGTGCGCGGCGTCCAGTCTTTGGGAGGACGCGGCGGACGGCCCGCCATGATGTCATCGAGCTGTTCGGTATCGATGGTTTCCCACTCCAACAAGGCTGTCGCCATGGCGTGCATTTTGTCGGAGTGCTCTTCAATCAGGCGACGGGCCAGGTTGTATTGGGTGTCGATGATCTTGCGCACTTCCGAGTCCACCTTCTGCATGGTGGCTTCGCTCATGTTGGTGGTCTTGGTGACCGAGCGGCCCAAGAACACTTCGCCCTCGTTCTCGGCATACACCATGGGGCCCAGGGCTTCGGTCATGCCGTAACGCATCACCATGTCGCGGGCGATCTGGGTGGCACGCTCAAAGTCGTTGCTGGCGCCCGTGGT
>CAINMN010000347.1 GCA_903850735.1 uncultured Burkholderiales bacterium | reverse complement strand
TGCCCAAGCCCGATGTGGTGGCCCTCACGGGTGGCTACCGGCGCACGCCGTTCTTGCAAATCGGTGCCGACATTTACTGCGACACCGCCCTGATTTGCGATGTCCTGGAGCAACTGGCCCCCAACCCCACGCTCTACCCGGAGGCTTGCAAAGGGGAGGCCCGCATCATCGCGCAATGGGCTGACAGCCTCTTGTTCCCGGTGGCCATGGCCTACAACTTCCAGCCCGCAGGCGTGGCCCAGGTGTTTGCCCAAGCCAGCCCCGAACAAATCAAATCGTTTGTGCAAGACCGCGCCGCCATGCGGGGCGGCGCCCCGCGCATGCCTGGACCCGATGCCAGTGCCATGTTCAAGAGCTACTTGCGACGCCTGGCCAATATGCTGGACGATCGTCCGTATTTGCTGGGTGAACAACCCAGCGTGGCCGATTTTTCGGTTTACCACCCGCTGTGGTTCACGGTGAACCAAACCCCGGTGATGGCAGGCATTCTGGACGCCACGCCCAATGTGCGTGCGTGGATAGACCGCATGGCCAAGCTGGGTCATGGCACCTCGCAAGAGATGAGTTCCACCCAGGCTTTGGCCTTGTCGCAAGCGTCCACACCTGCTGCATTGCCCAATGAGCCTTTTCAAGACGAGCATGGCATCGCCCTGGGCTCGGAGGTGGTCGTGGTTGCCGAAAGCTTCGGGCTGGAACCCACGCAGGGCACGTTGTTGGCAGCCACCCGCACCCGCTACGTGTTGCGGCGTGCCGACCCGCGTGCGGGCACTGTCCATGTTCATTTCCCTCGCACGGGGTTCATTCTGAAAAAGGCTGACGCATGATCACGAACTTCAAAGGCAAAACCGCTGTCCTGACCGGTGGCGCTTCGGGCTTTGGCCTGGAATGTGCCCGCATCGGCGCCAAACTGGGCATGAACCTGGTCTTGGTGGATGTGCAACAAGACGCCCTGGACAAAGCCAGGGCGGAGCTGGAGGCGCAAGGCGTACAGGTGCTGGCACAACGTGTGGACGTGTCCCATGCCGACCAAATGCAGGCGCTGGCAAAGGCGGTGGAGCAACGCTTTGGTGCGCCGAATTTTGTCTTCAACAACGCCGGTGTGGCCGCAGGTGGCTTGGTCTGGGAAAACACCCTGGAAGATTGGCAATGGGTCATGGGGGTCAACCTGTGGGGCGTGATCCATGGCGTGCGCCTGTTCACGCCGATGATGCTGGCCGCTGCCGAAAAAGACCCCAGTTTCCAGGGCCACATTGTCAACACCGCCAGCATGGCAGGCTTGCTCACGCCGCCCAACATGGGCATTTACAACGTGACCAAGCACGCCGTGGTGTCACTCACCGAAACGCTCTACCAGGACCTGAAGCTGGTGACCGACCAGATCAGCGCCAGCGTGCTGTGCCCGTACTTCGTCCCCACGGGCATCCACCACAGCGAGCGCAACCGCCCGGCCAACCTGGCGGCCGACAAGCCCACCAAGAGCCAGTTGATTGGCCAGGCCATGAGCGAAAAGGCAGTGAGCAGCGGCAAAGTCAGCGCCGCCGACGTGGCCCAAAAAGTGTTCGATGCCATCACGGCAGACCAGTTCTATGTGTACAGCCATCCGCGCGCGCTGGGCAATGTTCAGCGCCGAACCGAGGCCATTGTGCAAGGGGCCAATCCGCCGGATCCATTTGCCGAGCGCCCTGAAATTGGAAAAGAGCTGCGTGCTGCCTTGCGCAGCTGATTTGGCTGGCTGAAAGCGGGTTGGCGAGTGTGGCAAACTCGCCGGTTTTCCTGTTGATTCGTTCCAGCCAGCATGCACAACATCACGCGGCAAATTGCCGCCGAAATCAAAGTCACCGAACATCAGGTTCGCGCCGCCGTCGAATTGTTGGACGGGGGGGCCACGGTGCCCTTCATCGCCCGTTACCGCAAGGAAGCCACCGGCGGCCTCGATGACGTTCAATTGCGCGAACTGGAGCACCGGCTGGGCTACTTGCGTGAGCTGGAAGCGCGCAGAGAAGCTGTGCTGAAAAGCATTCAAGAACAAGGCAAGCTCACACCCGAACTTCAAGCCGCCTTGATGGCCGCGGCCACCAAGCAAGAGTTGGAGGATCTCTACCTCCCGTTCAAACCCAAGCGCAGAACCAAAGGCATGATCGCCCGAGAAGCAGGCTTGGAGCCTTTGGCCGATGCCCTGTTTGCCAACCCCCAGTTGGTGCCTGCCGAGGCAGCGCAAGCCTACCTGCAGCCGGCAGGCAGCGTGGAGGGCGCCGATTTTTCAACGGTGCCAGCGGTACTGGATGGCGTGCGCGACATTCTGTCCGAGCGTTGGGCCGAAGATGCCGCGCTGGTGCAAAACCTGCGCGAATGGCTGTGGCAAGAGGGCTTGTTTCGCAGCAAGTTGGCGACGGGCAAAGACGAAAACAACCCGGATGTGGCCAAGTTCCGCGACTACTTCGATTACGACGAGCCTTTGGGGCGCGTGCCCTCGCACCGCGCATTGGCGGTCTTTCGCGGACGCTCGCTTGAAATACTCGATGCCAAGCTGGCCTTGCCCGTCGAGCCCGAACCTGGACAGCCCAGCCTGGCCGAGGGCAGGGTGGCCTTGCACCTGGGCTGGAGCCACCAAGCTCGCCCAGCCGACGACTTGATTCGCAAATGCGTGGCTTGGACCTGGCGCGTCAAATTGAGCCTGTCGACCGAGCGCGATTTGTTTGCACGCTTGCGCGATGAGGCCGAGAAAGTGGCCATCAAGGTTTTTGGTGACAACGTCCGCGACTTGCTCCTTGCCGCACCTGCGGGCCAGCACGTGGTGATGGGCCTGGACCCCGGCATTCGCACCGGTGTCAAAGTGGCCGTGGTCGATGCCACCGGCAAGCTGGTGGCCACATCCACGGTCTACCCGCATGAGCCCCGCCGAGATTGGGAAGCTTCCTTGCACACCTTGGGACAGCTGTGCGCCACCCACAACGTGAACCTGATCGCCATTGGCAACGGCACCGCCAGCCGGGAAACCGACAAGCTGGCCGGGGACCTGATCAAGCAACTCACCCGCATCAAACCCGATCTGGATTTGCAGAAGGTGGTGGTCAGCGAGGCGGGCGCATCGGTGTACAGCGCCAGCGAATACGCCAGCCAGGAAATGCCCGATGTGGATGTCAGCCTGCGCGGTGCCGCCAGCATTGCGCGCCGCTTGCAAGACCCCCTGGCGGAGTTGGTGAAAATTGACCCCAAGGCGATTGGCGTGGGCCAGTACCAGCACGACGTCAACCCCTCGGAACTGGCGCGCACCCTGGATGCGGTGGTGGAAGACTGCGTGAACGCGGTGGGCGTGGACCTCAATACCGCCAGCGTGCCCCTGCTGTCTCGCGTCTCCGGGTTGTCGCCCGCCACGGCGCGAGCGGTGGTGCGTTGGCGTGAGGCCCATGGTGCGTTTGCCAACCGCCAGCAGTTGTTGCAGGTCACGGGCCTTGGCCCCAAAACCTTTGAGCAAAGCGCTGGCTTTTTGCGCATTCGCGGGGGTGACAATCCGCTGGACATGACGGGGGTTCACCCCGAAACCTACGCTGTGGTTGAAAAAATCATGGACCATACCGGCCGACCCGTCCAGGAGTTGATGGGCCGCGCCGAAATGCTCAAGAAACTGCAACCCGAACTGTTTGCCAACGACACCGTCGGTGTCATCACGGTGCGCGACATCCTGGGCGAGCTTGAAAAGCCAGGTCGTGACCCACGTCCCGATTTCAAGGTGGCTCGCTTCACAGAGGGTGTGGAAGACATCCAGGACTTGAAAGAAGGCATGGTCCTGGAAGGCACGGTCAGCAATGTGGCCGCGTTTGGCGCCTTCGTGGACTTGGGCGTGCACCAGGACGGCCTGGTGCATGTGAGCCAATTGAGTCAAAAATTTGTCAACGACGCACGCGAAGTGGTCAAGACCGGCGACATCGTCAAGGTGAAGGTGCTCGAAGTGGACGCTGCACGCAAACGCATCAGCCTGACCATGAAGCTCGATGCCACACCTGCCGCAAGAGTCCAGGGACCCCGCGATAACCGCTTTGAGCATGCCGCGCGCGATCAACGCCAACGCGGTGCGCCGTTTGCGTCAGGGCAGGGCCAGTCTGCGATGGCGTCGGCCTTTGCCAAGCTGCAGGGCTTGAAGAAATAAGCCATGCGGGCCTTGCACATCCACGCCGGCCCTGCAGCCTTGCAACACTTGCAAGCGCAAGGCTTGGCGCCGCAAGATGTGACGGTGATACCGGGTGCCGCAGGCGGGCCCAAAGGCTTGATCTTGGGGCCAATGGACAGGTTCCTGTTTGGCGAATGGCTGGCCACCAGCCAGCACACCGTTCATTTGGTGGGCGCCTCGATCGGTGCCTGGCGCATGGCGACCGCGTGCCTTCAACACGCGGTGCCAGCCTTTCAGCGCCTGGCGCATGACTACATTCACCAGCATTACGAATTGAAGCCGGGCCAATCTCGCCCGTCGGCTGAACAAGTCAGCACCGAGTTCGGCCACAACCTGGCTTTGTTTTATGGAGGCCGCATTGCAGAAGTGCTGAGCCACCCGCGCTACCGCTTGCATGTGGTGACCTCGCATGGTCGGCATCTGTTGTCGCGCGAAAGTGCATGGGCCACGCCGCTGGGTTATGCCGCCGCATATGTGGCCAATGCGGTCCACAGGCCTGCATTGGGCGCGTTTCTGGAGCGCGTGGTGTTCTCTAGCCCCGCGCCCGATGGTTCGCCCAGCGCGCTGCCTTTTGGCACCCAAGACTTCAAGACATTGCATTTCGCCCTGAATGAGCCCAATTTCATGGCAGCGGTTCAGGCCAGTTGTTCCATTCCTTTCGTGCTTCAAGCGGTCCACGACGTTCCTGGTGGGCCAACGGGTGCTTATTGGGACGGTGGCATCACCGATTACCACTTGCATCTGGATTACCGCACCCAACCCGGATTGGTTTTGTACCCGCATTTTCAAAAGCATGTGGTGCCGGGTTGGTTGGACAAAGCCTTGAAGCACCGGCATCGGGCCACGGCTTTTCTGGACCGCATGGTGCTGCTGTCGCCCAACCCCGAATGGGTGGCCAGCTTGCCCAACGGCAAGCTGCCCGACCGCACCGATTTCACCCGCTACGGGCAAGATTTGAAGGCAAGGGTGGCGGTTTGGCAGCAGTGCGTGTCAGCAGCCCAGCAATTGGCGGATGAGTGGGGCGAATGGCTGGCCAAGCCCGATATGTCGCGCGTCAGCCCCCTGACCTGAGCCTGAGGGTTTATTTGCGCATGGTGATGTGTTCTATGCCGACTTCGTCGTAGGGCTCACCTTGGGGTTCAAAGCCATGTCGCCGGTAAAAGCCTTCGGCACTGCGTTGGGCGTGCAAGACAATTTGGGTGTCGCCGCGGGCATAGGCTGCATCGCACAGGGCTTGCAGGATGCAGGCCCCTAAATGCCGGCCACGGTACGAGGACAAGACCGCCATGCGGCCGACCTGCGCCAAGCCAGGCTGGGGTTGCAACAAGCGTCCGGTGGCAACAGGAACACCCTGAGCATCGGTGATCACCGCATGCAATGCATGGGCATCGTCTGCATCCCATTCTTCGGCCACAGGGATGCCTTGCTCTTGCACAAACACGGCCAAGCGAACGGGCGCAGCCCATGTTTGCAGCGTGGCCCACGCACCGACGTGCAGGCGGTATGCCGATGGCAACATTCAGGCGGGCTCCGTTTGAAAGGCTTGGCGCAATGCCTGGGCCGCATGGGCATGCGCCTCGCGGGCCTGTGGAATGGCACGCCCCATTTGCACAAAGCCGTGCACCACGCCACGGTAAATTTCCAGGTCCACGGACACGCCTTCAAAGCGCATGCGGTCGGCATAGGCCAGGCCCTCGTCGAACAAAGGGTCGCATTCCGCCAGGCCGACCCAGGCGGGTGCCATGCCTTGGAGGTCAGGTGCCACCAAAGGCGCAAAACGCCAGTTGTCGCGGTCACCGGCTTGCTGCAGGTAGTGACTGAAAAAATAATCAATGCTTTCGCGCTCCAGCATGAAGCCCGTGGCATAGAGATGATGAGATGGCCACTCTTGGTGGGGCGAGCAGCCCGGATAAAACAGCAATTGCAAACTCAGTGGCAGTCCCTCATCGCGCGCATGCAATGCGCAGGCCGTGCTGAGGGTGCCACCTGCGCTGTCGCCACCGACCGCCATGCGCGCAGGATCCAGCCCCAAAGCGCTGGCCTGGGCATGCAGCCATTGCAAGGCGTCCCAGGCGTCGTTGTGGGCGGTGGGAAAGGGATGTTCTGGCGCCAGCCTGTAATCGACCGACACCACCGCACAATTGGCCAAAGAAGCCAGGCGTTGGCACAACAGGGCGTGGGTAGCCACGCTGCCGATCGTGAAGCCGCCGCCGTGAAAATAAACCAGCACCGGGCGTGGCTCATGAGCGTCGTCATGGCTCGTTCGCGCTTGAGGGTCCCACAGCATGGCGTGCAAAGCAGCGCCATCGCGACTGGGAATGCGCAAAGCCTCTGCGCGCGCCATGGGGACAGAGGGCAATTCCAACACGCCTGCACCTGCGGCATAGGCCTGGCGTGCTTGCAGGGGCGTCATGTGGTGAAAATGTGGCCGACCGGCGCGCGTAATGCGGCGCAACACGTCGGCCATTTCGGAGGACAAAGCGGCTTGTCGTCCCAAGACTGACATGCTCACACGTCCTCCAACAGGGCGTAGGGCAGGGGCAGAACCTTCAGCGACGCCCCGCCTGGCTGTGCCAGCTGCAAAGTGCCCTCCGGGACGGCACTGGTTTGCAAAGCAGCCAGGGCCAAGTGGTAAGTTTGCCCCCCATAGTCCACGCTGGCAGCCTGTGCCACCAACCCGCAGGGCTGGCTGGCGTCACCACTGTGAAAGACTTCTTGCCCCGCTTGCATGGCTTCTTGGCTCATCAGCAAATAGGTGCGGCGCTTGAGGGTGCCGCGAAACTGACTGCGCGCCACCACCTCCTGGCCGGGGTAACAGCCTTTTTTAAAGTTCACCCCGCCCACCGACTCGTAGTTGAGCATTTGCGGCACCAAGGCTTCAAAAATGGGTTGGGT
>CAINMN010000346.1 GCA_903850735.1 uncultured Burkholderiales bacterium | reverse complement strand
GGGCGCGCATTGATGCCATTGCCGATGCCACGCACACCAGCAAGCGCATGATTTATTACTACTTTGGCAGCAAGGAAGGTTTGTACCTGGCGGTGCTGGAGGAGTCGTACCGGCGCATGCGCCAGATCGAGGCGGATTTGCACCTCTCGGACTTGCCGCCCGAAGAGGCTCTGGCCAAGCTGGTGGGCTTCACCTTTGACAGGCACCACAGCAACCAGGACTTCATCCGGCTGGTGATGTCGGAGAACATGCAGCGGGGCAAGTACCTGGCGCAGAGCAAAGTCATCCAGGGGCTGAACGTGTCGGTGATTCAGTCCATCCAGGACTTGTACGAACGGGGTGTGTTGCAGGGGGTGTTTCGCCCGGGCTTGGACCCGACCGACATCCATGAGTCGATTTCCGCGTTGGCGTTTTTCAACGTGTCCAACCGCTACACCTTTGACCTGATTTTCAAGCGCGACGGCCACCTTGCGCCAACCCTGGCATCAAGGCGCGCCAATGTGATTGACATGGTGCTGCGCTTTGTCAGACATTCAGGAAGTGCATAACTGCTAGTTCGGTATCTATCCTAAATACAAGGGTTTTTACTTATCCAAATAAAACTAACTGTTTTGTACATTTTGTTTACACGCCCAATTCACAAGGATCCCGGTCATGCTGAACCGATTCATTGATGGCTATTGCCGCCTCATCACCTTCCTGATCGTTGCCGCTTTGGCGGTGATGGTGGTGCTGGTGTTTGGCAACGTGGTGCTGCGCTACGGCTTCAATTCGGGCATCACGGTGTCGGAAGAGTTGTCACGCTGGCTGTTTGTCTGGGTCACGTTCCTGGGGGCGGTGGTGGCATTGAATGAGCGCACGCACTTGGGCTCGGACATGTTGGTCAGCCGCTTGTCGGTCACGGGCAAGAAGGTGTGCCTGTTTTTGACGCATGTCCTGATGCTCTTCATTTGCTGGCTGTTGTTCAAAGGCTCGCTGGATCAGGTGATGGTGAACCTGGAGTCGTCGAGCGCGGCCATGGAAGTACCGATGTCCATTTTTTACGCCAGCGGCATGGTGTGCGCCGCGTCCAGCGCGGTGATCTTGGTGGCGCATTTGCTGCGCCTGCTGCGCGGTGAGCTCAGCGAAGAGGAGCTGATCGGCATTCGGGAATCCGAAGACGAGCCCTTGGACCTGTCCAAGCAGCACTGAAGAGAAAGACACAGACCATGACCATTGCCGTCTTTCTCTCTTCGTTGTTGGCCGCCATGTTGTTGGGCGTGCCCATTGCCTTCTCTTTGTTGTTGTGCGGTGCCGCGCTGATGTGGCATCTGAACATGTTCGATGCGCAAATTTTGGCGCAGAACATCATTGAAGGTTCCAACAGTTTCCCTTTGCTGGCCGTGCCATTTTTCATGTTGGCAGGCGAGGTGATGAACACCGGCGGCTTGTCGCGTCGCATTGTGAATTTCGCGCTGGCCTTGGTCGGGCATGTGCGCGGTGGTTTGGGCTATGTGACCATCATTGCCGCCTGCATTTTGTCGGCCCTCTCGGGCTCGGCGGTGGCCGATGCGGCCGCGCTGACCGCGCTGTTGTTGCCGATGATGGTGCGCGCCGGCCACGACAAGGCGCGCAGTGGTGGCCTGATTGCCGCTTGCGGCGTGATCGGCCCGATCATCCCGCCGTCGATTGGTTTTGTGATTTTTGGTGTGGCCGCCAACGTGTCAGTCACCAAGCTATTCTTGGCCGGCATTTTCCCAGGCATTTGGCTGGCGCTGGGTTTGTGGCTCACCTGGTGGTGGACGACCCGCAAGGAAACGCTGGTGACGCCCCCGCGCCGCACCAAGGGTGAAGTGTTGCAGGCGCTGCGCGAGGCAGGCTGGGCCTTGACCTTGCCCTTGATCATCATTGTGGGCTTGCGCATGGGCGTGTTCACGCCGACCGAGGCCGCCGTGGTGGCTGCGGTGTTCGCCATGTTTGTGGCGGGCGTGATTTACCGCGAGCTGAGCTGGCGTCAGCTGTACCAGACCTTTGAGGCGGCCGCCAAAACCACCTCGGTGGTGATGTTCCTGGTGGCCGCAGCCATGGTGTCGGCCTGGCTGATCACCGTGGCGCAACTGCCTGCGCAGGTGGTGCAGCTGCTCAGCCCCTTGCTCGACAACCCGACCCTGCTGATGTTTGCCATCATGGCCTTGGTGATCGTGGTGGGCACGGCCATGGACATGACGCCCACCATTTTGATTCTGACGCCCGTGCTCATGCCCCTGGTGAAGGCTGCGGGCATTGACCCGGTGTACTTTGGCGTGATGTTCATCATCAACAACTCGATCGGCTTGGTGACGCCGCCTGTGGGCACGGTGCTCAATGCCGTGGCGGGGGTGGGGCGCATGAAGATGGACGATGTCACCCGTGGGGTGATGCCTTTCATGATCGTGCAATTCGCCGTCATGTTCCTGATGGTGCTGTTCCCGCAACTGGTGATGTGGCCTGCCAAGTTGCTGTACTGATGTTTATCAAAGCCCGGCATGCTTTGTACGCCATGCCGAGTCCCTTTTTGTTGCGTACTGAACCTGTTCTTAGGATGGAGACAAGCATGAAACGTTTGATGATCAAGTCGGTGTTGGCGCTGGCCGCCGTGGCAGCAATGGGCATGGCCAGTGCGCAAGAGCGCACCCTCAAGATGGGCCTGAACGGTCCCGAAGGCCATCCCGCTGTGGCAGGCATGAAGAAGTTTGCCGAGACCGTGGCTGCCAAGTCGGGTGGCAAGATCAAGGTCAACCTGTTCCTCAACGGCTCCTTGGGCAGCGACCAAGCCGTGGTGTCGGCACTCAAAGGCGGCACGATTGAGCTGGCCGTGATGAACTCTGGCATTTTGGCCAGCGAGGCCAAAGAACTGGCGATCTTCGACTTCCCCTTCCTGTTTGCCAACGAAAAAGAGTCTGACGCCATCGTGGACGGCCCGGTGGGCAAGAAGATGCACGCGCTGCTCGAGCCCAAGGGCTTGATTGGCTTGTCTTACTGGGAACTCGGCTACCGCCAGATCACCAACAGCAAGCGCGCTGTCAACAAAGTGGAAGACCTCGAAGGCCTGAAGCTGCGCGTCATCCCCAACCCGATCAACATCGACTGGGTCAAGGCTTTGAACGCCAACCCCACGCCCATGCCTTTCCCCGAGGTCTATGGTGGCTTGGAGCAGAAAGCCATTGACGGCCAGGAGAACCCCATTTCGGTGATTGCCGCCAACAAGTTCTGGGAAGTGCAAAAGCACATCGTGCTGAGCAACCACCAGTACAACCCCCAGTCGGTGATCATGAGCAAGAAGGTTTGGGACTCGCTGACGCCTGCCGAGCGCAAGCTGATTGACGATGCCGCTGACGAAGCCGCCAAAACCCAGCGCACCGAATCCCGCGCTGCCGTGGCCGCCAACCTCGAGCTGCTGAAGAAAAACGGCATGACCGTGACCCAACTGCCCCCGGCAGAGGTGGCCAAGCTGCGCGAAAAAATGAAGCCCGTGATCGCCAAATACTCCGCCAACGTGGGTGACGCCACCGTCAACGAGATGATGGCCGAACTCGCCAAGCTGCGTAAGTAAGAAAGAAAATGAAAATGGGGTCAGGTCTTGAGTTTTGCCTTTTTTCTGTGGATAACTCAAGTGGTTCGCCGGCTTGTGTAGTT
>CAINMN010000345.1 GCA_903850735.1 uncultured Burkholderiales bacterium | reverse complement strand
GGTTGAATGACCATGCCGTCGATGGCAATGGGCACATTGATTTCGCCCGGACCGTCCTTGTAAGGGCCACGGTGCGTCACACCGGCCGCATACAAGGGAAATTCGCCTTGGCCAATTTCCTCTGCGTCACGCACCGCGCCATTCAAGACGATGCCGGCCACACCGATGGCCACGGCGGTGGCCGTCATGATTTCGCCAAACAGGGCATTGGTGAGGTCGCCACCGGCATCCACCACAATCACATCGCCCTTTTGCGCCATGGTCAAGGCCTTGTGAATCATCAGGTTGTCGCCCGGGCGGCATTTCACCGTCAAGGCGGAACCAATCAGGTAGCCCTTTTTGTGCATGGGCCGCAACCGTGGACCTGCGGCGGTCATGCGCGCCATGCAGTCGCTGACGTTGGCAACGGGCAAGCCGCGAAAAGCTTGAATGAAGTGCTCGGGCACCTGGCGAGTGCGCTTGAGAATTTGAAGGCCTTGCATCTGAAGATCCTGGATAGAAGTGAATGAAATGTACGACAAAAAGACAGACAAGCAGAGATAAGGGGCGCACAATGGAAAGTCCCCATCAGGAGCCCATATGCCTTCTTCAGCTTCGCCAACCACACCAACCGCCCCTTTTGTTCCTTACCTGGATGAGCCTTCGAGTTCAGTGCGTTTTCAAGTGACAATGAATGGCGTTCTATGCAATGCGAGCATCAACCAGCAAGCATTGCTTCACTGCTTCAAAGCGATGAGTGGCGCGTCAAATTTACTAGACATCTACAACCACCACTCTCAAAAAATACATGAGGCCGCGCTGCGGCGTTTGGCCCAGGGCGCGCGTGCGCCGGTGATGCTGCGCGAATCCAATTTCGCGCCACTTTAAGTATCCAAGCATTGAAGCCCTTGCATGATCAGCACGCCAAAGCGCCTGCACTTAACGCCAGACCATCACCCGGAACAATCTCTGCCGCTGGCATTTCTTTGAAGCAACCGTCACGCTGAATTGATGATTTCGCCTGTGAATGCCGGGATTGCACTTGGGCATGTGAGTTTGCAGACATTTCATTCCCATGGTGACAAGGCTACTGCACAAGCTTCAATGCAGAGGCTTCTACCTTGAAGGGGCGTGGATTCTGATTTTCAATGCACGACAGAAACCGCCTTCAATTGCGCCCACACCATCTGCCCCGCCTGCAACCCCAACTGGTGCCATGCGCGCTGGGTGATTCTGGCCAGCAGCATCTGCGGGCCGCATTGCATGCGCACCCGCATTTGCGAGGGGTGATCGTCCTCGGCGGTGTCGATGATCTGGACTTGCAAATGGTTTTGGATGCTGGTCTCGCTCGGCTCTTGCAGGGTGATGCTGACATCGCGGGCCAGCACACGCAGCCGCACTTGATCGCCCAATTTCATGCCGTCGTTGCGCACCCACAAATGCCCTGTCGGGAAAGACACCTTGGCCAAGTGCCAGGCAAGCTCGAGCTGGCTCACTTGCCCCGCCATCAGCACACCCATGTCTTGGCTCGGCCCCCACCTCACATCCAGCGACGACAGTGTCTCGGTGACAGGCCCCATGGCGCTGACACGCCCTTCATCCAGGACCACCAAGTGGTCTCCCAGGCGGGTCAGCTCATCCATGGAATGGGTGACATAGACCATGGGAATGCGCAGCTCATCGCGCAAGTTTTCCAGCCAGGGAAAAAGGTCTTGTTTTCGGGCCGCGTCCAAAGCGGCCATGGGCTCGTCGAGCAGCAGCAACTGGGGGCGCGTGGCCAAGGCCCTGGCAATGGCCACCCGTTGCCGCTCACCACCGGACAAGGCCGCGACGGAGCGCGTCAGCAAGTGCCCAATGCCCAGAAGTGCAATGGCCTCGTCAACAGGCTGCCTTGAGCGCTCGCCCTGGATGCGCTTGAAGCCAAATTCAATGTTTTGTTGAACACTCAGATGCTCAAACAAACTGGCTTCTTGAAACACATAGCCAATGGCGCGTTCATGCGGTGCTAGCCGGAT
>CAINMN010000344.1 GCA_903850735.1 uncultured Burkholderiales bacterium | reverse complement strand
GTGGCCTTGCCCACGCAACGCATGGCGCGGCGCTTTGCCCTCAATGTCTTGATTGCCTTTTTGCCCGCGGTGGTGCTGGGCCTGTTGTTTGGCAAATTCATCAAATCGCATTTGTTCACGCCCACGGTGGTGGCCAGCACCTTCATTCTGGGCGGCTTCGTCATCTTGTGGGTGGAGGGCTGGGGCAGTCGCCGCAAGCCCGATGAGCATCCGAACGACCGTGCGCGCATTCAGAACGTCGAGTCCATGACGCCCAAAGACGCCTTCAAGGTGGGCTTGGTGCAATGCTTGGCCATGGTGCCGGGCACCAGCCGCAGCGGCGCCACCATCATTGGCGGCATGTTGCTGGGCTTGAGCCGCAAGGCCGCTACCGATTTTTCCTTTTACCTGGCCATCCCCACCTTGATCGGTGCTGGCGCCTACAGCCTTTACAAGGAACGCGCCTTGCTGAGCATGGCCGACTTGCCCGTGTTTTTGGTGGGCTTGCTGTTTTCTTTCTTGAGTGCCTGGGTGTGCGTGCGCTGGTTGCTGCGCTACATCGCCACACACAGCTTTGTGCCCTTTGCCTGGTACCGCATCGCCTTTGGCTGCGTGGTGCTGATCACCTCCTGGGGCGGTTGGATCAGCTGGTCGGCTTGAGGCTGTCGAGGTTCAACACCGCGGTCTCGATGGCGGCTGCCGTCACCAAGGGCTTTTCCATGGGGACCAGGTGCCCCCCATCGAGCATCAGCATGCGGCCTTGCGTGACTTTCTCTGTCAAGGCTTGACCTGCTTGCCGCATTTCACGCGAATGGCGCCCGCCAATGAAGCTCACAGGGCACTGGAGCGGGTGCTTCTTGAACAAGCGGTCCAGGTGGTCGGGCAAGGTGTTGTAAATGCGTGTTTCAATGTCACGCTGAAAGCTCAGCACGCGGCGTGTGCCACGTGCCGTCATTTCATCATGGGTGCCGTGATGAATGTAGTCGGCCAGGACCTCGGGATCCCAACGGGCAAAGTTTTTCTTGCCTTGGAAATGCCGCAGGGCAGCGGCTTCGTCTTCCCAGCTTTGCACGCGCTTGCGACTGACCGCTCCAGGGGAGAGGCTGCCAATCAAGGCCGTGCGCTTGCTGATGCCCAGCAAGCTGGCTCGCCAGCCACCCACGATGGGCGCGTCCACCAAGACCACGCCCTGTGCCAACCCTGGGTGAAGCGCTGCCGCCATCAGGCTGAGAAATCCCCCCAAGGAATGGCCAACCCAATACACCGAGCCTGTGTGGTTGCGAATGTGCGGCAGCGCAAAGTCCACCAACTGCTGCACCAGGTGCGGCCAGTTGTTGGTGACGGGATAGTCCGGATCGTGACCCAGCATGGGGATGGCCTGCACGGCCAGACCACGGCCTTGCAAGGCCGCGAACAGCTTGCCATAGGTGCTGGCAGGAAAGCTGTTGGCGTGCGCAAAAATGAGCAGCGGGGCGTTGGCGCTCACAAGCTCAGATCAATTTCTCGTCGGGCGTGGCGATCTTTTTCAGGGCGCGCGATTGGGCTTCGGGCGTCAGGATCGGTACATCGGTGGCCTCGCCATGCCACATCGGGTCTTCCAGCTCGTCAAACACCTCGCGCAGCTTTTGCCCCCAGCTGTTACGCAGCATTTTGAAATAGGCGTTGCTGTCGTCGATGCACAGCACTTGGTCGCTTTGCAACTGGTCGGCCTGGTAGACCACCATGTCCAGCGGCAAGCCAACCGATAGGTTGGATTTGAGGGTGGAGTCCATGGACACCAGGGCACACTTGGCGGCTTCGTTCAAAGGGGTTTGCGGTGTCAGCACGCGGTCCAGCACCGGCTTGCCGTATTTGGACTCGCCCACTTGGAAGTAGGGCGTTTCAGAAGTGGCCTCAATGAAGTTGCCGGCCGAATACACCTGGAACAGGCGCATGCCTTCGCCCTTGATCTGGCCGCCAAAGATGAGCGAGACGTTGAAGTCCACGCCAGAGGCTTTCAAGGAAGCGGCATCGCGCTCGTGCACATGGCGCACGGCGGAGCCCAAGACACGCGCTGCATCGAACATGCTTTGCGCGTTCCAGATGGTGATGGGCTCGCTCTCGGGCGTTTCTTTGAGTTGTTCCACTTGCAGGATTTCCCGCACCGATTGCGAGATGCTCAAATTGCCCGCCGACAGCAAGACCATGAAACGGTCGCCGGGCTTTTCGTAAACGATCATCTTGCGAAACGTGCTGATCTGGTCCAGCCCCGCATTGGTCCGGGAGTCGGACAAGAAGACCAGGCCAGCTTTGAGTTTGATGCCTACACAGTACGTCATAGCAATTTTTTCAGAGAGTAAAGGGCGTCCAACGCTTCGCGGGGGCTGAGGGCGTCGGGATCAATTTGTGAAAGCCGGGCTTCCAGCGGCGTGGGCCCGGCGTGCGCGGCCTCGGGCGGCGGCGCAAACAGGTCCACCTGCGTGCGTGAGGCATCGGCCGTGGCTTCGAGCGCACTCAGGGCGTGGCGCGCATGGTTGAGCACCGGCGTGGGCATGCCGGCCAAGCGCGCCACCTGGATGCCGTAGCTTCGGCTGGCAGGGCCCGGCTGGATTTCATGCAGAAACACAATGTCGTTGCCACCCTCGGTGGCGCTCACATGCACATTCAGAGCCGCGCGGTGACTGGAAGGAAACTCGGTCAACTCGAAATAGTGCGTGGCAAACAAGGTGAAGGCCTGGGTCTTGTCATGCAAATGCGTGGCAATGCCCGAGGCCAAGGCCAGGCCATCGAAGGTGGAGGTGCCACGCCCGATTTCATCCATCAGCACCAGGCTGTGCGGCGTGGCGGCGTGCAGAATTTGCGCGGCCTCGGTCATCTCCAGCATGAAAGTGGATTGGGCATTGGCCAGGTCATCGGCCGCGCCAATGCGGGTGTGAATCGCGTCAATCGGACCGAGCCGGCAAGACTGTGCCGGCACATGGCTGCCAACCGAGGCCAGCAAGACCACCAAGGCCACTTGGCGCATGTAGGTGGACTTGCCGCCCATGTTGGGGCCGGTGATGACTTGCATGCGCTGCGTCGGCCCCAACTGCGTGTCATTGGCAATGAAGTTACCGCCGCTGGTTTCGGCCAGTTGCGCTTCCACCACCGGATGGCGTCCTGCTTGAATCTCAATGCACGGTGTTTTGACAAATTGCGGGGCGCACCAGTTCAGCGTGAGCGAACGCTCGGCCAGGGCGCACAAGGCGTCCAGGGTGGCCAGCGCGCGGGCTACTCGCCCCAGTGCCGGCACGAACGCTTGAAGCGAGTCAAGCAGTTGTTCATACAGCCATTTTTCCCGGGCCAAGCCGCGCTCTTGGGCGGACAGGGCCTTGTCTTCAAAGGCTTTGAGCTCGGGGGTGATGAAGCGCTCGGCGTTTTTCAGCGTTTGACGGCGTCGATAGTCTTCGGGCACGCGATCAAGCTGGCCTTGGGTGACTTCGATGTAAAAGCCGTGCACCTTGTTGTACTGCACCCGCAAGTTGGCAATGCCGGTGCGGGCGCGCTCGCGCATTTCCAGGTCGAGCAAGAAGTCATCGCAGTTGTTTTGAATGGCCCGC
>CAINMN010000343.1 GCA_903850735.1 uncultured Burkholderiales bacterium | reverse complement strand
GCTGAAACCCGCCCGCAATTGACCGTGGCCTTGCGCGCGCTGGATCGCGTGCTGCGCCATGGGCACTACGTGGTGCCGCACTGGTACGGCAGCGTGCACCGCGTGGCCTGGCGAGCCGGGCGGTTTGAGCAGCCCGCTGTGACCCCGCGCTACTACCAGCCGGAGTATTGGATCACCGCCACCTGGTGGGCCTCTGCGGCCAATTTGAAGGGGGAGCGCTGACATGGCGGCTTATGTCTTGAAGCGTTTGTTGCTGATGGTGCCCACCTTGCTGGGCGTGCTGTTGCTGACCTTCGTGGTGATTCAGTTTGTGCCGGGCGGCCCGGTCGAGCAAATGGTGTCCCAGTTGCAGGGCCGTGACACGGGGGGCGAGGGCGCGGCTGCGGCGGGTGCAGGCTACCGTGGCCGCCAAGGCGTGGATGCGGCACGCATTGCCGAGATACGCACCCTTTACGGCTTTGACAAACCGCCGCATGAGCGGTTTTGGCAAATGCTCAAGCAGTTTGCCCAATTCGACCTGGGACGCAGTTTCTTTTACCCCAAGGATGTGTGGCAATTGGTCAAAGAAAAGTTGCCCGTGTCCATCAGTTTGGGCTTGTGGACATTTTTCTTGAGTTACCTCATCTCTGTGCCCTTGGGCATTGCCAAGGCGGTGCGGGCGGGCACAAGGTTTGACACCCTCACCAGCCTCCTGGTGTTGACGGGTTATGCCATTCCAGGCTTTGTGTTGGGCGTGGCTTTGTTGGTGGTGTTCGGTGGCCAGCTTCAATGGTTTCCCTTGCGCGGGCTGACCTCCAGCAACTGGGAGCAGCTGAGTTGGGGCGCACGTGTGGTTGACTACCTTTGGCACATTGCCTTGCCCATCACCGCCAGCGTCTTGGGCGCGTTTGCAGTGACCACGATGCTGACCAAAAACGCTTTTCTGGAAGAAATTCGCAAACAGTACGTGTTGACGGCGCGTGCCAAAGGCTTGTCGGAGCGTCGGGTGCTCTGGAAGCATGTGATGCGCAACGCCATGATCCCCTTGGTCACGGGTTTTCCGGCGGCCTTCATTGGCGCTTTTTTCACCGGCTCCTTGTTGATTGAAACCCTGTTTTCGCTTGACGGCCTGGGCTTGCTCAGCTACGAAAGCGTCATGCGCCGCGATTACCCCGTGGTGCTGGGCACCCTGTACCTGTTCACGCTGATTGGCTTGGTGACCAAGTTGGTCAGTGACCTTTGCTATGTGTGGGTCGACCCACGCGTGAAGTTCGACTGATGCGCGCCTACACCGCCTCACTCTCGCCCGGGCGTCGCGCCTGGCTTCGCTTTCGCCAGCACCGCCTGGGCTTTGGCAGTTTGTTGATTTTTTTGACGTTGTTTGTGCTGAGCTTGGGGGCCGAGTTGGTGTCCAACGACAAGCCGCTCTTGGTGCGCTACAACGGCCAATGGCTTTCGCCGATCCTGAGCAATCCGCCGGAAACGGCATTTGGGGGCGATTTTCAAACCCCCACCGATTACCTGGACCCTTTCATTCAGCAGCAATTTCAACAGCCCGGCAATTGGGCGCTTTACCCAGTCAATCCTTACCACCACAGCACGCTGAATTACTTTGCCAAAGAGCCCAACCCGGCAGCGCCATCCAGTGACAACTGGCTGGGCACCGATGACCGGGGGCGGGATGTGGTGGCCAGGCTGTTGTACGGTTTTCGGGTGTCGGTGCTGTTTGCCCTGGCCTTGACCCTGACCGGGACCGTGTTGGGCGTGCTCACAGGCGCTTTGCAGGGCTTTTTTGGCGGCAAGACCGACCTGGCCTTTCAGCGCTTCATCGAGATCTGGAGCGCCATGCCAGAGCTGTATTTGCTCATCATTTTTTCGGCGGTGTTCGACCCCAGCGTCAGCCTGTTGCTGATCCTGCTCAGCCTGTTTGGCTGGATGGGCCTGTCGGATTATGTGCGCGCAGAGTTTTTGCGCAACCGGCAACTGGACTATGTGCGCGCGGCCCGCGCCCTGGGCTTGAGCAATGGGGCCATCATCTGGCGCCATGTTTTGCCCAACAGCTTGACGCCGGTGGTGACCTTTTTGCCCTTCCGCATGAGTGCGGCCATCCTGGCGCTGACCAGCCTGGACTTTCTGGGCCTGGGGGTTCCACCTGGCACGCCCAGTCTGGGCGAACTCTTGGCGCAAGGCAAAAACAACATCGACGCCTGGTGGATTTCTTTGTCGACCTTTGCCGTCCTGGTCGTCACCTTGTTGTTGTTGACCTTCATGGGAGACGCTTTGCGCGACGCCCTGGACCCGAGACGCACCGACGGGGAGGGCGCATGAGCCAGGCCTTGCTGTCGCTTGAAAAATTGTCGGTCAGTTTCCAGGGCCGGGAGGTGGTGCATGGCATCGACCTGCAGGTGGCGCGCGGCGAGCGCGTGGCCTTGGTGGGGGAATCAGGGTCTGGCAAAACCGTCACGGCCCTGAGCATCTTGCGCCTGGCCCAGGGCGCGCGCTGGGGTGGCCGTTGCGTGTTTGAAGGCCGCGACTTGTTGCAATTGACCTTGCCCGAATTGCGAGCCGTGCGTGGCGCCGACATTGCCATGATTTTTCAGGAACCCATGACGGCCCTGAACCCCTTGTTTACCATCGGCGACCAGATTGCCGAAGTGCTTGAGCTCAAGCAGGGCTTGACCCGGCAAGCGGCCTGGTCACAAGCCATTCAATTGCTGGAGGACACGGGCATTCCCCAACCGGCTCGTCGGGCGGGTTCTTTTCCGCATCAGTTGTCCGGCGGACAACGCCAACGCGCGATGATCGCCATGGCCTTGGCCTGCCGGCCCAAACTGCTGCTGGCCGATGAGCCCACCACGGCTTTGGATGTCACCTTGCGTAGCCAGATCCTGGACTTGCTGACAGACTTACAACAACGCCATGGCATGGCGGTATTGATGATCACCCACGATCTGCCACTGGTCCGGCGCTTCGCAGACCGGGTCGCCGTCATGGAAAACGGCCACTTGGTGGAAAGCGGGACTGTGGCCCAAGTGTTGCAGTCCCCGTCGCACCCCTACACCCAAAGACTGGTGGACAGTCTGCCCACGCGGGACGTGCGTGCGCCATCACCAGACGACGCCGTCATTTTGTCGGCTCGCGATGTTGGCGTGGCCTATCCGCAAGCCTTGCCGGGGCTGCGCGGTTGGTTCACACAAGGCCGCTTTGTTGCGGTGGACCAAGCGGTGTTCTCCTTGCGCGCGGGACAGACCCTGGGCGTTGTGGGGGAGTCGGGCTCTGGCAAGTCCACGCTGGCACTGGCGGCTTTGGGGCTACAAGCGTTCAGTGGTGATTTGCGTTTGGATGGCCAGCAATGGGGGCACAGTGCCGCATCGGATCGCGCATTGCGGCGGACGGTCCAGGTTGTGTTTCAAGACCCGTTTTCATCGCTTTCGCCACGCATGACCGTCGAAACCCTGGTGGGCGAGGGCCTGCAGGTGCATGCGCCCGATTTGTCCGTGCAACATCGACAAGCGCGCGTACTTCAAGCTTTGCTGGAAGTTGGGCTGGACGAAACCCAGTTTCCGGGCTTGCTGGACCGGTATCCGCATGAGTTTTCAGGGGGGCAGCGGCAACGCCTGGCCATTGCGCGGGCCCTGATTGTGGAGCCCCGAGTGCTGGTGCTGGACGAGCCCACCAGCGCCTTGGATGTCTCCATTCAGAAACAAGTTCTCACTTTGCTGCAGCGACTGCAACGCGAGCGGGGTCTGAGTTATCTGTTGATCACCCATGACATAGCTGTCATCCGGGCCATGGCCCATGAGGTGATCGTGATGAAAGACGGCCAGATTCTGGAGTCGGGCCCGGTTTCGCAGGTCTTGGACCAACCGACACACCTGTATACACAGCAATTGGTGGCCGCCGCCCGCTAAGTTTTTGATAAATCCTTTGCGAATCAAGGATTTACGCGCTACAATAATCGCTTCACGACCAAACGGGCGGGTATTTACCGCCCGTTTTTTTTGGTCCATTCAAAAACACCGTGGCACTACAAGACATCGTTGATCAAACCGTCAAAGGACTGGGCTATGACCTGGTGGAGATTGAACGCTCCGCCGGCGGTTTATTGCGCATCACCATCGATCATCCCTGGGTGGCTGGCGAGACCGAGCAATGGGTCAACGTGGAAGACTGTGAAAAGGTCAACCGCCAGTTGCAGTTCGCTCTTGAAGTCGATGGCATTGAGTACCGGCGCTTGGAAGTGTCTTCGCCTGGCATCGACCGGCCTTTGCGGCACGAAGCAGATTTTGAACGCTTCCAGGGGCAGATCATCGACCTGACCTTGAAGCAACCCATGGGCGCCGCTGCCGGCGGCTTGGTGTCGAGCCTGCGTAAAAAATTCCGCGGCACGCTGGAGCGTACCGAACAAGGCACGGGATGGCAGATCACCTGGCGTGACGAACCGCAGGTCAAGCCTGGCCAGCGCGTGAGCAAGAAAAGAGAGCAGCCGCCTTTGCAGGCGTTGGGATTCACGTTGGACGAGCTGCGTGAGGCTCGTCTGGCACCGATTGTTGATTTCAAGGGACGTCAGTCCGTTAAGTGAGAAGAGGAGTAGTCGATCATGAACCGCGAAATGTTGATGCTGGTGGAAGCCATCTCGCGCGAGAAAAACGTCGAGCGCGATGTGGTGTTCGGCGCCGTTGAGCTCGCCCTCGCCCAAGCCACGAAAAAGCTGTACCAAGGCGAAGTGGACATCCGGGTGGCGATGAACCGCGATACCGGAGACTACGAAACCTTCCGCCGTTGGCTGGTTGTGCCTGACGCTGCAGGCTTGCAAAATCCCGATGCCGAAGAACTCTTGATGGACGCACGCGAGCGCGTTTCCGACGTCGAAGAGGGCGAGTACATCGAAGAGGGCATCGAGTCCTTGCCCATCGGCCGCATTGGCGCCATGGCAGCCAAGCAGGTCATCTTGCAAAAGATCCGCGACGCCGAGCGCGAAATGCTGCTCAATGACTTCATGTCGCGTGGTGACAAGATTTTTGTCGGCACCGTCAAGCGCATGGACAAGGGCGACATCATTGTGGAGAGTGGCCGCGTGGAAGGCCGCTTGCGTCGCAATGAAATGATTCCCAAGGAAAACTTGCGCAACGGCGACCGCGTGCGCGCCATGATCATGGACGTGGACCTGACCTTGCGTGGCGCGCCCATCATCCTGTCGCGTTCCGCACCCGAGTTCATGATCGAGCTGTTCCGCCAGGAAGTGCCCGAGATCGAGCAAGGCCTGCTGGAGATCAAATCCTGCGCCCGTGACGCTGGCTCGCGCGCCAAGATTGCCGTGCTGTCTCACGACAAGCGCGTCGACCCCATTGGCACCTGTGTGGGCGTGCGCGGTACCCGCGTCAATGCCGTCACCAACGAGCTTGCTGGCGAGCGCGTGGACATCGTGCTGTGGAGTGAGGACCCCGCGCAGTTTGTCATCGGCGCCCTGGCGCCTGCCAACGTCAGCTCCATCGTGGTGGACGAAGAAAAGCACGCCATGGACGTGGTGGTGGACGAAGAAAACCTGGCGATCGCCATCGGCCGTGGCGGTCAAAACGTGCGCCTGGCCTCCGACTTGACCGGCTGGAAGATCAACATCATGGATGCCGCCGAGTCGGCCCAAAAGCAGGCCAACGAAACCGAATCGACCCGTGCCCTGTTCATGGAAAAACTCGACGTTGACCAGGAAGTCGCCGACATCCTGATCGACGAGGGCTTCACCAGCCTGGAAGAAGTGGCCTATGTGCCCATCCAGGAAATGCTGGAAATTGACAGCTTTGACGAAGACACCGTGAACGAACTCCGTGCCCGCGCCAAAGACGCCTTGCTGACGATGGAAATCGCCCGCGAAGAGAGCGTCGAAGAAGTTTCGCAAAACCTGCGTGACCTCGAAGGCCTGACGCCTGCGCTGATTGCCAAGCTCGCCGAAAGCGGCGTGCACACACGCGATGACCTGGCTGATCTGGCCATCGATGAACTGGTGGAAATCACCGGACAACCTGAAGACGAGGCCAAGGCCCTGATCATCAAGGCACGCGAGCACTGGTTCGCGGGCCAAGCGTGATGGTCATGGAGAGGAACACCACAGATGACGCGTACGACTGTTGCCGAGTTCGCCAACGAACTCAAGAAATCCACTGAAACCCTGCTGGAGCAGCTGCGCTCCGCCGGGGTTCCCAAAGCAGATGCCGCCGACGTTTTGACCGACGCCGACAAGCAAAAGCTGCTGGGTTACCTGCAGGCCAGCCATGGCACAGGTTCGCCCGAGCGCAAAAAGATCACGCTGGTTAAAAAGTCCACCAGCGAAATCAAGCAAGCCGATGCCACTGGCAAGGCGCGCACCATCCAGGTGGAAGTGCGTAAAAAGCGCACCTTCATTCAGCGTGACGAGCCCGAAGAAGTCAGCAAGCCCGAGGCCGAAGTGTCCGCGCCTGCCGCCCCCTTGATTGACGACGCCGAGTTGGCGCGCCGTGAGGAAGAGGCACGTCGCCAAGCAGAGCTGATCCGCCGCCAGGAAGAAGAGCTGGCCGAAAAACGCCGTCTGCGCCAAGAACAAGAACAACGTGAGCAAGCCGAGGCCCTGGCTCGTGCGGAACAAGCTGCGGCTGATGCTGAACGCGCCAAAGCGGCCGCTGACACGCTTGCCCCTGCGGATGAATCGCAAACAGCCCCTGCGGCTGATGACGTTGCACAAGTGCCTGTGCAACCCGCGATCGACCCCGCCATTGCCGCGGCCAAAGCCGAGCAAGAGCGCAAAGCCGCCGCTGCCAAAGCTTCTGCCGAAGAAGACGCGGTGCGCGCCAAAGACCTGGAAGACCGCCGCCGCAAGGCTTTGGCCGAGGCGGAAGCCATTCGCGCCATGATGAATGCGCCCAAGCGTGTGTTGGTGGCGAAGAAACCTGAAGAGCCTGCCAAGCCGGCAGAAGCCAAGCCCATCAAGGGCACGTTGCACAAGCCCGCCACACCGGCTGGAGCAACGCCGGGTGCGGCCCGTCCTGCGGCCACCACCACCAGCAAAGACGGCAAAGAAGTCAAGAGCGCCAAGCTGTCTTCGAGCTGGGCCGATGAGAATGCCAAGAAAAAAGAAATCAAGACACGCGGCGATACCAGTGCCGGCGTGGGTCGCAACAGTTGGCGCGGTGGCCCCAAGGGTCGTCGTGAGCGAGATCGCGAAGAGTCGTCTCAACCTGCACAACCGGTCGAGAACCGAGTCATCGAAGTGCACGTGCCTGAAACCATCACCGTGGCCGAATTGGCGCACAAGATGGCTGTCAAGGCCTCCGAGGTCATCAAGCACCTGATGAAGCTAGGCCAGATGGTCACCATCAACCAGCCTTTGGACCAAGACACCGCCATGATCGTGGTGGAAGAAATGGGCCACAAAGCCATCGTGGCGGCCCTGGACGATCCGGAGGCCTTCACCGAAGCGGAAGCTTCGGCGCACACCGCCGAGTCGATTGCCCGCGCTCCGGTGGTCACCG
>CAINMN010000342.1 GCA_903850735.1 uncultured Burkholderiales bacterium | reverse complement strand
TGCCCACAAACGCCAAGGTGATGGCGACCTTCAGCGAGCCGTAGAAATAAGGCATGGAGCGCGGCAGGCCCACTTTGATAAGCACATCCCAGCGCTTGGCCCCCAGCACCCGCAGCACGTCCTCGAGCTCGGGCTCAAGTGTGGCCAAGCCCGTGGCAATGTTCACCATGATGGGGAAGAAGCTGATCAAGAACGCCGTCAGAATCGCCGGACCAATGCCGATGCCGAACCACACCACCAGGATGGGCACAAAGGCGGCCTTGGGCAGGGCGTTGAAGCCGGTCATGAGCGGGTAGACGGCGGCATAGGCAAAGCGTGAGCTGCCAATGACAAAGCCCATCAGCACGCCCACCACGATGGCAATGCCAAAGCCGGCCATGGTGACCCAGAAGGTGCGCCAGGCATGGCCGGCAATGGTGCCGCGAAACTCCACCAGCTGTTCCCAAATGCGCAAGGGGCTGGGGAAGACGAATTCAGAGACGTTGAAAAGCGAGCACAAGCCTTGCCAGACCACCAGGGTGATGACCAGCAGCACCCAGGGCGCCCAGCGTTCGATTTGTTTGGCATTCATGGTTCAGTTCACCTTCATTGGGCGATGGGAGCGTCGGGGCGGCGCATGGCGCCGATGTGGCCCCGCAGCTCGTGGACGATGTCGGTGAATTCGGGGGTGTAGGTGATTTCCAGGTCGCGCGGGCGCGGCAGCTCAATGGATTTCTTGACCACGAAACGACCCGGGCTCTTGCTCATCACATACACCGTGTCGGCCAGGAACACTGACTCGCGAAAATCGAGTGTGACCAAGATGACGTTGAATTTTTGCTCGGTCCACAAGTCGCGCAAGATGCACCACAGCTCTTCGCGGGTGAAGGCATCGAGGGCGCCAAAGGGCTCGTCCAGCAGCAGCATCTTGGGCTCATGGATGAGGGCACGGCAAATGCTGGCGCGCTGTTGCATGCCGCCAGAAAGTTGCCAGGGAAACTTGCGCTCGTAGCCGCCCAGGCCCACGTTTTTCAGCAACTGAATGGCGCGGGCTTCGTATTCGGCTTTTTTGGCTTTGAAGTTGCTGCGATAGGGCTCGACAATTTCAAGCGGCAGCAACACATTGTCCAGGGTGGTGCGCCAAGGCAGCAGCGAGGGCGCTTGAAACGCCATGCCGCTGATCTTGAGCGGACCATTCACCGGCTGGCCATCCACATGGATGGTGCCCCGGGAGGGCTTTTTCAAGCCCGTGGTGAGTTTCATGAAGGTCGATTTGCCGCAACCCGAGGGCCCCACAATGGCGATGAACTCGCCCTTGCGGACCTGCAGGTTGATGTCCTCCACTGCAAAGTGGTTCTGTGCCAGCAGTTCCTCGTTGTAGGCCAGCCAGACATTCTGGAAATCGACGAAATTTTCGGCTTGTGCAGTCATTTACTTCTTCGGCAGGATGTCGAGTTCTTTGGCGGGGGGCAGGAACGCGTCGGTCCAAACCGCATCGGGATTGACGCGGGACTTGGTGTTGAACGCATCCGACACCTGGCTGGCCATCAGTGCCAGGCGCGGGCCTTTGACTTGGCCGAAGCCTTCTGCACGGGCGTCAGCGCTGTTGATGACGGTGTCGATGGCCAATTGCAGGCGACGGGTTTCCAGCGCCGTGTTGATGATGCCGTCGCGGGCTTTCACCGACTCGATGGCTTCAGCGGGCTTGGCAATCACTTCTTTCACGCCCTTGGTGAAGGCTTGCAAAAACGCCTTCACGGCCACCGGGTTCTCTTTCAGAATTTTGGGCGAGGCAATGATGGCGTTGCCGTACAGCTTCACGCCGTAGTCAGGGTATTGCAGCACCACCACGTCTTCGGCTTTCACGCCACGCGCTTCAATGTTGAGCAAAGAGGTGAAGGTGAAGCCGGTGATGGCATCGACATCGCCACGCACCAGCATGGTTTCGCGCAGCGGGGGATCCATCGCCGTCCAGGCCACGTTGCCAACGCCGTTGGCCTTGGCAAAGATGGGGAAGGCGCGGCGGCCGGCATCAAACACAGGCGCGCCCATTTTCTTGCCATTGAGGTCGGCCGGGGTCTTGATGCCCGACTTTTTCAGGGCCATGACCGAGGCGGGGGTGTTGTTGTACACCATCATGATGGCCACGGGCTTGTTGGGCGCATCGGGGTTGTTGGCGTGGAATTCCATCAGGGCGGCCAGGTCGGCAAAGCCCAGGTCGTAAGCACCCGAAGCCACACGGGTGACCGCGCCACCCGAGCCGTTGCCGGCATCCACGGTCACGTCGAGTTTGGCGTCTTTGAAGTAGCCTTTGGCCGTGGGTTGCAAGAAGAGGGCAGAGGGACCTTCAAAACGCCAGTCAAGCTGGAACTTGATCGGGGTGTTCTGAGCGTTTGCCAGGCCAAAGCTCAGCGACAGTGCTGAGGCCAGGACGGCCTGGAGAAAGGGGCGTTTGGTCATGAAAAAACTCCTGTGAATGACGGACAACAAAACTTAGCAATATCAATGCCCGCGAACCATCACGCCCGGCATCCTGCTGAGGGTGCATTTTCCTTCAAGTTCGGGCTGTGTGGCGTCTTTTGTCACCCATATTTTCCCCAGAATGGGGCAGCCCCCTGTTTTGGTGCGCTGCCCTCCAAGCCGTGGGGAAGATGGCCTGTAATTGAATGCTTTTGAATTCAGTGGCTGTCTGCCTGTTTGGCGGCGGCGATGGTGGCGGCTTCATCTTCCGTGGCACCGTTGAAGAAAAGGTTCAACAGCACGGCGCTCAGTGATGCCAGCAAAATGCCTGACTCGATCAGCGGGTGCAGGCCGTGCGGCATCCACTGCTTGAAGTTGGGTGCGATCAGCGGAATCATGCCGATGCCGATGGAAATCGCCACCACCAGGGCGTTGAAGCGGTTGTGGCGGAAATCCACGCCACCCAGGATGCGGATGCCGGTGGCGGCCACCATGCCGAACATCACCAACCCTGCACCGCCCAGCACCACGGTGGGCAAAGATTCCACCAGGGCGGCCATCTTGGGCAACACACCCAGCACGATCAGGATCACGCCGCCCGCAACGCAGACAAAGCGGCTTTTCACGCCCGTCACCGCCACCAGGCCCACGTTCTGGGAAAAGCTGGTGTAGGGGAAGGTGTTGAAGATGCCGCCAATCAAGGTGCCCAGGCCATCGGTGCGCAGGCCCCGCGTGAGCGCAGGGCGGTCCACATGGCGGCCGGTCATGTCGCCCAAGGCCAGGAACATGCCGGTGGACTCGATCATCACCACGATCATCACCAGGGTCATGGTGAGGATCAGCACCGGGTCGAAGACCGGCGCGCCGAACTGAAAGGGCAGCACCACATCGAACCAGGCGGCCTTGCCCACTTTGTCGAAATTCATCAGGCCCATGGCCGTGGCCACTACGCCCCCAATGACGATGCCCAGCAGCACCGAGATGTTGGCCAAAAAGCCTTTGGCGTATTTGGAAATCAAGAGGATGGAGACCAGCACCAAGGCCGCAATGCCCACGCCCGTCAACTCAGCGTACTTGGGGTTGGGCACCTTGGGCAGCAAGGCCAGGTCTTTGGGCATGGCGGGCAGGGTAGAGCCCGGTGCGGCAGCGGCGGCGCCAACTTCAGACAACCACTTCGCATGCTCAGGGTTGACGATGCTGGGCGCTGTCGGGCCAAAGGGGTTGCCAAAAATCCAGTTGATGCCGATGCGCATCAGGCTGATGCCAATCACGGCAATGATGGTGCCGGTGACCACTGGCGGGAAGAAGCGCAACAAGCGGCTCATGATGGGCGCGATCAAGATGGAGATCGCCCCCGCTCCAATGATGGCGCCAAAAATCAGTTGCGCTCCCGCAGCCCCTGGATTGCTGTTGGCCATGGCGACCATGGGGCCTACCGCTGCGAACGTGACGCCCATCATCACCGGGAGCCGAATGCCAAACCATTGGGTGGCCCCCAGCGATTGAATCAGCGTGACCAAGCCACAGACAAAGAGGTCAGCTGAAATCAGCATGGCCACTTGTTCTGGGCTGAGCTTGAGCGCCCGCCCCACGATCAGGGGCACGGCCACGGCGCCGGCGTACATCACAAGCACGTGTTGCAGGCCCAGCGCAGTCAGCTGGCCAGTGGGCAAACGTTCGTCAACGGGATGGGTGGAGGGGGTCATGGCGTCTCCTAAAGCGGGGAGGAAAAACGATGGATTGCATTCCAAACTGTATACAAAATAAGAGAAGTTCGTATACTGGATTACCCTCGCTCACCCCTCGCGACATCGAGAGGGGTGAGCGGCGATCTTGTGTCTGGGAGAGATTGCCGCGGCCCCGGAGGGGCCTCGCAACGACAGGTCAGGTGAGGAGGTCGTGCAGGGTGCGGGCGATCACGCGGGTGGCGCGACGCAGGTCTTCCAGCACCAGGCGCTCATCGGCGCGCTTGGCGTGCGACTCGAGCACGGTGCGGGGGCCGGCGCCGTAAATCACGCCGGGCACGCCTTGCGCGACATACAGCCGCACATCGGTGTAGAGCGGTGTGCCCATGGCAGGGATGGGCTCGCCAAACACTTCCTGACCGTGCTTTTGGATGGCCTTGACCAAAGGTGCATTGCCGGCCAGCGGCTTCATGGCGTGCGCGAGCAGCAGACGTTTGATCTCCACCCGGATCTGCTCGCCCTCTGCGCGCCCACGGTTGAACTGCTCTGCGGCTTGCTGAATCACCTGGCGAATGTTGGCTTCCACTTCGACCGGGTTTTCTTCCGGAATCATGCGCCGGTCCAGCTTGAAGCTCACCTTGCCGGGGACCACGTTGGTGTTGGTGCCGACTTCAATGCGCCCGACATTGAGGTAGGGGTGGTTGATGCCTTCCACGCCCGAGGTGACTTGCTGGTACAGCGTGTTTTGCGCGTACAGCGATTGCAGAATTTGCACCGCGCCTTGCAAGGCGTCGA
>CAINMN010000341.1 GCA_903850735.1 uncultured Burkholderiales bacterium | reverse complement strand
GACCTGCCTTGGGAGCAAGTGCTGGAAACCTTGTTGCAAGCCAAAGGCTTGGCCCAGCGGCGGCAGGGCAACGTGATCTGGATTGCGCCACGCGCCGACATTGCCGCCCGCGAAAAATTCGAGGTGGAGCACCGCGCCGCATTGCAGAACCTGGAGGTGTTGCAAATGCGCACCTTCCGTTTGAACTATGCCAAGGCCACAGACATGCTGCAACACCTATTGGGCACCGCATCCGGCGGGTTCGGCGCGGGTGCGGGCCCTGCTTTCCTTGGGCCGACGCCCATGGGTCCAGCGCCCATGGGCTCATCCGCATCGGCGCGTTTGCTGACTGCGCGCGGCAGCGCCATCGCCGATGCCCGCACCAACCAATTGTTTGTGACCGATGTGTCCGCGCGGCTGGAGCAAGTGCAGCGCATGGTCGATTTGCTCGACATTCCGCTGCGCCAGGTGCTGATTGAAGCGCGCATCGTGGAAGCCAGTGACAGTTTCGGAAAAACCTTGGGGGCCAAGCTGGCGCTGGGGGATCGGCCCTTGTCGGTGGGGGAGCGCCTGCAGGCCTCAGGCCCCGTGCTCAGCCTGCCAGCCGCCGGTCTGCAGGGTGTGGACCCTGGGGCGGTGGCTTTGACCCTCTACAACGCCGCCAAAACCTCCTTGATTGCCGTCGAGTTGTCTGCGCTCGAGGCCAATGGCCAGGGCAAGGTGGTGGCCAGCCCGCGCATCGTGACCGGCGACCAGGCCAAGGCCGTGATCGAACAGGGCACCGAATTGCCCTACCAGGTGGCGTCCAGCAGCAGCAATGCGCACTCCATTGCCTTTCGCAAGGCGAACTTGCGGCTGGAAGTCACGCCACACATCACGCCCGAGGGCAGCATCGTGCTGGACCTGGATATTCACAAAGACAGCGTGGGCCAGGTGACGCCTGCGGGCTTTGCCATCGACACCAAGCACATCAGCACCCAGGTGCGCGTGGACGATGGCGGGACGGTGGTGATTGGCGGCATTTACGAGCTCAACGAGCTCGACAACCAGGCCAAAGTGCCGGTCTGGGGTGACATTCCCTGGTTGGGTCGGCTGTTTGGCCAGCAGATGCGCAAGCAGGTCAAGCAAGAGTTGATGGTGTTCATAACCCCTAAAATGCTTGCTCAGCGTGCATCAGCACCATAGGAAAGCACATTTTGTTGGTTTTGGTCGGGTTGCCGGGCAGCGGCAAGTCCACCGTCGGACGCCAATTGGCGCGGCGGTTGAGCCTCCCTTTTGTGGATTCGGATCATGCGATCGAGCAGCGACTGGGCTGCTCGATTCGCGAGTATTTCGAACGCGAAGGGGAGGACCGCTTTCGCGACATCGAGTCTGAGGTGCTGGATGACTTGTCGCAGCGCGACGACGGCGTGCTCTCTACCGGCGGCGGGTCGGTCTTGCGACCTGTGAACCGACAGCGACTGAAGTCGCGCGGCCAAGTGTTCTACCTGCGCTCATCACCCGAAGAGGTGTTTCGCCGCTTGCGCCATGACCAGAACCGCCCCTTGCTCCAAGTGGCCGACCCCTTGGGGCGCTTGCGTGAGCTGTTCGATATCCGCGACCCTCTGTACCGTGAAACCGCCCACCATGTGATTGAAACCGGTCGCCCCACGGTGGCCGCGCTGGTCAACATGATTTTGGACAAACTGGACGCCAAGCGTTCAGGCTCGGGGGGCGCACCCTACACTTCTTCCTCGTCTTTCGCATCGGACAAACCGCATGTCAGCTCTTGAACACACCGCCCCGATCGAAGTTCAAATTGCACTGGGCGAGCGCAGTTACCCCATTCTGATTGGCGCCGGCTTGTTGTCGCAACCCAGCGCGTGGCAAGGCTTGCCCAAGGCCAGCACGGCTTTGATCGTGACCAACGATGCGGTGGGGCCGCTTTATGCGGCGGCACTGCAACAGGCCTTGAAACCCCACTATGCCCAGATTCACCAGGTGACCTTGCCCGATGGAGAGTCCCACAAAACATGGCAGACCCTGAACCAGGTGTTCGATGTGCTGTTGTCGCAAGGCTGTGACCGCAAGACCGTGCTGTTCGCCCTGGGCGGCGGCGTGGTGGGCGACATGACTGGCTTTGCGGCGGCTTGCTACATGCGCGGCGTGCCCTTTGTGCAGGTGCCCACCACCTTGCTGGCGCAAGTGGACTCGTCGGTCGGGGGCAAAACGGCTGTCAACCATCCCCTGGGCAAAAACATGATTGGCGCGTTTTACCAACCGGCGCGCGTGGTCTGCGACTTGAGCAGCTTGCAAACATTGCCCGCGCGCGAGATGAGCGCGGGCCTGGCTGAAATCATCAAATACGGCCCGATTGCCGATATGGCGTTTCTGGACTGGATTGAGGCCCACATCGACGCCTTGATGGCGCGCGACCCGCAGGCCCTGGCCCATGCCGTGCAACGCAGTTGTGAAATCAAGGCCTGGGTGGTGGGGCAAGACGAGCGCGAGTCTGGCTTGCGGGCGATTTTGAATTTTGGCCACACCTTTGGCCACGCCATCGAGGCCGGCCTGGGCTTTGGCGAATGGCTGCACGGCGAGGCCGTGGGCTGTGGCATGGTGATGGCGGCGCAGTTGTCGCATCGTTTGGGCTACATCGATTTGGCCTTGGTGGAGCGCCTGACGGCGCTGATCGCACGCGCCGGCTTGCCCGTGGTGGGGCCGAATTTGGGCGTGGAAACCTATTTGCACCACATGCGCGTCGACAAGAAAGCCGAGGCGGGCGACATTCGCTTTGTGCTGATCGACTCACCGGGCCACGCCAAAGTTCAGGGAGCGCCGGATGCGCTGGTGGGCGAGGTGATTCGCCAATGCTGCCAGGCATGAGCGGTGGGCCGCTCGCCCCCTACGCCTGCGACCCTGCGCGCAGCCAGGGGCGTCGCTACCCGGAGACCGACGCACCCACGCGCAATGCCTTTCAGCGCGACCGCGACCGTATCGTGCATTCCACTGCGTTTCGCCGGCTGGTGTACAAGACGCAGGTGTTCCTCAACCACGAAGGGGACCTGTACCGCACGCGTTTGACGCATTCGCTGGAGGTGGCGCAGTTGGGGCGTTCCATGGCCCGCTCCTTGCGCTTGAACGAAGACCTGGTGGAAGCCATCGCCCTGGCGCACGACCTGGGCCACACGCCGTTTGGCCACGCCGGGCAGGATGCCTTGCAAGATTGCATGGCCGAGCATGGCGGCTTCGAGCACAACCTGCAAAGCCTGCGGGTGGTCGACGAGTTGGAAGAGCGCTACCCGCAATTCAACGGGCTGAACCTGAGTTTTGAAACCCGCGAAGGCATCCTGAAGCACTGTGCCTTGCGCCATGCGCGTGAGATTGAAGCCCGCGAGCCCGGCGGCGTGGCCGCCCGGTTTTTGAACCGCACCCAGCCCAGTTTGGAAGCACAACTGTGCAATTTGGCGGACGAAATTGCCTACAACGCCCACGACATCGACGACGGCATCCGCTCGGGCCTGCTGAGCGTGGCGCAAATGCAGCAAGTGCCCTTGTTTGCCCACTACAGCCAGCAGACCCTGGCCGAGCACCCCAGCGTGCAGGGCCGCCGCCATGTGTACGAGGTGATTCGGCGCATGCTGAGCGATCAGGTGTATGACGTGATCAACGCCACCCGCGACGCATTGCAAGCCTTGGGCGAGCCCGATTTGGCCGCCGTGCGTGCGGCGCCTGCTTTGGTGCAATTCAGTGCCACGATGCGTGCGCAATCGAGCGCGCTCAAATCGTTTTTGTTTGCCAACCTTTACCGGCACCCGCAAGTCATGCACACCACCGAGCAAGCGCGCACGGTGGTGGTGGAATTGTTTGCCGCCTATCTGAGCGCGCCGCATGAAATGCCCTCGGATTACGCGGCACAGGCCGATCGGCCGCGTGCGGTGGCGGATTACATTGCTGGCATGACCGATCGCTTTGCGGGACGTGAGCATGCGCGGTTGACGGGGCGTCAACTGTTGGGCGCTGAATGAACGCATCGCGCGTGCACCCCGCCTGGGTGGTGATCGTGGCGGGTGTCAGTGTGGCCTTGCACATTGGCAAATTGCCACCCGCCTTGCCGGTGTTGCGCGAGGCCTTGGACATTTCATTGCTGCAAGCGGGTTTTTTGTTGTCGCTGGTGCAACTGGCTGGCATGGCCCTGGGCTTGGCGATTGGGCTGGGCACCGATGCCTTGGGGCTGCGCCGCAGCATGTTGCTGGGCATGGGCATCTTGTGTGGGGCCAGCGCACTCGGCGGCTTCGCGCAAGACGCCCACAGCCTCCTGGTTTTGCGGGCCATCGAAGGCGTGGGTTTTTTGCTGGGCTCGATGCCGGCGCCCAGTTTGCTGCGACAGTTGGTGGCGCCACAAGACTTGAGCCGCATGATGGGTTGGTGGGGCGCCTACATGCCCTTGGGCACGGCGCTGGCCTTGCTGTGTGCGCCTTGGGTGATCGGGGGGCTGGGGTGGTCGGCCTGGTGGTGGGCGCTTTCTGCCTTGTCGTTGGTGGCCATGGTTTGGCTGGCGCGTGCGGTGCCCAGTGACGCGGTGTTGCGGCAGTCACAGGCTGGCTCGAACGCTGTGGTCGAGCGCTGGCCGGCGCGCTTGCGCTTGACCTTGCAATCTGGCGGTCCGTGGTGGATTGCGCTCAGCTTTGCCATGTACTCCTGCCAGTGGTTGGCGGTGATTGGTTTTTTGCCGACCGTGTATGCGCAACTGGGCATGTCCAGCACGCTCAATGGCTTGCTGACCGCCACGGTGGCGGCGGCCAACATGCTGGGCAATGTGATGTCGGGGCGTTTCCTGAGCCAGGGCGTGCCGCCGCGCCGCTTGCTGGTCATCGGTTTCGGTGTCATGGGCCTGGGCACGGTGTTGGCCTTTGGCGAATGGCAGGGTTGGGCCTTGCCCGCCGCCTTGCGCTTTGTCAGCGTGGTGCTGTTCTCTGCAGTGGGGGGCATGATCCCCGGCACCTTGTTTTCCATGGCGGTGCGCTTGGCGCCCACGCCGTCCACCGTGTCCACCACGGTGGGGTGGATGCAGCAGTGGTCGGCCGCAGGACAGTTTCTGGGGCCGCCGGCCGTGGCCTGGGTGGCTGTGCAAGCGGGGGGCTGGCAGTGGACCTGGCTGGTCACCGTGGCTTGCTGTGTCGTGGGCTTGGGCTTGTCGGGACTGATTGCCCGTGCTTTGAGTCACCCTCAGGAGGTACCCAATGGATGAAGCACAAACCGTGGTGGAAGACATGGCGCATTGGCTGAACGCGGCCGTGGTCGGCTTGAACTTGTGCCCGTTTGCCAAGGCGGTCCAGGTGAAGGGGCAGGTGCGTTATGCGGTGTGCTTGTCATCCGACCCGCAAGACTGGTTGGCGCAGTTGCGCGATGAGTTGCTGTGGCTGGCGCAAGCCGACCCTGAGGTCACCGACACCACTTTGCTGATGGCGCCGCATGCCTTGCCCGATTTTTTGGCGTTCAATGATTTTTTGGCGGACTGCGACGATGTGCTTGACTCGCTTGGTTTGGAAGGCGAGATTCAGATTGCCGACTTTCATCCCCGCTACCAATTTGCTGGCACGCTGCCCGATGACCCGGAAAACTTCACCAACCGCGCGCCATATCCGACCTTGCATTTGCTGCGCGAGGCCAGCATCGATCGGGCGGTCGAGGCTTATCCCGAGGCAGCGGTGATTTACGAGCGCAACATGGCCTTGCTCAACGACATGGGGCATGCCGGATGGCAGGCGCTAGGGGTTCAGGCGCGCTGTCCTGTGCGTTCACATGATGCGAAGGAGTCTTCATGAAAGCCAAATCTTCTGCGCTCCAAAAGACGGCGACCGTGTCGGCTTTGCCGCCCGAAGTTCGTCCCGGTCAATCGATCGAGTTGTTGAAAGAATTGCACATCCTCACGCGCGAGGGCAAGCTCAACCAGGATTCGCGCCGCAAACTCAAGCAGGTCTACCACCTGTGCCAGTTCATTGAGGGCCCGCTGAAAAGTTTGCATGAGTCAAAGACCGCTGCCGGTGCGCGCCTTACCTTGGCCGACCATGGGGCGGGCAAGTCGTATCTGGGCTTTATTTTGTACGACCTGTATTTCAAGGGTGTGTTCGACACCGCTGCCAGTCCGGTGCAGGGCCACATCTACGGCATTGAAACCCGTGCCGAGTTGGTGGCGTCGTCTCGGGCGCTGGCCCAGCGTTTGGGTTTCCCGGGCATGTCCTTTTTGAACCTCAGCGTGGCCGATTCCGTGGCCTCGGCCGAGCTGCCCGAGCAGATCGACATCGTCACCGCCTTGCATGCCTGCGACACCGCCACCGACGACGCCATTGATTTCGCGCTGGAGAAAAAAGCCCAAGCCCTGGTGCTGGTGCCCTGTTGCCAGGCCGAAG